>DASURS010000090.1:0-7098 GCA_036279935.1 Pyrinomonadaceae bacterium
GAGTCTTGCCGAGATACCGGAACATGTCTTCGGCGCTTTGCGTCGCGCCGTGCAGCATCACGAGCAGCGGAAGCGACGACGATCCGGCGTTCTGCGGCAACTGAAGAATCGCATCGCGCTCGCGGTCGAGTCCGAGCCTGATTTCGCCGGTCGCCGACGTCTTAACGCCCTGATGCGGACGCGCCGTGAGTCTCGCGTCGTTCGCCATCTCGGAACCGCCTATCCGGCCGCAACCCAGCGCGAGCGACGCGGCGGCGCCGGTAAAAAGCAGCGAGAAGTTGCGCCTGTTAAAGTTCATAAGAACTCCCGCAAAGGCGCAAAGCCGCAAAGAAAACACGATTGTTGTTGTGTTCTCTTGGCGTCTTTGCGCCTTTGCGGGAAACCCGTTTCTCAAACTGACCCACTTCCGTCTACTCGTATCGCAAGGCGACCAATGGATCGACTTTCGCCGCCCGCCGCGCGGGGATGTAACAAGCAAGAAACGCCGCTAACGCCAGTAGTAACGAGATCGCGATGAAGGTGATTGGATCCGTCGCGCTGGTATTAAATAAAAGACTGTGCATTAGCCGCGTCAACGCGATCGCGCCGCCGACGCCGACCGCCACGCCCGCGATCGTCAACTTCATTCCCCGCCCGACGATGAGCTTGAAAACGTCTCGCGTTGTTGCACCCAGCGCCATGCGGACGCCGATCTCGTGCGTTCGCGCCTGGACGAGAAACGCCATCACGCCGTAAATGCCGATCATCGCCAGCACCAGCGCGCCACCGGCAAAGACCGCAAACAACATCGCGTACAAGCGCGGCTGCCAGATCGAGTCGGCGACGACGCCTTCCATCGTTGCGATCTCGCCTACGGGCTGATCGCGATCGATTTGCGCCACTTCACGACGGATGCCGCTGACGATGTCTTCCGGCGCTGCCGAACGTGTCCTCGCGACCAGCGTTAACCCGCCGGTTGGAATTTGCTGATGCGGTAGATAAACAGTCTTGTCCGAGTCTTCTGTTTGAAGTTGTTCATACCGTACCGTGCCGACGACGCCGACGATCGTGCGCCACGGTTCGTTATTTTCCGGCGGACCGAAACGCACGCGTTTTCCGAGCGCGCTCTCGTTGGGCCAGTATTGACGCGCGAGTCGCTCGTCGACGATCGTGACGAGCTGCGGACCGTTAACGTCGGCGTCGGTGAAGTCACGGCCGGCAAGCAGCGTGATTCCCATGGTCCGGAAATAACCGGGCGTCACAACGGTGTGTTGAATCATCGGCGCCTGTCCGACCGAGTTCACTGCAAAACCCTCGACCGTAAGACTCCGGCCCCAGTTGTCTCCGGACAACGGCAGCGTCCCGGTCGCACTCGCCGCCTCGACGCCCGGCAGCGCGCGCACGCGTTCCGTCAACTGTTTGAAGAACGCGGTTCTTTGTTCAGGTGCGCGGTACTTCGCGCCAGGCAGACGCACGTTCGCGGTGATGACGTTCCTCGTGTCGAGCCCGACGTTGACGCGCTGTAAACGAAGGAAGCTCTGGACCATCAAACCCGCGCCGACCAGCAGCACGAGCGACAACGCGATCTCAGCCACGACGAGCAGACTCCGCGAGCGCCCGCGAAAGCCGCTGCTGCCCCGTCCGCCTTCTTTCAACGTGTCGTTGAGATCCACACGCGACGTTTGCAGCGCAGGCACGGCGCCGAAGATCAATCCCGTCAGCAGCGTGATGCCGAGCGTGAAGCCGAGCACGCGCAGATCGACTCCGAAGTTCATCCAGAACGGAAGCTCGACGGGAATCGCCTTCAACAACAGCCGCAACGCCCACAAAGAGATAACGAAACCGAGCGCGCCGCCGACGATCGCCAGCAACAGACACTCGACGAAGAGCTGCCGCACGATGCGCCATCGACTCGCGCCTAATGCCGCCCGCAACGCAAACTCTTTCTGTCGTGCCGTCGCTCGCGCCAGCATAAGATTCGCAACGTTGACGCACGCCACGAGCAACACGCAGCCGACAACGCCGAGCAGGATTAGCAGCGCCTGCCGATAGTCGCCGGTGAGATTTTCATGAAGGCTCGTGACTTTGACGCCGAGACCTTCGTTAGTGACCGGGTTCTGTTGTTCGATGCGAGCGGCGATGTTGTTCATCTCGGCTTGCGCCGCGGCGAACGTCACGCCGTCTTTCAAGCGCGCGATTCCGTTCAGCCCGTGATCGGTCCGTGTAAACAACTGCGGCGTCAACGCGAGCGGCACCCACAGCTCGCTCGTTTCCGGAAACCTGAAACCACGCGGCATCACGCCGACAACTGTTCGCGATCGATTATTAAGCACGATCTGCTGGCCCACGACGTTGGGATCGCCGCCGAAGTTTCGTTGCCACAGATCGTAGCCAAGAATCACGACTGCATCCTGATCCGGGCGATCTTCGTCCGCGGTGAAAGTGCGGCCGAGTTGCGGCGAGACGCGCAGGATTTCGAAGAGTCCGGCGGTGATGCGGCTGCCGCGAATCTCCACCGGCTCGCCCGCGCCGCTCAGCCCGAACCTGCTGGTCCCGAAGTGGACGCCGATGTCTTCGAAGACTGTGTTTTGCTCGCGCCAGTCGAGGAAGTTTGGATACGAGACGCTTACTGAATCGACGCCGCGTTTGAATGCGGTTTCGTCGATCACGGCGAGACGATCGGACTGCGGATAGGGAAGCGGGCGCAGCAGAATGCCGTTCGCGAAACTGAAGATCGCGGTGTTGGCGCCGATGCCGAGCGCGAGCGTGAGAATGACGACGATCGTGAACGCGTAATTCTTGAGCAGCACGCGCATGCTGAAAGAAATGTCGCGCAGCGTGTTCTCGAGCGGCGCGACACCGCGCGCGTCGCGGCATTCTTCTTTCGACTGGTCCACCGCGCCGAACGATTTCAACGCCGCGTATCGCGCGTCTTCGCGAGACATGCCGTTTTTGATGTTCTGCTCGATGTCTTTTTCGAGATGGAAACGCAACTCGTCATCGAGTTGATCTTCCATTTCGTTTCGGCGGGTCAGTGCGCGCCAGCGGCGTAGTAGATGGCTTAAGTTCACCGGAAAAACCTCACGCGTCTCGGAGAATGAGATCGACGGCGCCGGAGAAGCGCTGCCACTCCTGGCGCTGTGTTTCGAGTTGTTTGCGGCCGCGGTTTGTCAGGCCGTAGAACTTGGCTTTGCGATTATTGTCGGACGGTCGCCAGACGGAGGAGATGAGGCCGCGTGCTTCGAGCCGGTGGAGTGCGGGGTAGAGTGCGCCGGGCGTTACCGTGAGGACTTCACCGGAGACGAGTTGAATGCGTTGCATGATGTCCCAGCCGTTGAGGCTTCCGGAACTGAGTAGACGCAGGATGAGGAGTTCGAGAGTGCCTTGTTTGAACAGATCGGCCGTCTGCTTTTTCATGCTGCTCCTATTGGGCGTCGATAGGAGCGGAGTCTACGCTTGCGTCCTGTCGACTGTCAATAGGAGTAAATTTTTGTTGATTCATTCGTGCCGTGTGAACTATTTTTTGAATGGAGGGACCACTTGAGAATCAAACTTTTCATTGTGCTGATGCTCGTCGTCGCGTTGCAGCTTTCGTGTGGCGTTAAGAAAGGGAAAGAGAATGCGGAGCGCGCCGTCGAAAGGTTTCACAATCAACTAAACGCAGGGCAGTTTCACGAGATTTACGCGGAATCAGACGAGGCTTTCAAGAAGGCGGCAACTGAAGAGCAGGTTAATCAGTTGTTCGACGCCGTTCGACGTAAGCTCGGGACGGTGAAGTTTGCGAAGCTTACTGGTTGGCATGTCAACGCAACGACTGGAGGTACTGCGGTGACGCTTGGGTATGACGTCGATTTTAGTGAAGGCAAGGGAACGGAGCAGTTCGTTTACCACATCAGCGGCGACAAGACGATGCTCCTTAACTACAACGTCAACTCTCCGCTATTGCTCACCAAATAAGTTCCCGCCCGCGGGAGTTTCATCGAAAAAGATTTCTTAAATTCTTTCTCCATGTGTCTCCCGCTTGCGAGTGGTTAAGTGAATTGAAACTTTCAGTGGTGATGAGCAGCGGAGTTGCCCTTCGAGGGCGCAGCCGGAGCGTTGCTTCCCGCGACTTCGATAACAGTCCGCATCCACGGATGAATGCAGCATTGAAACCGCGTCGTGCCAACCGGAAGATCCGAGCTTCCCGCCACCGGCCCATCCTCAACGCCACCTGCCGGAATGAAGACGAGTGACGGAATGTTGAGGCATTCAGGCGCCGGAACAGGGTTGCCGGAAATGCCGTTAAGGTCCGGAATAAAGCCGCCGCCAAACTCGGCAACGGGCGTGAACGTGTGAACCTCGCCGCCGCGGTTCTCAATCAGCGTCGGACGTCCGGCGTTGAGATGCATCTGGCTCGGCTGGTTTCTCCACTGGTGCGCATCCTGAGTTTCCGCGAGCTCTGCGATGAACTCGTCGAATGTTGTGTGACCGTTACCGACGCACGCGCCGTCGCCGAGCACTGCATTAAAGCTCGTCGGTTCACAGTCGTCGTACATTCTGATCTTCTTGTCGCCTTCAACGGCGCCCGCGCCCGCGGTGAGACCCAGCAGAGCGATTGCTGCAAAGCCCACCCAAATCGCGGTGCGACCAGTTAACTTGCGTTTCACGGGATTGACCTCCTTGACTGCGCGCCGGGCCCGCTATTCAAGTCGGGGCGCGAGCCGGCGGAAACGTTTGAAAATGTGAGAAAGCGTCGCAAGGGTATACACGCCCGCGAAGACCTTGTCAATTAATAATAGTGTGTCGCGCGATCTCGCTACGAAGAGGCATGAGGCCGCGTATGCTGCTCAACTCTTTTGCGATTTTTTGTGCCTCTTTGTGGCAATGTTTTCTTATCGCAGTCTGAACGCCGCCATCTCGTCGGCGTTGCGAACGAGCAGCATGTCGCCGACCAGCACCGGATGGTTCCACGTTTTGCCCTGGATCGCCGTAAACTTCGCGATCTCCGTGAATTGATCGGCAGTCGCGGCGACGAGCGCCAGTTCGCCTTCCTCGGACAGCACAAGCAACAGATCCTGATCGGGCAGCAGGACGAGTTGGCCGTTGCCATAGCGTCCGCCTTTCCATTTGCGCTGCCCGTCGTTCAGATCGATGCAGGAAAGAATGCGTCCGTCGAAACCGTACGCGAAACCTTTGTGAATGACGAAGTCGTTGAAGTAAGGCTTGAGACCGTTTGAGGTCCAGCGCTCTTCGACGGTCCATCCGCTCGCGTTGTGAGCGACGGCGAGACGTCGCGCGCCTTGTTCCTGGCTCGTTATCAGGATGTTGCCGTCGGGAGTTACCGCGGGTTGGACGATCGTGTTCGCCGGCCACTGATGTTGCCACAGTTGCTTGCCGTCCGTGGGCGAGACGCTCGTTACTCGTCCTTCGCTTGTCATGAGAATTTGCGTGACACCGTTGAGCGTGACGAGCTGCGGCGAGCTGTAACTTCCGCCCGCTGTTGGACCAACCCAGCGCCGGTTGCCGGTCGCCGCCTCGTAGGCGACGAGCTGGCCGGCGGCAGCGACGATCACAAGGTCACCTGCGATGAGCGGTGAGCTCGAGAAGCCCCAGAATGGAACTTTCGTGTTCGTCTCCTCGCCGGCGTTGTGCGACCAGATGACGGAACCGTTACGGGCGTCGAGGGCGTTAAGGATTCCGGTTGCGCCGAACGTGTAGACGCGTCCGTTACTGAGCGTCGGCGTGCCGCGCGGGCCGGCGCCTGCATTCGACTCGAAGAAGCGCGCTTTGTCGCTGTGAGTCCAGACCGGCTGGCCGGTCGTTGCTCGATAACAGGTGACCTCTTCGTTATCGCCGCGTTGCTCTTGTGTGTAGACGAGATCGCCGTTGACGGCGAATGATGACCACGCTGGTCCAACCGGCCGCCGCCACATCTGCACCGGCGGCGACGCGCTCCAATCGGTCTTGATCTTGACGCCGCGCACGATGCTGTCACGACGTGGTCCACGAAAGCCGGGCCACTCGGCGGCGCGTGTTTCTGTCGCTTTTTCGGGAGTAGTTTGTTTTTCCGGTGTTGCGCTGGCGGTTGGTGTGGCGGACGGTGCTTGTGTCGGCGCGGGCGCGGGAGCTGGTGTGGTTGGCTCGTTAGCGCTTTCGGCCAGGAGGCGTTCTTCTGAACTTGGCGACCAGCGCCAGCCGAAACTGGCATTGTGATCGCCGTTGATTCCGTTTTGCCGGAGGAGCAGCCATCCTCCGCAGGCGACGACGATCGTTGCGGCCATCGTAGCGTGTCTGATTCTGTCGGGGAGTCGACGCGTGGCGACGGCCCAGATGACGAAGGCAAGACACAGGACGGGGATGGCGTAGGCGAGCAGCCACGGCAACCACATCGAGTCGTGTTTCAGCAGCCAGGTGGCGGCGATTGTGACGGCGATCACACCGAGTGCGATGAACCGCTCGCGCCAGCGTGCGCGGCTGAAGAAGGTCCACCACGCGATGAGCAAGAGCGTCAGGGCGAGCGAGCCCATGACTGCGTAACCGAAGCCTTGTATGCCGGGGAATAATTCTTTGACGCCGAAGCGAAACAGCCATTGGAGGACGACGATGACGATCGCCGGCCACACACGCAGGAGCTTTCGAGGCGTGTCCTCCCCAACCTCTGTGGGAGTTTGGGAGTCGGATTGAGTGGTGTTCATGCGGGACTATACTTTCGGCGCGTGTAGATTGTTCCGTCGATGTTGGGTAAAGATTGTTTCGACCTTCCGGGCGGTTCGCGCGTCAGAATACCTTGTGATTGAAAATAATGTGGAGGGAGACTACATGAAGATTAGGTCGCGGTTGTCTTACCGGTTTTGGTTTGCTGTTTTGGTGACTGGTGTTGTGGTGGGTTCGATCGTTGCGGCTTCACCGGGCGGCAGCGTGTTTGCGCAACGTCCGTGGTATCGCGGTAATCCGCGGGAGATCATTCGTCAGCTCGAAACCGACACGGATTCCTTCAAAAGCTCGCTCGACTCCGCGCTCGACAAGAGTCGTTTGAACGGCAGCCGCGCTGAAGACGAGATCAACGATTACGTGAAGCACTTCGAACAGGCGACGGATCGCTTGCGCGACCGCGCGGAGGATCGCGAGTACGCACCC
>DASURS010000091.1:0-20173 GCA_036279935.1 Pyrinomonadaceae bacterium
AACTGAATATCGCTCCTGTTTCGCCGAGCAGCTACCGCCGCGAGACCACCGACCACGACAACCAACAACACGGAAGGTACAAGCCAGCCGTTGAGGAATCTGCGGATGAACATGACAGGAACTCCTGATGAATGCTGAGTATAGATTCGTGGGGGAGACGTCTCAGCGAGGTCTGAGCGGGACGCATCCTATCGACGCACCAAGTGGTCTGTCAACCAACTTTCGAACAATAGAGAATGAGGAACTAACGTGGTTTAGTGCGGCTTTAGCGGTTCGATGAAGTCCTGGTCCTTCGTGCCCTCGTGGCAGACGATGCACGACTGCTGGCCGCGCTCTTCGAGATCCGACACGAGCGCGTACGTGAGCCCGCGATCGGACCACGTGATGACTTTCAATCCATCGATCGCGTTGTAGTGAAACGTCAGGCCGCGAGCCGGGATCTCTTCACCGCCAGTCGGGTTCGCCGCGGCGTTCGACGTGATCACGAGACTGATGGGACGGTCCTTCATGCGATACGCGACGTAAGCGGCGTAGTCGTCCTTATAACCGACAAGCCGCGCGCCTTCCAACGTGTAAAGCTTTTCCTGTCCTGACGATTCCTGATAGTTCGGCAGCTTGACGCTGAAGTTAACTTTGTTTGCAAACCACTCGGAGATGCGTTGCGGCGCGCCGGTCTCGAGTTCCAACGGCAACTGTCCGCGCATGTGCCGCAGGTGGGTCTCAGCGGCCATCAACGCAAAACTGGACGGCGCGCTAAGGTCCGGGCGGTTTACGGTCCGCCAGATCACGACCGGCAAAACGAGAACGACGAGAATTGCCGCCGCGATCGCAAGCACCTGCCGCCGCGGCCACCACGCAAAACTCTTCTTCGCAACCGACGCGTGCAAACTCTCGCGCACACGCGCGTGCAGTTCCGGCGGCGCGACGTGCAACGGCCGGCTCTCGCGAATCGCATTGATGAACGAGAACTCGCGCTCGAAG
Organism: Pyrinomonadaceae bacterium; assembly: GCA_036279935.1. GTDB lineage: Bacteria > Acidobacteriota > Blastocatellia > Pyrinomonadales > Pyrinomonadaceae > PSRF01. The sequence goes on from DASURS010000091.1 coordinate 982, forward strand.
ATCGTCGCACACGATCCACACTCGAGTAAGTGAGTCTCGACAGCCGCACGCTCTTCGCCTTGCAGCTCGTCGTCGAGAAATAAATTCAAACGTCTACAAATGTCTTCGCAGTTATTCATCCGGTTAATCACACTGCTCGAGCACGGCCCTTGCCCTGCCACACCGAAAGAGAAGCACGCAGTTTGGCACGAGCACGCCCCAAACGCGACATCACAGTTCCCGCCGGACAGTCCAGCACCATCGCTATCTCCTGATACGTAAATCCCTCGATGTCGCGCAACACAACGATCTCCCGATAAGCATCCGGCAGATTTTCAATTGCCGCCTGCACTTGCTCGCGTTCCAGCTTCCTCAGGTAAACGACGTGCGGGTTCAATTGCGCGTCGTCGGCCTTGTCGTGCGTTTCGAGATCGACGAAACGCGGTCCACTCTGGTCGTGACGCAACTGATTCAGCCACGCATTTCGCATAATTACAAACAACCATGGCTTCAGGTGCGCCTGCCCCTCCGGCTGATTGGACGCGCGGCTGGCGCGCAAATAAGTCTCCTGCACCAGATCCTCGGCCTCAGTCGCGTTGCGTGTAAGCGTCATCGCGTAGCCGTACAACGCATCGAGGTGCGCCAGGGCCGCCTGATCGAAACCCGGATAGCTAAGGGGACCGTCCATTTTTTGCCGTCAGTTCGAGAGGGGTTATTCCAACTAACACTCTAAATTAACACTTTCGAGGCCAAAATATTCCCGGGAATAATTCGCGCGCTCGCGTGTTGTTACGATCATGAACAGCCTGAAACGCGTGAAAGTACTCCTGCTGTTGATCTTAACGCTTTCAACGGCCGCCATTTTAATTGTCACCAACGCCGCCCGTGCGCAACAACAACAGCGGCCATCGTCGTTCACACCCGTCATCGAGGAACCGTTTGACGTAGTCCGGGCACGCGACAAGGCTGCAAAAGCCGGCGTCATGGCTGCCCATCAACGTCTGCTCGAAGAACGTTACGACCTTACCCGCCGCGTCGAGGAATCCGTGCGTATGACGCGCGGCAAGCCGATCCCGGTCGGACCAACTGCGCGACTTAAAAACGGTCTGACCTGGGATCGGTTGGGACAAATGACGCCCGACGCCATCCGCGAACAAGACGTCTTTCCTTATTTACCGTTGCCGCACGTGAATCATTCCGTCGGCGGCATGGTTTTTTCGCAGGCTGAAATCAAGCTGTTGCCGCGCGTCGAGCGCTTCGACATGGATTTCGACCTGCCTGATCATTTTCTGCCGGAGTTTCCGCCGGCGGTCTTTTTGACGACGCGCAAAGACCTCGGCGACGTTTCAAAAGGACAACTCATCACGACGAACAACTTCTACGAGCTATTCAACGGCATCCTGAATCCGAAACAACTCGAAGGGCTGCGCTTGCTCGTGACACAGTTTCCGCAACAGCAGTTCAACGCTACCGCCGATCGCAAGACCGAACGGCCGGACGGCATGCTCGGCGTCGCTTGTTTCGACTGTCACGTGAACGGACACACGTCAGGGGCGTTTCACCTCGTCGGCGACATTCGTCCGCAAGAGGTCCGCCGCAGGATCGAAACACCGTCGCTGCGCGGCGTCAACATCCAACGGTTATTCGGCTCGCAGCGAGCGTTGAAGTCGGTCGAAGACTTCACCGAGTTCGAGCAGCGCGCCGCGTACTTCGACGGTGATCCGGTGCTCGCGACGAAGAAGGGCGTCAACGTACTGGACCGCGGTTCGCAGGTCCACGCCATGAGCGAGTTTCAGGAGTTGCTCGATTTCCCGCCCGCTCCGAAACTCAACGTGCTCGGACGTCTGGACCGCGCGAAGGCAACGCCGAGTGAGACGCGCGGCGAAGATCTCTTCTTCGGCAAGGCGCAGTGCAGCGTGTGTCACGCGCCGCCGTTCTACACCGACAACCTGATGCACGATCTTGCCGTCGAGAGGTTTTATAAACCACGCATGGAAGGCGGGATGATGATCACGGCCCAGGGCGCGATCAAGACGTTTCCGCTGCGCGGCATCAAAGAGTCGCCGCCGTATCTGCACGACGGACGATTACTGACGCTGGAAGACACTGTCGAGTTTTTCAATCTCGTCCTCGAACTTAAACTCACGGCCCAGGAGAGAAAAGATCTCGTCGCGTTTATGCGCGTGCTCTGAGATTTATGTTAATTTCTCGGGCGTGAGTCGCACGCTAATTCTCGTCTGTGTTGTGGCCGCGATCCTGTGCGGCCACGGCACCACTTCAGCCGCTCCGAAACTCGTTCCGCATCACATCACGCTGGCCAACGGGAAGTCGTTTGACCTGAATCTTCCCGAAGGCTTCAGCATCGCCGTCGCCGCGCAGGGTTTGAAGCGCGTGCGGTTCATGGCCCGCAGTCCTGACGACCGAATCTTCGTCACCGACATGTACAACCTCACCGACAACAAGCGCGGTGTGGTCTACATACTGGACCAGTTCGATCCCGAATCGATGCAGTTCAAGAAGGTGACGAAGTATCTCAGCGGCTTGCGCAATCCGAACAGCGTCGCCTTTTACACAGATGCGGCCGGAGCGGACTGGTTCTATCTCGCGCTCACCGATCGTCTGGTTCGCTATCGCTATGAAGCGGGTTCAGACGCGCCGTCTGGCGAGCCGGAAGTGCTGGCGACGTTTCCGGATTACGGTTTGGGTTACAAGTACGGCGGATGGCACCTGACGCGCACCGTTGTCGTCGGCGGGAACGGAAAGATCTATGTCGCCGTCGGCAGCAGTTGCAACGCGTGCGAGGAGAAGGAAGACGTGCGCGCCAGCATGCTCGAGATGGATCCCGACGGGAAGAACCAGCGTCACTACGCGACCGGGCTGCGCAACGCCGTCGGTGTTCGTTGGATCAACGGACGCCTGTTCGCCACGAACATGGGATCGGATCATCTGGGCGTCAATCGTCCCGCCGACACGTTTTACGAACTCGCAGACGGCAAGAACTACGGTTGGCCCTACTGCTTCCAGGCCGGCGCGCGCGTCTTTGCCGACCCGAAGTTCAATCCGGCCGGCAAGAAGCTCGACTGCCGCAAAGTGCCTCCAGCGCACACGCCGTTTCCCGCGCACAGTTCACCGCTCGGACTCGAATACTTCGACTCGACGCAGGATCCTTCGTTGGCTAATTCCTTCCTCGTCGCGCTGCACGGATCGACTAAGAAGAGTTTGAAGCGTGGTTACAAAGTGGTGCGGATCGAGGAGTCCGCTAGTGGCGCGGTGCAGGACTTCATTACCGGTTTCTTCGACGGAGTCACAATTCACGGGCGCCCCGCCGACGTTTTCAGTTTCGGGAAGGACGCGTTCCTCTTAACTGACGACCACTCAGGCGTGATCTATTACGTTTTCCGGAAGTAGCGAAAGTAAGTAGTGCCTAATCTCAGCTCTCGGCGTACCTCGGCGGCCTCCGCGCCTCTGCGGTGAGCTGCTTTTACGCATAAGTTCACCGCAGAGCCGCAGAGAAACGCAGAGATTGCGCAGAAGAAGGTCTCATATTGGGACATCACGACCCGGAAGTAGCAGCGATTACTTTTTCACGAGCGTGCGAGTAGAATACGCGCACGTTGCCCAACCCGTTTACCGAAAGGAACCCGCTATGCGTCTTCGTATCTCGCTGCTCCTGATAATCGTCGTCTCAGTGACCGCCCCTGCGTTTGCCCAAAAACGCAACATCACCGAGAAAGACCTGTTCAACTTCGTCTGGATCGGCGACCCGCAAGTCTCGCCTGACGGTTCACGCATCGCGTTCGTTCGCACAACCGTGAACGACAAGAAAGACGGTTACAACACCGCTATCTGGACCGTCCAAACGGCCAACGGGGAAACGCGCCAGTTGACGAATGGACCACGCGACTCGACGCCACGCTGGTCTCCCGACGGCAAGTACCTGCTCTTCGTGCGCGCACCTGAGGTGAGCGGACGACCCGAACCGCCGCAGTTGTTCATGCTCGCGATGAGCGGCGGCGAGCCGTTTCAGTTCACTTCCCTGCCGCGCGGCGCCGGCGGCCCGCAGTGGTCGCCTGACGGAAAGATGATCTCGTTCTACAACTCCGCCACGCCGGAAGAACTCGCGAAAGCGGCGGCGGCTAAAAACCCGCCCACGCCCGCGCCCGGTCAACCGTCGCCGAGCCCGACGCCCGCCGAACGCGAAAGTGACGTGCGCGTGATCAATCGCGCGGTGTATCGCATTAATGGCGGCGGTTATCTCGACTTCAAACATCGACAACACATCTGGGTCGTCAACGCGCCGAAAACCGGCGACGAAAAAGTCACTCCTAAACAACTCACTAGCGGACGCTACGACGAAGGCGGCGCATTCTGGTCCAGGGACAATTCGCGCATCTACTTCGAGTCAGATCAAATCGACGAACCGTACTACGACCTTCCGAAGACTGACATTTACTCAGTCGCCGTCACTGGCGGCGCGCCTGCGAAACTGACGTCGTTCAACATGGGCGCGGGCGCGTTCACACTCAGCCCCGACGGCAAACAAGTCGCGTTTATCGGCGCTGTGAGTGAACCGGTCCGTTCGTATTCGCAACCCGATCTGTGGGTCATGGACCTGAAGGACGGCGCGAAGCCGCGCAATCTCACCGCCGAATTCGATTACGACATCGGCGGCGGACTGACCGGCGACAACGTCTCGCCACGTGGCGGCGGCGGGAGTCCGCCCGTCTGGTCGCCGGACGCGCGAAGCATCACCATCGGCTATGCAAAGGAAGGCAGAACGAATCTCGGTTCTTTTGACGTTGCGAGTGGCAAACTCTCCGACGTCACGACCGGCAATCAGGCGGTCGTCAGTTATAAAGCGGTGTCTGACGCGTCGAAGTTCGTGCTGCTGATCTCGACTCCTACTCGCGTCGGAGATCTCTTCTGGCTCGATAAACCCGGCGCGCAGCCGCGACAACTCACGCACGTCAATGACGAACTCTTCTCGAAGCTGAACCTGACCGAACCGGAAGAGATCTGGCACAACAGTTTCGACGGCCGCAAGATTCAGGTCTGGGTGCAAAAGCCGCCCGACTTCGATCCGAACAAGAAGTATCCGCTGATTCTGAACATCCACGGTGGACCGCACGCCGCGTACGGTTTCATCTTCGATCACGAGTTTCAGTGGATGGCAGCGAAAGGTTACGTCGTGCTTTATCCGAACCCGCGCGGCAGCACCAGCTACGGGCAGGAGTTTGGCAACATCATCCAGCACAACTATCCCGGCGACGATTACAAAGACTTGATGGCGGGCGTCGACGAGTTGATTCGTCGCGGTTACGTCGACGAGAAGAAACTCGGCGTCACCGGCGGCAGCGGCGGCGGTCTGCTGACGAACTGGACCATCACGCAGACGACACGATTTGCCGCGGCAGTTTCGCAGCGCGACATCGCAAGCTGGTCTGACTGGTGGTACACAGCGGACTTCACGCTGTTCCACCCTTCGTGGTTCAAGGCGCCGCCGTTCGAGGATCCGGAAGACTATCGCAGACGTTCGCCGATCACTTACGTCAACAAGATCCAAACGCCGTTGATGCTGATTCTGGGCGAGGCTGACTATCGCACGCCGACCGGGCCAGGCGGTGAAGCGATGTTTCGCGCCTTGAAGTATCGGAAGATACCGACGGTGATGGTTCGTTTCCCGAACGAGTCGCACGAGCTCTCGCGTTCGGGACAACCGTGGCATCGCATCGAGCGTTTGCAACACATCGTCGGCTGGTTCGACAAGTGGCTGATGGGCGTTTCGAAACCTGAGTACGACATCGGCGAAGTCAACCGCAGCACTACTACGCAACAATGAAAACTCTCGGACTCATCGGCGGCACCGGCCCCGAATCGACAATCGATTACTACCGTCTGCTTGTCGCAAAGTATCGCGAACAAGCAGACGGCCACTCGCCGCACTTGATCATCACGAGCGTCGATCTGAAACAGATGATCGAGTTGATGAATGCCGGCGAACTCCCTGCTGTCGCCGACTATCTGAGCGCGGAGTTCGAACGTCTTCACAAAGCGGGGGCGGACTTCGCCGCTCTCACCGCGAACACACCGCACATCGTTTTCGACGAGTTAAAACGGCGAGCGCCGTTGCCGTTGATCAGCATCGTCGAAGCCACGTGCGACGAAGTGCGAGCGCGTGGATTGAATACCGTCGGCCTGTTCGGCACGCGTTTTACGATGGCGGCGCCGTTCTATCCCGAGGTCTTCTCACGTGCCGGGCTCAAACTCGTCACGCCAAACGCTGAGGAGCAGGATTACATTCACGGAATCTACTTAGGCGAGCTGTTGAAGGACGTCTTTCGTCCTGAAACGCGTCTCAAGCTACTGCAAATCGCCGACGAGATGAAACGTCGCGATGGCGTTGAGGCAATTATCCTCGGTGGCACCGAACTTCCGTTGCTGCTTCGTCAGGACGAGCACAACGGACTACCGCTGCTCGACACCACGCGCATTCACGTCGACCAATTAGTCGCGGAAATGTTGCGTTAACCTAATTAATAATCTCACGCGCTCACGTTCGCGGCCGCGACGTAGTATCATCACAGTCGATCCCTCTCAGGTTCAGAACGACTTGAATCCCCCTGACGTTTCCCCCTCTGTAAATGGCTAACGAAAGGAAATCATTATGGGACTCTTTGACAAGATGTTTGGACGCGGCGCGGCACAGGCTGAACAACAACAAGGCGCGCAGCAGCGCTTCAACGAACTCAAGCAGAAGTATCAGTCAGTGCTGACGGTCTCAGACCAGGAAAAAATTCAGTTCCTGAACCTTCACGTCCAGGATAATAAACTCTTCATCCGCGGCATCGCTCCGTCCGAAGAGGCGAAGAACAAATTCTGGGACCAGGTCAAACTCGTGAATCCGAACGCTGACGACATCACCGCTGACATCAGCGTCGACACCAGTCGCGCGATGGGCGCTGCTGCGGGCGGCGGCCAGGGCGCCGGAGGTCAGACCTACGAGGTCAAGAGCGGCGACAATCTATCGAAGATCAGTAAACAGTTTTACGGAGATCCGAACGAGTACATGCGGATCTTCTACGCCAACCGCGACAAGCTGAACGACCCTGACAAAATCCAGATCGGCCAGCAACTAATCATCCCTCCAGACGACGGCAAATAGGCGCGGTGCCGGGGTGGCCCTCGCGGCCACCCCTCGTTACAATCCCGCGCATGGATTCAAACTCGCTGCCGGTCATCAAAACATCCCGCCTGGTCCTTCGCTGGGTTTCCGAAGACGACGTCGACTCGCTTTACGAGATCTTTTCCGATCCGGAAGTGATGCGTTACTGGAGCACCATGCCGCTGACGGACAGAGAAGCTGCCGCAGCGCTTCAGAGAGACATCGCGGAAGGCAATTTGAAAGACACGATGTGGAAGTGGGGCCTGGCGCTGAACGACAGCAATAAGCTGATCGGCACTGCAACCCTGTTCAACCTCAACCTCAGCAACGGCCGCGCCGAGATCGGCTACGGACTGGGCCGCGCTCACTGGGGCCAGGGCCTGATGAACGAGGCGCTCAACGCGCTCCTCAAACACGCGTTCGAGGTCGTGCAACTGCGCCGGCTCGAAGCTGACGTCGATCCGCGCAACGCCGGCTCCATCCGCACGCTCGAACGGCTCGGCTTCCAGCGGGAAGGCTACCTCCGTGAACGCTGGTACGTCGGCGGCGAAATCCAGGATGCATTGTTTTACGGGCTGCTTAAACGCGAGTGGCAACGTTTGTAGATCCGGGTGCAAGTTTCCTGACCGGGTACGTTCCTCGGTTATGAAAACTTTCCTGATCCTGACACTTGCACTAGTCACTGCCGGGTTGCTCGCTTGCGCAGCCGGACCAACCGAAACTATCCCTCCTGTATCAGCCGCTCCGTTTCCTCAATCCAAAAAGACGATGCGGGCGTTTGGGTCCGAACAGGAGCTCGTCCGCTACCTCCGCGAGTTGGCGGAGAAGCAGAAACGCACGGCGCGAGGCCAGTCTCAATTCGTTTACGATTCGGCGGCGCCCCTCGCCGAAGCTCCGGCACCCGCCGCCAAAGCCAAAGCAGACAGTGAAGACGACGAGTCGGTCACCAACACGCAACACGCCGGCGTCGATGAAGGCGGCATCGTCAAGGTCCATGGCGACCACCTCGTCGTGCTGCGTCGCGGACGTCTCTTCACGGTCGCAATCGGCGACAGCGCGCTCAACCCGATCTCGCACGTCGACGCCTTTGGCCCGGACATCGATCCGAACGGCACCTGGTACGACGAGATGCTCGTCTCCGGCGACACCGTCGTCGTGATCGGCTACAGCTACGAGCGCGGCGGCACGGAAGTCGGTCTCTTCAACATCAGCGACAACGGCCAGCTCAGTTATCGTTCGACTTACCACCTGCGGTCGAACGATTACTACTCCTCGCGCAACTACGCGAGCCGCCTGATCGGCAACAAACTGATCTTCTACGCGCCTCAGTATCTCTATCCCGGCGCGCAGGATCCGTTTTCATCGTTCCCTGCCGTGCGCAAGTGGCACAGGGGCGCCAGGCCCGAGGAGTTTCAACGCATCGTGTCCGCCACTCGCGTCTATCGCCCGGAAACGGACATCGACACGGACTACGGCACCGCGCTGCACACGGTAACAGTATGCGATCTCTCCAACGGCGGTTTCGACTGCCAGGCCACGAGCGTACTTGGACCAGCAGCCCGCGTGTTCTACGTCTCGCCTGATTCTGTTTACGTCTGGGCCAGTTCGTGGGCACGGCGCGGCCGCAGCAAATCGTCGTCAATCGTGTTTCGCATGCCTCTCGACGGCTCTGGTCCAAGCGCATTGCGCGCCTCCGGCAGTCCGGTCGATCAGTTCTCGTTTCTGCAAAGCGAAGATCAGTACTTGAACGTGCTGGTCCGATCCGAATCAGCCGGCGACGGCATGTGGAACGCTGAAGTCGCGGAAGGTGACGTTGCGCTGATGCGTATTCCCGTCACGAGTTTCTCGGACGGCAGTGAAGCAGTTCCGGCATCGAGTTATCGTCGTCTGCCTAAACCCGAGGGCTACACGTTTCAAAATCGGTTCGTTGAAAACTACCTGATCTACGGCACGGGCAGCGGCTGGGGTTATCCCGAAGCGAACAAGGGCGCCTCCAACCTCTTCGTGGTCAACTGGACGCGAGGCGATTCACATTCGATGACGCTGCCGCACGGTGTCGATCGCATCGAGCAGATAGGTTCGGACGCCGTAATCGTCGGCACGGATGGAAAAGACCTGCACTTCAGTTCTTTGCGACTCGGACAATGGCCGGAAGTCGTTTCCCGTTACACGCGGAAAGCGGCGTCGCAAGGTGAACTCCGAAGTCACGGCTTCTTTTACAAGCCCGACGGCGACGACTCGGGAATGCTGGGCCTGCCGATCAGTCTTCCCGGTCGCCCGGGTTATAAACATCTCTTCGAGAACTCGGCGGCGATCCTCTTCCTGCGCAACGACTCACTCCAGTTTCGCGAAGTCGGAGAGCTCGGCGCGCAATCCGACAAAGCGGTGAACGATGCGTGTCGCGCGTCGTGCATCGACTGGTACGGCAACGCGCGGCCGTTGTTCCTGCGCGGGCGAGTGTTTGCGCTACTCGGTTACGAGATCGTCGAAGGCGCGATCAACGACGGCCGCATGAAAGAGCTGCGCCGCGTCAACTACGCGCCGGGCCAGCCGAAAACGCGGTCCATTACAGATTAGTGTGTGCGCGCTCTGTGATTTATGGCCTCCTGTTTGGTAAACTGCCACGTCTCTGCGCTGCTTCTGCAATCGCACTACAAATCGCGGCAGTTAACCTTTCAGGAGGCCAACCCCAATGCTCCGACGACGCCAGTCTTTCATCTTCCTTGTTCTGATCTGCGCACTCGCGTCCGCCATCGCCGCGCAAACCGCGCGACGTCCTCTTAAACTCGACGACATGACCCGCTTTCGCAACGTGAACGATCCGCAAGTCTCGCCCGATGGAAACTGGGTGGCCTATGTCGTCAGCACCACCGACGCCAAAGAGGACAAATCAAACTCCCACATCTGGATGGTGAACATCGACGGCAGCAACAACCGGCAGATGACGTTCAGCAACGACAGCGAGAACGCGCCACGCTGGAGCCCGGACGGCAAGTATCTTTCGTTCACTTCTTCCCGGCCCGGAAAAGCGCGCGGCAATCAGGTCTGGCTGTTGGACCGCAACGGCGGCGAGGCGATGCAGCTAACCGAGCTCAAAGGCCGTCTGCAAGGATACGAATGGTCGCCCGATTCGAAACGACTGGCGCTCGTCATCGGCGATCCCGATCCGGACGCGGATCCTGGCCCATCGCCACAGCCCGGCGCGACCGCGACGCCGCGCGTGCCGAAACCGATCGTGATCGATCGTTATCGTTACAAGCAGGACGGCCAGGGATACCTGCTGTCCGGCCGTCACAGTTACATCTATCTTTTCGACCTCGAAACGAAGAAGCTGGACCGTTTGACGAAGAGCAAGTGGGACGAGAGCTCGCCTGCATGGTCGCCCGACGGCGCTCGCATCGCTTTCATGAGCAACCACGCGGAGGATCCGGATCGTGATCCCGCAGCGCAACTCTACGTCGTAGAAGCAAAACCCGGCTCGACGGAGAAGGCGTTGACGCCGGCGGGCACGCGGGCCGGTCGTTCGCGGCCGGAGTGGAGCCCTGACGGAAACTGGATCGCCTTTCTGGAAGGCGACGAGATGAAGTACGGCGCGTACAGCATGGACCATCTCGCGCTGGTTGCAACCGACGGCAGCAAACCGCCGGCGCGTTTCAAACCGACGGAAGATCTGGATCGCGGTGTTTCATCCGTTCGTTTTACTCCGGATGGAAAGTCGATTCGCTTTCTCGTCGTCGACGATCGATCGGTGTATCCGGCGCGAGCGAGTCTGTCGGGTGGCAAGGTGGAGCGGCTGTTGTCGCCGCCGGTGGTGGTATCCAACTGGAATGTCGGTGGTGGACGGTCGGTCGTCTTGTCCGGCGGCAATTCGAAGGCGACTGAGGTTTACGTTTGGGAAGGCGACAAGTTGCGCCAGATCACGACGCAGAACGACGCGCTGCTCGCGGAGGTCGATCTCGGCGTTACCGAAGAGGTCAACTTCCAAAGCAAAGACGGGACGCAGGTGAATGGGTTGCTGACTTACCCGGTCGGTTACGTGAAAGGCACGCGCGTTCCGTTGTTGTTGAGAATTCACGGTGGGCCAAACTCGCAGGACCAGCATTCGTTCAGTCTCGAGCGGCAGATGTTTGCGGCGAATGGTTACGCGGTGCTGGCGGTGAACTATCGCGGCAGCGCCGGACGCGGCGAGAAGTTCTCGCGATCGATCTTCGCCGACTGGGGCAACTACGAAGTCCAGGACCTGCTCGCAGGCGTGGACCACGTGATCAAGATGGGCGTCGCCGATCCGGATCGGCTCGGAATCGGCGGCTGGAGTTACGGCGGCATCCTGACTGACTACGTGATCGCAACCGACAACCGCTTCAAAGGCGCGACCAGTGGCGCGGGCACGGCGTTCACCGTCGCTTTTTACGGCACGGATCAGTACATCATTCAATACGATCACGAGATCGGACCACCCTGGAACCCGAAATCGTGGGAGACGTATCAGCGGATCTCGTATCCGTTCCTTCATGCCGATCGCATTCAAACGCCGACGCTGTTTCTCGGCGGCGAGCGCGACTTCAACGTGCCGGTCCAGGGAAGTCAGCAGATGTACCAGGCGTTGCGGACGCTCGGCATCGACACGCAGTTGATCATCTATCCGAACGAGAACCACGGCATCCAGCGCCCGAGTTACCAGCGCGATCGGATGGAGCGATATATCGCGTGGTACGACAAGTACGTTAAGAAGTCGTCGGCTCCATCAAGCACTTCCACGGCGCGATAACTGAGAGGTTCAGGAACGACTGTTTGTACGAACGCTTTGTAATACCACCAACGGCAGTTGGTGGATGCTTTCAACTACTACCTACAAACACGGCGGCTAATTGTTCGAATCCCACCAACGGCAGTTGGTGGATTGTTCAGTTCCAGCCTTGAGAAAAACACAGGATGCGTCTTCAACGTCTCGGTATCGCACTATCCGTTTCACTACTCCTCGTAATCAGTTCGTTACCCGTCGACGCACAAGTCAGACGGGCCGCGCCGCAGCCCATTCGCGAACGAGACATTCGCGCTGAGCTCGGGTTTCTCGCAAGCGACGCGATGCAGGGCCGCGGCAGCGGAACGAATAACGAACGTCTCGCCGCGGAATACATCGGTTCGCAGTTTCGACAGTTCGGACTCGAACCAGCCGGCGACGCAGACGCCGGCGGCAACAAAGATTTCGTCCAGCGAGTCGTGCTCGAGTCAACACGATTCAGCACGGCGCCTTCACTGACAGCCACTGCCGGTGCGAACAGCAAAACCTGGAAATTCGGACAAGACTTCCTCCTCTCCTTTCTTCGCGCGCCAAAGATCACAGGCGACTTACAAGTCATCGGCATGTCCGGCTCGCCGGCGAAAGGCGCGGTCGTCGTGCTGACGGAGATTGATGGCGCTGACGTACAGAAGCGTCAAGAGGCAATCATGAAGGCGCGCAGCGCCGGCGCGGCCGCTGTCGCCGTCGCTGAGACTGAAAACAACCGCCGCACACGCGAAGCAGGCAACGTCAGGCTTCCTTCCCTGCCCGGCCGCATCGCAGGCGACGCAGTCGAGGCGAGCTTTGCCGTAATCAATTTGCGCGCGGAGGCCGTGCTCGCGCTGGCGGCAATGGGCGACGGCGCGAAAGTCGAACTCAGCGGTCCAACCGAAGCCGCCGTCACGCGAACGACGTGGAACGCCGTCGGCATGCTCCGCGGTTCCGATCCGAAAGCGGCGAGCGAAGTCATAATGCTCAGCGCCCATTTGGACCACCTTGGCGTCAACGAGTCGCTCACCGGCGACAAGATCTTCAACGGCGCCGACGACGACGCGTCCGGTTGCATCGCAGTTCTCGAGCTCGCGCGCGTCTTCGCGTCGGGCAAACGCCCGCGCCGCACGATCTACTTCGTCTGTTTCGGCAGCGAAGAATCCGGCGGCTTCGGCGCGCGGTACTTCATTTCAAACTCACCTGTGCCGCTCCCGCAGATCGTCGCCGACATTCAATTTGAAATGATCGGCAGGCCGGATCCGAAAGTCCCGGCGGGAACACTGTGGCTGACGGGTTACGATCGCTCGACGCTTGGGCCAACCCTCGCGAAACAAGGCGCGGCGCTCGTCGCCGATCCGCATCCGCAGCAGAACTTCTTTCAACGTTCCGACAACTACACGCTCGCGTTGCGCGGCGTGGTGGCCCACACGATCTCCAGCTTCGGTCTGCACACCGACTATCACCGGCCCAGCGACGACATCAGCAAGATCGACTTCCCTTTCATGACGCGTTCGCTCAACTCGCTCGTCCGTCCGATTCGCTGGCTTGCGAATTCGAACTTCCGTCCGAGCTGGCTGCCGGGACAAGCGCCTACCCGCTAAATGGAACCGAAATTCTTTACTTCACCGGAGAAGTTTCGCCAGTGGCTCGAGAAGAACCACGATCGCGCCACGGAACTGCTCGTCGGCTTTCATAAAAAAGACTCCGGCAGGAAGAGCGTCACGTACGCGCAGGCGCTCGACGAGGCGCTCTGTTTCGGCTGGATCGACGGCGTGCGCAAGAGTCTCGACGAAACGAGTTACACGATTCGCTTCACTCCGCGAAAGCCAAAGAGCATCTGGAGCAACGTCAACGTCAGGCACGTCGAACGGTTGACGAAAGACGGTCGCATGGCCGAGCCGGGGCTCAAGACCTACGCGCTGCGCGATCCGAAACGCACCGGCATTTACGCTTTCGAAAACAGGCCGAAAGAATTTTCACCGCAGTACGAGAAGAAGTTCCGCGCGAACAAAGCGGCCTGGGACTTCTTCCAAACCCTGCCGCCGTCGTTCCGCCGGACGTCGATCTTCTGGGTGATGAGTGCGAAGAAAGAAGAGACGCAACTACGGCGGCTGGAACAACTAATCGCGAAATGCGAAAAAGGCGAGCGCCCCGGCGTGCTCGAAGCAAAACCGAAGCACGGATAGATATAATGTCCGCAGAATGACCAACAACCTTCCGCCGGGACCCAAGGGAAAACTGATCATGGGTGTGATGCGCGAGTTCAATCGCGACACGCTCGGGTTTATCGAACGGTGCCGGCAGGAGTTTGGCGACGTCGTTCGGTCCCGCTTCCTGTACGTTCACGCTTACTTCCTCTACAACCCGGCCGACATCGAAACGCTCCTGACGACAAACGCGCGCAGTTACCGAAAGGCGGGGTCGCTTCGCTCACCTTTCTTCCACCGTCTCGTCGGCAACGGGCTCGTCACCAGCGAAGGCGATTTCTGGCGACGGCAACGCCGGCTGGCCCAACCGGCGTTTCACCGGCAGCGGATCAGCTCGTACGGCGACATCATGGTCCAGTACGCGCAGCGCACGATCGACCACTGGCGCGACGGCGAAGTGCGCGACCTGTCGCGCGACATGACGCGCCTCACGCTCGAGATCGTCGTCAAGACGCTCTTTAACTCCGACGTCTCACAGGATGCCGATCACGTCGGACAAATTCTTACGAGCATCGTCAAACCATTCGCCTCGCAGGCGACCTTGAAATGGATCCTCGACAACCGTCTGCCGACACCCGGTCACCGCCGATATTTCAACGCCGTCAGCGAGATCGATCGCATCGTGTTTCGCATCATCGCGGAACGACGCGCCAGCGGTTACGACGAAGGCGATCTGCTGTCGATGCTGTTACAGGCGCAGGACGACGACGGCACGCGCATGAGCGATGCGCAGTTGCGTGACGAAGTCATGACGTTGTTTCTCGCGGGACATGAAACGACGGCGCTGGCGTTGTCGTGGAGCTGGTACCTGCTGGCGTCGCACCCGGAGGCGGAAAAAGTATTTCACGCGGAGCTGGACGAAGTGTTGGGCGGAAGAACGCCGTCCGTCGCCGACATGCCGAAGCTGAAGTACACGGAGATGATCGCGAAAGAAGCGATGCGGCTGTATCCACCCGCGTACGCCGTTGGACGCGAGGCGCTCGAAGAGACGGAGATCGGCGGATTTCGAGTACCGAAAGGAACGCAGCTCTTCGCGTTTCAGTGGGTGACGCATCGCGACGCGCGGTACTTCGACGATCCGGCGGCGTTCAAACCCGAACGATGGGCCGGCGAAACGATCGAGCAACTGCCGAAGTATGCCTACTTCCCTTTCGGCGGCGGGCCGCGGCAGTGCATCGGCAACTACTTCGCGATGATGGAGATTGTTCTGCTGCTGGCGACGATTGGTCAGCGCTTCCGGTTCGAGCTGACCGGCGAGAAAGTTGAAGTGCTGCCGGTGCTGTCGTTGCGGCCGAAGAGCGGCATCAAGGTGGTGGTTGAGGAAAGGTGATCATTTTCCATTTTCCGTTTGTCATATTCCATTTGTCATTGCCGGCAAATGGCAAATGGCAAATGACAAACGATAAATGGAAAATGGAAAATGATCACACCATCGCGCTAACGATTCGGTCCCACTCCTCGATCGTTAACGTCTCCGCGCGTCGCTGCAACTCGACGTTCGCCTTGCACAGGACGATGCTCGCGCCGCCGTTTCGCTGGAGCACCTCCTGCAAACGTCCCGAAGCATGCCGGAAATTGTTGAGGATCGTCTTTCTCTTCTGCGCAAACCCCGCGCTCACTGTCTGCCAGAACAACTCTTCGTTCGCAATCGTCCGCGGCTTGAACGTGAGACGCATGACGCTGCTCCAAACTTTCGGCGGCGGACGAAACGCGCCCGGCGCGACGTCGAACAGTTTCTCAGTGTCGGCGTAAGCCTCGACGAGCACGGACAGAAACCCGCGTTCGCTAGATCCCGGCGGCGCCAGCACGCGCTCGACGACCTCGCGTTGCAGCATCACCACCATTTCCGGAATGCACTCACGTTGCGCTATCAACCGTTGCAGGATTGCAGTGGAAATGTTGTACGGCAGGTTTGCGGCGAGTCTGGCCCGGCGAGAGGGTTGAATGATGGAACAGAAGTCGGTCGTCAACGCGTCGGCCATCACGAGCTCGAAGTTTGCGACGCCGGCGAACTTTTCACGCAGCAGCGGCTCGAGGTTTTCGTCGAACTCAACCGCGACGACTCGCCCGGCGCGTTCGACGAGCGCTGACGTGAGCGCGCCCGTGCCTGGCCCAATCTCGACGATCGTCTCGTCCGGTGTGGGATTGAGGGCTTCGACTATGCGCTGAACAGTTCTCGGATCTTTGAGGAAGTGTTGGCCCAGCCGTTTTAACGGATGAGGATTCATTCCTGCGCGTATTTTGGGTAACCGGAGATCTCCAGGTCTTTGCCGCGCTGGACCACTTCGACGCGTTCGAGCTCGAGAGCCTCGGCCATCTTCTCGACGCCGGAGCCGCCAATCGCACCCGGCGCGCCCGCGCCGCCGACGATCTTCGGCGCGACGAAGAACGTCACTTTATTCACAACACGTGCGTCGATGAAACGGCCCGCGGTTGCGGAGCCGCCTTCGACGATCACGCTCTGCAACGAACGGTCGGCGAGGTCCCGTAACACCGAAAGCGGATCGCCGTTCATGACCAGCACCTCTCCTTCGGCTGCCGACGTAGACAATTTCGAATCCCGCGAGAGACGTTCCCTGTCGCCGACGACGACTCGGACCAACGGCCGTCGCCTTGGCAAACCGGAACGATCTGTTAACGAAGGGTTGTCGACTGCCGCGGTTCGGGCGCCGATCAGGATCGCGTCGTACTCGTGTCTTAGCTCGTGCGCTCGGGCAAGCGATTCGGGACCTGAGACCCAGCGCGAGTCGCCGGTGCGCGTTGCGATCTTACCATCAATCGACATCGCGAGTTTCAAGTGGACGAAGGGCAATCCGGTGCGCATGAAGTGAAGATACGCTTCGTTGATGTGCGCCGCTTCGTCTGCCAGCAAGCCGGTCTGCACTTCGACGCCGGACGCGCGCAGGTGAGCGAAACCCTTTCCGGAAACTTTCGGATTCAGGTCCTCGATCGGCGCAACGACGCGCTTGATGCCGGCGGCAATCAACGCGTCAGTACACGGCGAAGTGCGTCCGTGATGTGCGTGTGGCTCGAGCGAAACGTAAGCCGTGCCGCCGCGCGCCTTGTCGCGAGCCTGGGCCAACGCCAGCGTCTCGGCGTGTTTCAACGCCGCGAACAGATAAAAGCCCTCGCCGGCAATTTCCCCTTCCGGACTCACGATCACACAACCGACCAGTGGTCCCGGACTGACTTGTCCAACGCCTTTACGCGCGAGCTCGAGCGCGCGAGCCATCAGACGCCGGTCTGTTTCAGTCCAGGTCGGTGTTGAGCGTGGTTGCAACACGGATGATACGGATCTCAATTTCCAAACAACCCGTTGACGTACTGCTGTGGATCGAAAACCACGAGGTCGTCAACTTTCTCGCCGATTCCAGCGTAGCGAATCGGCAGGTTCAGCTCCTTCGCGATGGCGACTGCAATGCCGCCTTTCGCCGTGCCGTCGAGCTTCGTCAGAACGATTCCGGTGACACCGGCGACTTTCAAAAACTGGCGCGCCTGTTCCAGGCCATTTTGACCGGTCACTGCATCGACGACCAACAGCGTTTCGTGCGGCGCTCCTTCAACTTCACGCGCCGCTACTCGTTTCATCTTTTCCAACTCCGCCATC
This sequence comes from Pyrinomonadaceae bacterium, assembly GCA_036279935.1. Classification (GTDB taxonomy): domain Bacteria; phylum Acidobacteriota; class Blastocatellia; order Pyrinomonadales; family Pyrinomonadaceae; genus PSRF01. The sequence continues at coordinate 18,708 of DASURS010000091.1, forward strand.
AGGTTCGCCTTCGTGTGCAGCCGTCCGGCCGTATCGACAATCAGCACTTCCGAGCCGCGCGCTTTCGCGGCCTTCAACGAGTCGAACAAAACAGCGGCCGGATCAGTTCCCTGCTTCTGCTGGATCAACGGCACGCCGGTACGCTCGGCCCAGATGGCAAGTTGGTCCGACGCGGCCGCGCGAAACGTGTCCGCGGCGCAGATCAACACGTCGTTGCCCTCCGCTTTGATCCGTTGTGCGAGCTTGCCGATCGTCGTCGTCTTGCCGACGCCATTCACGCCGACGATCATCATCACGTACGGCGCGACACTCTCGGGAACGGTCGTTTCCGACGCCACACCCTGGCGCTCGGACGCTTGCAGGATATTCAACAGCTCCGTCTTGATCGCCTGTTTCAGCGCGTCGATGTCGTTGATCTGTTTGCGCGCGATGCCGCGGCGGACGGTTTCGAGGATCTCGAGCGTCGTCTGCACGCCGATGTCGGCGGCGATCAGCACCTCTTCGAGTTGGTCCAACAACTCGTCGTCGATCTGTTTGCGTCCGGCGAAAACCGTGTCGAGTTTTTCCGACAACGAATCGCGCGTCGAGGCAACTGCGCGCCGGAACCTCGCCGAAAACTCCTGTTCGAGCGCAGCTTCCTGGGCCTGCAACTCCTCAAAGGAACGGTCGAGACCGAGGACTGACGTCGTAAACGCCGATCGCGAAGGAACCGGAGCGGGCTCCGCTACTTGTCGTGGTGGTTCAGGTATTGACACCGGAGGCGGTGGAGGAGCTTCCGGTTTGAGACGAGCGGCTTCCGGTTCAGGAAGAGCCGTTTCCTTAGCCGCAGGTTCGTTCAGACGAAGTGAGACAAACTCATCTTCTTTCTTTCTTCTCCAAAATAGTCCCATGAAGGCATGGATTATAGCCGCAGATCAGGGAGATTCAAATCTGGCCGATCTGTGTCACTTGCGGGACTTGTTGCGGCGGAGTTGGCGTGGCTGCCGCGGGCTTTCTCAACTTCACGACGCCCGGGCGGATCTGCCCTTCGCGGCACGCTTCCGAAAACGCGGCCACCACGGCCGGATCGTATCGCGTCCCGACGAAACTCTCGATGCGAGCAACAGCGTCGTCAAAGTTCATCGCCTTCTGATACGGGCGGTCCGTCGTCATTGCGTCGAACGTGTCGGCGACGGCGACGATCTTGCCCATCAGCGGTATCTCCTCGCCAGTCAATCCCTGCGGATAACCCTTCCCGTCCACCATCTCGTGATGCATGTACATTCCCGGCAGAAACTCCTTCATCGCCGGAATCTGCGACATGATCTTGTAGCCCTTCTGCGGGTGCTTCTTCATGATCTCGTACTCTTCGTCCGTCAGCGCCGCGGGCTTTTTGAGAATCTTGTCGTCGATCGAGATCTTGCCGACGTCGTGCAGCAAGGCGCTAATGCGAATCTTTTCCACTTCTTCATCCGAGAGGTCGAGAC
>DASURS010000092.1:0-35129 GCA_036279935.1 Pyrinomonadaceae bacterium
AACCGCATGCTGTCTTACGTCGATGCGACTATTGGCAAGTTCAATGGCAACTCTACTGTGCTGCCATGGCCGCCGGCCAATCCACCATTGCAGCCAATCACGCCGACTAACTTCATGAAACAGCCGACGGTGTGTGATCTAACGCCACCCTCGACGCCGACCAACCTGGTCGCGGGTGCAACGAACCCGACCACCATCAATCTTGCATGGACGGCTTCGACCGATAACGTTGCTGTCACTAACTACCTTGTCTTCCGCGATGCGTTGCCGTCGCCGATTGCATCGGTGGTTGGGACCAGTTTTTCAGACACTGGTCTTACCCCGGTCTCGTCACACAGTTATCGAGTGATCGCCGCCGATGGAGCGGGAAATCTCTCGGGCTTCTCAAATATCGCGACCGCCAGCACTCCGCCAGATACAACGGCGCCGAGTGCGCCAACCAATCTAACCGCCGCGGCGCCAAACTCCACCACGATTAATCTCTCGTGGACGGCGTCGACTGACGATGTCGGTGTCGTCGGTTACAACGTTTTCCGCGACGGCGGGCCAAGTCCGATCGCCACGGTTTCGGCGACCAACTACTCCGATACCGGTCTTGGTGTCGGCTCAACGCACAGCTATACGGTGAAAGCTTTTGACGCGGCGAATAATCAGTCGATAGCGTCGAACACCGTTACGGCTTCGACTCAGGGCACCGACACTATTCCGCCAACTGTTCCAACAGGTCTTACGGCGACGGGCTCGAGCACCACCACCATCGACCTTAATTGGACAGCTTCGACCGATAACTTCGGTGTGACGGGTTACAAGGTCTTCCGCGACGGCGGACCGACGGAAATCGCCACGGTCTCTACCACGTCGTTCTCAGACACGGGCCTGGCGGTAAACTCGACCCACACTTATCAGGTCGCGGCATTCGACGGAGCGGGTAATCAGTCCGCGAACTCGAATACGGCCACGGCAACAACTCAACTCGCAGGGGCGCTGGTGTCACTTTCATTGAACCCGACGACGGTGACGGCCCCGGCGCCTTCGACCGGCACGGTGACTTTAAGTGGTCCAGCGCCGGCGGGCGGCCTGACCATCACACTGACCAGCAGTGACACTCGAAAAGCCACGGTACCGCCAACCGTAACGGTACAGGCGGGGCAGAGTACGGCTAACTTTACGGTCACAACCTTAACGGGGCATCTGGGTGGAGGCCAGAACCCCGTCACGATCACGGCGACTCTGGCCGGAACCGGAAGGACCGCGGTCCTCAACGTTCTCAGACCATAGACGTGATGTTTTCCGGGAGAGCAGGCGGCGCTACTCGGCCGCCTGCTTTCTCTCCGCCAACTTAAAAATGGATTTCTGTCAGCAGGCTACGCTCTGTTGAAGGATCAAAACCACAGGGGGAGCAAACACTAAATGCGCACGTTTCCTGCAGCGATCATTGCATTATTAACAATCACAGTGGTGAGCAATGCACAGACTGCTACCGGCAGTCTGGACCCAACATTCGGAACGAGGGGGATCGTCAGAACTGACTTCGCCGGCAATATCGATCAGGCCAACGCGGTTGCCATTCAGCCAAACGGCCAGATCGTTGCCGCCGGTTCGAGCTTTAGCAATTCCAAAACTGTCGAGGACTTTATCCTGGCGCGTTACAACGCCAACGGCACGCTCGACAAACGCTTTGGCAAGAACGGCAGGATTACAACTGATTTTTTCCGCAACGTCGATTCCATCAGCGCCATCGCTATTCAACCGGATGGGCTGATCGTAGTCGCGGGTTTTGCACAACTCGCCGGCGCCGGCGGCACGCCACGCGTCTTCGCGTTGGCGCGCTATCGCGCCGACGGCAACCCTGACTCGAGTTTCGGCAATGGTGGAGCGCTTACGACCAGCTTTGGTGGCAACTTTGCCGCGGCGAGCGCGGTCATGGTCCAACCTGACGGCAAGATCGTCGTCGCCGGTACAGTTGACTTCAATCCCGATGTTCCCAACAGCGGTCTTGACTTCGCTCTCGCGCGCTACAATGCGAACGGCACACTGGATGGGAATTTTGGCAAGGGCGGCAAAGTCGTTTGCGATTTCTTCGGCAGCTTCGATCAAGCGAACGCCGCGGTGCTTCAACCGGACGGCAAAATTATCGTCGTCGGCAGCGCTTCTTACGACAGCTTCAACCGGGACATCGGATTCGCTCTCGCGCGCTTCAATTCAGATGGCGGCATCGATTTTAGTTTTGGCAGCGGCGGCAAGCAGATTACAGACTTCTTTGGCGCCGGCGCAAACGCGAATGGTGTCGTGATGCAACCCGACGGCAAGTTTGTCGTCGCGGGAACTGCTTCAGACAGTGCGACGCGGCCGGTTGCAACGGACATCGCCGTGGCTCGTTACAACGTGGACGGCAGTCTCGACTCAACTTTCGGCGCCGGTGGACAAAACGCTATTCCTTTTGCAGACAGTGCCACGGAACAAGGTAACGCTGTGGCTCTTTCAGCCGACGGCAAGATCATCGTAGCCGGCACAGCCTTCAGGACGTTCGCGACGCCACCGGACTTTGCTTTGGTCCGGTACAATTCAGACGGCAGCCTTGACATGGGTTTCGGTAGCGGCGGCTCAGTAACGACCGACGTCGCTGGCGGCACGGACGTGGCCCAGGCTGTGGCTATTCAATCCGACGGAAAGATCGTGGCCGCGGGCAGGGCTTTTCGCAACGATTTCGATTTAACGCTGGCGCGCTACAGTAACGAAGTTGCGCCGGTGACTGATACGGCGCCGCCGGCAGCGCCAACCGGCCTTACGGCAACCTTCAATGCCGGCGCCAATGCCATCGATCTCTCGTGGACCGCGGCAACTGATAACGTTGCCGTCACTGGCTACCGGATCTATCGTGACGGTGGATCAGTTCCCCTTACGACAGTTAACGGGACTACGTTCTCTGACGCCGGAGTAGCGGGAACTCACAGTTACGGAGTGACGGCGATAGACGCAGCGGGTAATGAGTCGGGGCTATCGAATATCGCCAGCGCGACGGCCACGGTTATAGGTGGTGACGTTACGCCGCCGACGGCGCCCTCTTCTCTTACCGCAACCGCTAACCTCGCCACCGGCACGATCGAACTTTCATGGACCGCCTCGACTGATGACGTTGCCGTAACGGGCTACCGCGTCTTTCGTGACAACGGAGCAACACCGATCGTTACCGTCAGCGGAACGACGTTCAATGATCCTGGTCAGTTGGGGACTCACGTCTACGCAGTGGCGGCCATTGATGGGGCGGGCAATCAGTCGGCGTTGTCGAACAGCGCTACCGCGACAATAACGATCCCTGAGGGATCGACTGTTACGAGCCTGACAGTTAATCCCACCACCGTAACCGCTCCCGCCAATTCAATTGGTACTGTGACGTTGAACGGCGCGGCGCCTGCCGGGGGAGTCTCAGTAACGCTCAGCAGCAGTGACACGGAAAAGGCGACGGTTCCAGCGAGCGTCACCGTGGCGGAGGGAGCAAACTCGGCAACGTTTGTTATCAGCACTCATACGGGGAGATTGGGTGGCGGTAGGAACCCGGTGACTATAACTGCCTCACTTGGCAGCAGCCGCGTGAGTGCAACGCTCAACATACTCAGACCCTAGCAGGCTTAACGTCTGCCAGGGCCGGTAATCGTATGAGGTCTATGACGGAGCGAAGACGATTCTGTTCGGCCACTGGCCCGCCCGCGAGCCACGACGTGGGAAGAACGCGATTGGTCTGTATACCGGCTGCGTCTATGGGCACAAGTTGACGGCGTTCATTATTGAGACTGGTGAGTTTGTGAATGTGCGCGCGAAGCGGGCGTATGATGAGAAGGCTTCATTTATGGCGAAGGCGTAGTTAATCAGAGTCCGACGCTTTGTAAGAACACGTCCCACGCCCAGCGCGCGATCTTCGCGTCGCTGCTGTCCTTGACCTTCGCTCGATACTTAAACTCATTCCCATATCGATCGATCTGCTTTGAAAGCTTGTATTCAAGTTCAATCATCTTGACGCCCGCATTCTGAAGCCTTTGAAGCTCTGAGGCTTCAGAGAATCCGTTGTGATTGCGATCTGTCCAGAGCTGCAACTGCTGCGACAGCTCTTGCTGTTGCGTTGAGCGTCTGTGATGAGTAATGCATGAGGTTAGTTTTTCTCCCAAGTAAAGCGTGTGAGTACTTTGCCGCGTCGTTGCCGCGAGAGAGTCGGAACAGTAACTCTTAAACTACAGTTACTGTGCAATGTCAAGAAATTCGCTTGTGAGATTCTTGAACAAGCACAACGGCGACGGTTCCTTTAGATATCTTCGCGGCAAACCGATTGGGCTGCGACTCGCTGTAGTCGAACCGATACTCTGATCGCATTGCTTCTCCGTCTGCCGCCTTTTTCTTACGAACCAACGTTTTCTTCATAATTGATCGTGCTATTCGTTAGCTGCGTGGATTTTGCCGGCATAACTCAATCCCTCGTTTGAGCGCTGCGGCTAACTCTCGAGCCCGGTCTTCATTTTTTGTGAAGAAGCTCGCACGCGTTTCAAAGCCCTCTCGGACAAAGCGATTGTCCATCCGAAGGTTTTGCCAGATCGCGTTTCCTTTGACGATCGTCACGCCGCCATTTGCCTGTGCCTGACGAATCAACTCGGGATCGTGTGGATTGAAAGAGGTGAACTCTAGTCGTACCGGTTCCTGCTTGGTTGCAGGTCGCATTGTGATCATCTGCGGATTCAGACCAGCCAGATCGACTTCCCAAAGCTGACGTTCGAAATAATTATTGGCCGGGTCGAGGGTCTGGATCGTTATGTCATAACTGAGCTTGCAGTTTTTGCTGTGCAACCCACCAATCGTCCATCGACGAACCTCGCCATTTGGACTCGGCGAAAACGTATAACTATACGGAATGCGCGATTTGAGCCAGGCCATCGTCTCCGAGATTGGGGCGTCCGGCCGCAATGATTCTTTCTTACTTTGTGGTTGTACTAGTCTGATGTTGAGAACAAAACACGTAACAGCGAGCAGGATTGTTATTCTTGCTTGGCCCGTCATTCTCTTTTCTCCCTTCAGACCGCGAGCTTCGTGTCAGAGTATAGACACAAACGACGATTTGGCCAGATTGACTCCGCCACATCTAAAACCTACACTGCAAACCTTTCCCCGGATTCCCCCGCTTACCTCAACAGGAAGTTTGTCTTAACGGAGGGTACAGTTGTCTCAAACACACAGCGTTAACGGAACGTCAGAACGCCCCGCTTAGTGGAACGTTCATTTCGGCGGCAGCAAACAAAGATCGGAGAACTACATGAATGCAATCACACAAATGATTACGCAACAGTTGGGTGGGAGCGCAGCGCGCACGATCGCTCAGCGCTTCGGTATTAGCGAAACAACCGCCAACACGGCTATCCAGATTGCCGTTCCGTTACTAGTGACCGCGTTGGCGCGTAAAGCTTCACAACCGGAAGAGGCTCAGAGCCTGCATCAAGCTATCGCTAACGAACATGACGGCAGCATCTTCAATAACCTCACGGGGTATCTGGGAAATCCGCAAAGCGCAAACGGCGCAGGAATTCTGGGACACGTTTTTGGAAGCCAACAACCGGCAATCCAAAATAATCTGGCCCAGGCAACAGGTATGGACCAAAGCTCGGCCGGAGGGTTACTCGAGACTTTAGCCCCGCTTGTCATGGGCTCGCTCGGACAGACGCAACAGCAAAATGGACTGGATGCCTCCGGTCTCTCGAACTTTCTCAACGTTCAGGAGCAGCAAGCTCAGGAAACTGCGCCCGATACGATGAGTGTGCTCAGCTCGATGTTGGATCAGAACAAAGACGGCAGCTCGATCGATGATCTGCAACGTCTCGCTGCCAGGTTTTTCAAGTGACACGCACGAGAGCAGGCGTCGCACCTTCGGCCGCGGCAAAAACGAAAAACGGCAGACCCTTGCAGCCTGCCGTTTTTCGTTCTAATTTCTGGTGAGCCGAGCAGGGGTCGAACCAGCTCCGGACAGCCGCCTTTTAACTGTGGCTCGTTGAGACACAAAACCGGCATTGAGGTTTCACCAATGAGAAGCTTTCGTTATGTGCTATCACTGATCGTAGTCGCGAGTGCCTTTAGCGTACCTGTCTTTGCTCAAGACGAGCTCGGCGTACCGCATTACCCGAAAGCCACCGCGATGCCCGAAGTTGTAACGCGATTGATCGAAACGAAGGGTTCGACGTGGATCGCCGTGGGCGCCTTTCGCACTGATGATTCGATCAAAGACGTGGTGAAATTCTTTCGCAATCAGGCCGGCAAAGCTAAAAAACCGGCAGTCGAAAGTGAACATGTCAAACGTCTCTTACAGGACAACTGGACAATAATGAAGACCACCCTGGGTTTCGCGAACGAAATCTTCGGTTTGAACAAGGAGTTGATAAAGGTAGCGAATGAAGAAGTCGAGTCCAGTTTTGGCGCGATACTGCTGGGCGACTCTTTCGTCAGGGTGCATATCATCACGCCCTATCCGGTGCGACCCGATGGGTTGACGGTCGCCGAGGGGACGATGATTGTGATGATCCGTGAGCGACTGACTGATCTTACAGACACCTCGCCTGAAGCAACAGAACGCGCCTATACAGGTCGAGAAGTAACGCGGAAGGTCCATCTCCGGTCCAAACCCGAGCCGCCACCTGTACAAGGGCTTCACGGAACCGTCGTTCTAAAAGCGATATTCGGATCGAACGGAAAGGTATACAACATTGTCGTGGTTCAGGGTGTACCGGGGTTGACGGAACGGGCCATCCAAGCCGCCCGTCAAATCACTTTCGTTCCCGCCATAAAGGACGGGTACTACGTGTCGATGTGGATGCAGCTTGAATACAATTTTTACTGAGTTTTCGTGCGGAACGAGTTTAGAGATCCAATAAGGACTCGGCTGCCGCTTCTGCAAGTCCCGGAGTTCGACGTGGGTGTAGATTTCCGTGGAGTTCAGATCGTGGTGGCCCAGCGACTGTTGGAAAACTTCCTTCTGCCCACGCGGCAGATTTGCTAAGCGGGCGTTAACCGAAGCCGGCGTTGATGTGGCCAAGATTAAAGAGTTGGTGGGTCACGCCTCAATTGTGACCACCATGCGGTACATTCACGCGACATGGTGTTGTCAGAAGTTTGTCTCAACCATAATCAAGTTTAGATTCCTCCAGCACCTTGCTCTCGCTCACTTAGAAGTTCAGATCTGAGCAAGCGCTCTGATCGCATGACATGAAGTATTAAGACTCGACCGGAATCTTCGCGGTAGAAGATGCGACAGGGCGGTTCGACTATCTGGCGATAACGCCAGCCTTTGAGCTCGTCCGGCTTAGAACCGAGTTTAGGATGGGTTTCGAGATGCTCAACATGCTCGAGGATCTTTCGCACTAGCTGGCGTGCCGCCTCAGGATTGTCTAATGCGATGTAGTCAGCAATTGCGTCAAGATCGTTGAGTGCAGGTTCGGCCCAGATTACTTCATCCATCTGGACATCCGTCGCTTTGCCTGTTTATGAGTGAGTGAGCGACCTTCTTCAATGGCCTTTTCCCCGCGCGCAATGCCTTCGAGCAAGGTCATACGACGCTGCAAGGTCTCGAAGGTTTCGACATCGACGAGATATGCTGACGGAACGCCATGCTGCGTAATAAGAATCGGCTCTCGATCCTTCTCAAGTTGGTTCAGGATCTCAGTGGCCTGGCGCTTGAGTGTGGTGACGAGTTCAGTTCGCATGGAGTGATACTAAAGTAGTACTTAACGCATGGCAAGGAGTTCAGATTGCGCGCGGAGTAGCGACGAAAGCGACGTCATATGTCGTCATAACGACAAACGGCAGGCCCAACAATGGAACCTGCCGTAAATCATCGCTAATTCTGGTGAGCCGAGCAGGGCTCGAACCTGCGACCCGCTGATTAAGAGTCAGCTGCTCTACCAACTGAGCTATCGGCCCTTGTCGTTTGACGCGGAGAGAATTATACGTGCGAAGTGTGGGGTGTCAAGCAAGCCTGCCGCGTGGGCGTCGGGTCTCCCGCATGGATTACAACAATCCCAACTCTAAACATCAATGAAGACAATCAATCCGCGGCGGTTGCGCATTCGCTGTTCGCCAACAAGTCGTGCACAGCCTCTATCAGCGCCTCGATATTCGGCTTCGCGACGTACGCGGCCGCACCTGCCGCAAGCGCTTCGCGCCGGTGGATTTCGTAGGCGTCGCCTGAGTAGAAAATGCACGGCACGCCCGGCGTGATTTCATTCAACTTTTCGCACAGCTCCAGACCCGTCCCATCCGGCAGTCGTTTGTCTAGAACGTACAAGTCGAATGATTTCTGAACGGCCATACCGCACGCTTCTTCGACCGTTGCCGCGGTGTGAACTTCATAGCTCTCCTCCGACAACAAAAGTTGCAGCATTTCGGACGTGTCGCGGTGATCGTCTACGCACAACACGCTACATCTGGACTCAGACATCTTTGGGGAACCTCCGTGTTCGGGTCGAATTCTTCAGCTCCCGAGACGTCGGGAAGGCTGGTAACGGGAGAATCGGATTATATTCATCGGCCAGCGAATTCGCCACCACCTGCCCCCGTTTTTTTACTCTGGAACGCAGCCTGGATTCGCGCTTTCACTAAGGTACCTAGGTATGAAGGATCGTTCACCTTTCTTGCGATCCAAATACTAGACCCGGTGGGTAGCCCTCCTACCCACCGTTACCAAAATCTGCCCAAAATCTATTTATTAAACGGCGAGCCGCTCTTCATCGCCTTCAACATCTGGTTGAGCACTTCGAGGTCTTCGTCTTCCGGCTCCAGCTCGCGATATTTTTCCAACGTCGTCGACGCCGCTTCGATATCGCCGAGCTTGTGATAGACGAGCGAAAGATTGAAGTAGACAAGCGAGAATCCGGGTTCTACCCGTGCGGCGGCTTCGTAGTGAAGTTTCGCGAGCTGCAGATCGCCGGCGTCGTAATAGAGGTTCGCGAGATTGTAGTGCGCCTCGACGTGCCGGGGATCGTTTTTCAGGGAGAGCGTGAAGTTGTCGAGCGCGTTGCCGAGCTGTCCGCGTTCGAGGTTGAGGATGCCGAGGTTGCAATAAGCTTCGGCGACGTTGTCGCCTTCGCTGATCGCTTCCTGGTAATGTTCGGCCGCCGACGAGTCGCCCTGTTCGTGCAGCAGCAGCGCTTCTTCGAACGGCGTGAGCAGTCGAGCGAGTCGCGGAGTCTCGACGCGAAACAGGTTCAACTGTCCCTGCAACTCCGCCTCGACCTGCCGAATGCTGTGCCCCTGCGCGCGCAGTTCACGCACGCGCCTGAACTGCGTCAACGCATTAAAGTCGTAAACAAAGTCAGGCGCTTTCGAAGCCGGCGCAGCCTGGATGATGCCTTGCTCAGTCCAGCGACGGATTGTCTTCTCACTCAATCCGAAGAGTTGTTTGATCTCTTTGACTGAGTAGGCAGACTTGACACGTTGGTAATCTGCCTTTGACGGGACAGGTGAGGGAAAACTGATTACCTTAGGGCGCGGATCTTTCATTTAAAGCAAAACTAAATCAGCCGACTTTGCGCTTCTTCGCCGCGCGCGGTTTCACCAGCGTGATTTGCGGCTTCTTTTTCGTGGCCGGCGCCGGCGCCTTGACCATCGGCTTGCGGTTAGACGCCTGCAAGCTCTTCTTCAGCGCGCTCATAATATCAAGTCTCGGCACTTCTTCAACTTCGAATTCCGTAACCTCTTTGCCCTTGATCTTCGAGTCGATCAGCGACCTGAGCGCCTCGTAATAATTGTCGGCGGTGTCGATCTCGGAAAGCGTCGTCGTCATTTCCTGGACCAGCGTGGTCGCGAGCTTGAGCTCGTTCTTGTTCAACTTGTCTGCGTCGAGTTTCTGCACGTTGTCGAGCTCGGGAACGTCTCCCATCTTGCGCAGCTCATGCGGGTAGTGAAGCTTCTGCAACACGAGCCCGTCCTCGTGCGGAAACACCGCCACGAGATCTTCGCGATCGCGCAGCACGACTTTGCCGACGCCGATCTTGCCCGTTTGTTTCATCACCTCACGCAACAACGCGTACGGCTTCTCGGAGACGGAACCGTCTGGACCAGCGAAGTACGGCGAATCGTAAAAGGTTGTCGGAATCTCATTGCGGTCGACGAACCCGATGATGTCGACGGCCTTCGTCGTCTTGATCTTGATCTTGGCGATGTCGTCAGGTTCGACTATGGCCCAGCGCTCGGGCTCGTACTGATAGCCCTTCGTGATCTGATCGTTGGTTACGACCTCGTTACACTTTTTGCAGCGCTTGTCGTAGCCGATCGGGCCGTAGTCCTCGCGGTGCAGTTGGTTGAACTGAATCTTCTCGCTGGTTTCGATAGCGTTGTAGATACGAACGGGGATGGCGACCAGCAAAAACCGGATATGACCCTTCCAAATAGATCTCATATAGCAACTCTCTCCTCACGCGGAATTATGAGGGTGAAAATCGTTCAAGTAAAGCATTATTTGTGCCATCGATGAAACAGGGCCGGGATCACGCGGCCGCGTGCTGGAGGGCGTTGCGCATGGCGCCGGCCGATTGCCAGCGCTGTGCAGGATCCTTTGCAAGCGCGCGGTCGATGATCTCGCAGACGGCGGCGGGAAGGTGAGGCGCGCGCCGTAGCAAAGGCACCGCGGGTTGCTCGAAAATGGCGCGAATCGTGTCGTTTACGCTCGACCTGCTCGTGAGATCGAGCGCCAGCGCGCCGGAAAGCAGACTGTAAGCCGTCATCCCGACCGCGTAGATGTCTGACTGCGGTTTCACATCCCGAAAATTGCGCAGTTGCTCGGGCGACATGTACGCCAGCGTACCCGCCATCTCGCCGGCCATCGTGACGCCGCTCATCCCCGATTGACTGAAACTCTTGGCGAGCCCGAAGTCCGTCAATTTGGCGACCAGGTTGGGCGAGTGGCCGGAGACGAGGATGTTCTGATCCTTGAAGTCGCGATGAATGTAGCCCTGAGCGTGCGCGAACGAGAGCGCGTCGAGCGCCTGCGAGATGATGGAGATCCCGTCTTTGTAAGGAAGACAGCCGCCGTTCAGTTCCGCGAGTCGCTGTGCATCCGCGCCGTCGACAAACTCCGTCACGAGGTAGACGACTCCGTTATGCGTGCCGCGATCGATGAACTCGACGATGTTCTGGTGTTTAAGCGCGGCGGCGACGTCGATCTCGCGCATGAAGCGGCGCATCGCTTTCTCGCTGACGGCAAACTCCGGAAGCAGCGTTTTGATCGCAACGGCGCGGCCAGTCTGTTGTTCGCGTCCCAACATGACGCAGCCCATGCCGCCGCGTCCGAGCAACTTCACGGTGTCGTAGCCGGGAATCGCTTGCGGCGAGCGCTTCAGTTCGATGCGACAGTCCTCACATAGAAACGTCAACCGTTCATCTGGCGTCTCGGCCTGCGCCTGTTCTCGTCGACCGCAGTTCAGACATTCGACCATCACGAGCACCGGACGACGCGTCAGTGCGTCCTGTGTCGTTTCCGAAAGATCGTTCGACGGCGCGGCGTTCACTTCGACGACGAGAATCGTCTCGCCGCACTGGATTCGATCGCCGTTACTCAGGAATGCGTCGGCGATGCGTCGACCATTCAGATACGTTCCGTTCGTCGAACGCAGATCGCGGACAAACGCGCGCGGCGGGTTGATCTCCAACAGGCAATGGTTGCGTGAAAAGTAACGATCGTCGGGCAGACAGAGGTGCGCGTCAGGATTGCGCCCGATGAGAAAACTGTCGTGTTGAGTGAACGAGAAGATCCGGCCTTTGTATGGCCCCGCCGTGACTTTGAGATTGACCTGCATGGATCAGTGTTTAGCCACAAAGAGGCACAAAATACGCAAAAGCAAAGACAAAGCGGAAGAGGCAAAACACTCCAGGAACCTAAGCCCGATGCAAAGTGGCTAAGTTGTGCCTTTTGTGTCTCTTGTGCCTCTTTGTGGTTAACGGTCGATGTGGAGATCGTCGAATGCGACTTCAGTAACGTCGCTGGTATAGAAGCCGGCGCGGCCGTTCCTGAAGTTTTCACGGTCAGTGATGGTTTTCAGAAACTGGCCGTTTATATAAAACGACAACTCGGCGCCTTTGATTCTGACTTCCAACTGGTTCGGCGCCGAGCCCGATCGAATCGCGCTCGACTTTGTGCGCTCGACGAGACTCGATTGAACACCCTTCTTGTGCATGATTATTTCGTACTCAGGCTCCGTCGACGGGTAGATCAGCAGCGCATAGTCTTCGAGCTGCCCCGGCTTCGGCTGCACGCCGTGGACCATCAATCCGAATCCCGCCGACGGCACGCTGCCATCGACGCTGCGCGCCGTGATCCGCACCGTCGCATTCTCGGTGCTGTAATCATTCGACGGAGCGTACATGACGACGAACGTCCGCTCCTTCGAGCTCATGTGATATTCGCCGTTCGTGTACCAGGTCCTGCCGTACGGCGACACCCCGGTGCCCCATTTGTTCTCGCTGAAGTCGTCGACGAGCGAAGCGGGTGGTCCTACGTTCGCGTTCGCGTTGGCGTTGGCATTCGCATTGGCGTTCGCGACGTTCGCATTCGTGTTAGCGTTCGCGTTGCGGTTCGTCTCGCGATTGTTGGCGTTCGACGTGTTGTTACTGTTCGAACTCAGACTCAGCGCGACGAAGACGGCGACGAGTCCCGCGCCGATAATCAGCACGACTGCGAAGCCGCCGAGTACCCACCAGATCGCGTTCGAGCGCTTCGGTTGGGCCGCGGTCGGCGGCGGCGTCCACTGTGGCGGTGGCGGCGGAGCAGTAGGCCGCGGGCTCGGCGGTGGCGGAGCAGGCCTGTAAATCTCCGTCGGTGGTGGTTCGGACGTGTCTCTGGGCGGCGGATATCGCACCGTCGCGTTCAGATCGGCCGTTGGAGGGCCCTCCATAGCGAGTGGCGTGCCGTCGTCCAAACAAAAGTTCAGGGAGACATCGGCGTAGGTACGGTTGCACGTGGGGCAGCGCTTCATGTGTCGGCGCAAAGATTAAAGGAAAGTTCAGACTGGCTCAAGAGCGAGCAGTGGTGGTTTGAATTAAGAGCCTCCCGCAAAGGCGCAAAGACGCCAAGAGAACCCAACGAAATCGCCGTTTTCTTTGCGGCTTTGCGCCTTTGCGGGAAACATCTTTCTTAAACTGACCCACTACCTCAAGAGCGAATTGGCTTGCCGCACCGGCCGCAGAACTTTGTCCCGGCCGGATAGCTCGATCCGCAGCCGCGGCAGACCACCTCGACAGGTTTCGGCGGACGCCAGTCGAGGGCGGACGTTCCGATGGGAATTCCGCAGCGCCCACAGAATTTAATGCCGGGTGGATAAGCGTGGCCACAGCGCGGACACGTTGTTCCGCCGGCGGTTGGCGCAGGAGACGCAGTGGCCGCAGCAGGCGCGGCGGGCTGCGGCGCAGATGGCTGCGGGGGCAGTTCGCCGGTAACTGGTTGAAACGTCGTATTGCCGCACCGGCCGCAAAACTTCACACCTTCCGCAAAACGCGACTGGCATTTCGTACACATCACGACCACCAACATCGGCGCGTTCTGACCGCTGCGGCTGTCCAGACTGCCGCCGCGCGATGGCGAGAGTTGATTGCTCGAAACTCCGATCTTGAGCTGCGCCTCGATGATCTGTTCCGCGATGTCGCTGCGTATCTCGATCACGCGTTCGTCGTCGGGCTCGCCTGCTTTCGAGACTCGCAACACGTGTTTTCCCGGCGCGACGGAACTGAGGATCACTCGGCCCGACCGTCCGACACTGCCGTATCGTTCGTCGTCGACGTAGACTTCGGAGCCTGACGGCGCCATGATCACGAGCCGCGAGTCGCCGCGTTTCTCGGACGTCGTTCCGTCTGCCTCAACAGCCGCGGCAAAACTCTCGAACCACTCGCTTGCGGTCGCCGGACGGTGGCCGGCGTCGACGGCCAGCGCCTTCATGACGCTCGCTTCAACTTCGTCGCTGACGTCCGAACGCAGACTCGATAAGGCCGGCGGCGTTTGCGTCAGCTTCTGCGCGATCAACTGCGTGATGTTTCCCGTGAACGGCGGACGTCCGCCGAGCATGTGATACGCGATCGTGCCGAGCGCGTAGATGTCGGCGCGCGCGTCGAGCGGGAACTCGGGCTGCATCTGTTCGGGCGCCATGTATTCAGGCGTGCCGATGATGCCGCGTGACGCTGGTCCACTGTCGGAAGTGACCTCTGAACGTTCGGCGTTGACAATCTTGGCGAGGCCGAAGTCGCCGACTTTCACGAAACCGTCTTCACCGCCGGTCTTCCTTTTCTGCTGCATCAGAAAGATGTTCGCGGGTTTGAGGTCGCGATGAAGAATCCCTTCGTCATGCGCGGCTTCGACGCCCGCGACGACCTGGCGCATGATCGTACACGCGCGTTGCGGAGTCACGGTGCCTTCGCGGCGGAGCAGGTGATAAAGCGTTTCGCCTTCGACGTACTCCATCACAAGGAAGAACACGCCGTCGGGACTCTTGCCGAAGTCCGTCACGTCGACGACGTTCGGATGGCGAATGGACGCCGCCGAGCGCGCTTCACGTTCAAAACGCGCGATCGCTTCGCCTTCCTGTAGATCTTCGTCGTTGAGGATGTCGGGCCGGACAGTCTTCACGGCGACGCGTCGCGTGAGCAGGTTTTGATCGCGAGCGAGGTAGACCTGGCCCATCGCGCCTCGTCCGAGCCGCTTTTCAAGTAGATAACGTGAAGCGAGCAGGCGTGCGCCGGGCAGCGTCTGCTTCGTGCCCGTTTCGTCCTGCGGACACGTCAGCACGTCGTCTTCGTAGCAAACTTCGCAACGGGGGCACTCGCGCATTGAATCACTTTAAGCGTGCGCTACGTCTGAAGTACACGCGGCGCAGCGAGTCGCGGCCACCGGAATCGCGGTCAGACAGTAGGGACAATCCTTCGTGTTTGGTGGGGGTGGTGGCGCGGCGCGCAGTCGATTGATCGCTTTCACCATCAGGAAGACGACCCACGCGATGATCAGAAAGGTGATGACGTCGTTCAAAAACCTTCCGTAAGCAATCACCGGTAGCCCTCGCAACTGGGCATCGGCGAGCGACACAGGTTTCTGGCCCGAGATGTCGATAAACAGGTTCGAAAAATCTACTTTGCCGAGTGCCATGCCAATCGGCGGCATGATCACGCCTTCGACCAGCGAGGTCACGAGTCTCCCGAATGCCGCACCGATAACTACTGCAACCGCCAGGTCGACAACGTTTCCGCGAGCAATGAATTCTTTGAATTCCTTGTACAT
This sequence comes from Pyrinomonadaceae bacterium, assembly GCA_036279935.1. GTDB lineage: Bacteria > Acidobacteriota > Blastocatellia > Pyrinomonadales > Pyrinomonadaceae > PSRF01. The sequence goes on from DASURS010000092.1 coordinate 15,281, forward strand.
GTTGTCTCCTTGAAACTGGGAAGTTTGTTAGTGGCAGTTCTTGGCTAACTTGAATCCCGCTTTTTCTGCTTCTTCCGTTGTTTTGAACTTGATCAGGTTCGCTTCGGCGATCACTTTGTCCGGACGGCAGGCGCCGAGGTAGTAAGTCTTCGCTTTCTTGTCGGCGATGATCTCGGGCGCCGCGGCGGTGGGGACGGGATCGCGCGTCTCGGCGGGTTCTTCGGACGCGGCCGCTTCCGCCATCGAGTCCTGTTCTTCTTTCGCCTGCCGTCGCTGGGCCACCGTGTCTTCAGCGGCGACGTCGAGCACTCGCAAACTTGGCCCACCCGCGACCATCTGCACGATCAACTGAAAGTCCGCGCAACGCATCTGTTGCCCGCGCGAACGCCACGAGCTCCAGCCAGACGCTGGAAGCTGCATGGACTGCGAGATCATCTTCACCAACTCTTCGACGTTCTTCGCTTTGTACTCTTCTTCGTAACCGATCCAGAGCGACGTCAGCCGCTCGTCGAGCAAGTCGAGCGAGATGCTGCGCACGCCTTCGAACTTCGTCTTGTCGATCGTCGAATCGAAATACGGGTTGATGGTCGTCTTCGAGACTCCGAAGTGGTCAGTCCCGCCAAACTTCGTCTGCGGCACGTGCGCCTTTATTTCGTCCTTCGTCATGCCGAGCCGAAAGCCGAGCAACTCCGGAGCAGCCGGAATCTCCGCGATTTTCTTCGTGCACTGAGCCGCGGCGGCGCTGCTGCACAACACGACCAGCAACGCCAGGGAAATCCAACGGAGGAATGACATGGCTCGGAACTTAAGGCCAAAGCTCATGCGGTGTCAATGCAGCGGTGTGTGATGTTTGGCGAGCAGCTTGCGCCCGCCCTCGTTGTTGTCTGTGTGATCAATACCACTCAGCCACTCCGCCATGATGCGAACACGTTCCGCGTCGGTGGAGACTGAAACTATATGAACCGTCGCGACAACGCGCCGATGCTCCTGCCGGTTTCGTATCGCTGAAGGTGGGTGACTGTACTCGAATACCATCTACATTTACGTAAGATCTGCCGGAAGCCGGCGTTGAGGTTGTGCGTGGCGTTTCGGTTGGCGTTGCGGCGCGCTGTTTCTGATTCGGAGTAGAGACAGTACGCGGTCTTTGCGCCGCCGTGGTGCGTGCTGCATCTGTCTCCGCGATTTGTAAGAGTGCGATCGTATCGCCGTGAATCCAGCCGTCTGTGCCTGTCTTGGTGTCGCGGATCTGGTACCACGGGCCAGTCGGCGTTTCCTCGGTCAGGGATAAGAGGTCGCCTTCGTTGACAGTTCCAATTACTGCCGATGATGGCGACGGATTAGCCCGTAAGTTCGCCTTCTTTGCCTTGACGATAGCCGCGACAGCTGTCGGTGCGTGTTGTGCCTGAGCGTCAGGCGTTTTTGCTTCAACTCTCTGTTCGGGCAACGCCCGTGATATGCATGCCGGCGCGACACTGAGAACAAGAGTGAGTAGGAGGAGCAGCGATTTATTGTGGGGGCGCATGTGACTTCCTTTCGATGTTCGAATGAATGGATGACCCGATCAGTGAGAGCTAGCCGCAGTTGCTTTCAACTGGCGAGGTTGCTTTTAAGAATTGGTTACAAAACTGCTTGCGCGAGAGCAAGTGCGCGCTGACGCACACAGGCGCAAGTGAATTTCCCCATTTTCAGGCTCCTGCGGAACCTAGGGCTGCGGTAGCAATCAGTTTGCCATGAGAGTGGATCGTGAGAAGTGGTACCCGCGGCAGGGGTCGAACCTGCGACCTTTCGCTCCGGAGGCGAACGCTCTAATCCACTGAGCTACGCGGGCCTAAACAAAATGGCATGTTTCAAAGAGATGAACCAGGAGTGTCCCCCTTTTTGTCCCCCTTTTTTAACCGTTTTTGTCCCCCTCGTCAAATATCGTGCCGCCTTGGTATCGAGCCAAGATTGAACATGATTAACCAACTGCTTTAGCAAGGGAAGAATCTGAAAGCTGGTACTTTGATTATTACAATTTCTGTGGGGTCGGTGAAACGGTTTCTCGCAATCTTACTTTCGGCAGCTATATTTGATCGACGAATCAACCCCTTGCCAAAAAGCTAATGACACAACGGCGAGCATTGTGAGAAATGCCAGGCAGGAGGGAAGCTAATGGCCCGTCCGCTATTCGACGTTTTTGACTGCCATACTACTCAGTGGTATAGTCATAATGCATGGGGAGAACAGATGATAACGTCTGGTTTGAATTCGTTGAATCGAAGGTCTTTTCCAAACAAATGGGTGCATTGCCGGCTGAGGTCTTGATTAACATTAATCTGAGCTTGTCCAAAATCCTCAGCGTGGCGATATTGTGAAGGGGACTCATGGCGTTCGAAAGGCACGAGCGGCTGACCCATGCTCATCGCGAGGCAAGAGCGGTAGCTACCGATATTTGTATCTCTACCTCGAACACGCCGGCAGAATTCATTTGTTGTACCTATTCAGCAAAGGTGACCAAGCCGACTTATCACCGGATCAAACGCGCATCATTGGCGCGCTGAGCCAGCAGATTAGAAGGGAAAGTGAGTCATGAAGACAGGAAAGACTCGGAAGGTGCAGACAAATAAAACGAACTATATGAGTGACGAGGCATTTGCCGATCTCAAGAACGCCATGGAAGATGCACTTGCCTTTGAGCGTGGCAAGGGTCGCGATTTAAAGGTAACGCGAATTCAAGCTCCGCGTCCGCCTAAAGCAATGTCACCCAAGGATATTGCTCAGATACGACAAAAACTCAATTGCTCTCAAGCGGTGTTCGCGATGATGCTGAACATTAGCACGAAAACGGTCCAAGCATGGGAGCAAGGCTCGAGAGAACCCGGTGACGCAGCACTTAAGCTATTAACCATCGCTAAAAAACATCCAGAGATTCTGCTTGAGGCTTAAGAATCGAGACGCAAGCATTCAGGACGAACTGTCAGACGAATGTGAGTGTGAGACCATCAATAGTCGGATTGCAGGTTCGAGTCCTGTCCCCTCCGCCACGGTTACACGTTGCACTCTTAAGTTCGCCTACGCACCAATGCTTGCTACTCGGAGTGACTGGCAGATTACGCGCTTCTCGCAAATGTTGGAAGAAACTCAGCATTTCGGTGGTTGTGGTCAAGAAAAAGTTGCGAAGATTGTCCACTGTGGGGACGCTCGTATTTGCGGTGCAAGCCGTGAATAGCTGCCATATTCATCTTTTTAGGGTCTTTTGCCTGCCATACATTAATCGCTTGTTTTTTTACCTATTTAAGAGGTATATGAGTTTCGCTCGCGCTTATCTCCGTTCCTCTGGGAGACATCATGCAAAACAGTCAATGGCAATGGGTCCCTTGGGTCGTAGGTCTGATTGGTGGTGGTGCCATGGGAGCGATTATCACCGCCATTGTCACCAAGATGCGTCAGGAACGTCAGCCTGTCTATTCCAGTGTAGAAATTTTAGATATTTTCAAGAGAGATCTCGATTTCCCGTCCATGGAAGCACACATTACCTTAGCAGGTGACTCTGCTGGTCCGCGTGCGGCCCGGAAAGTTGATAACCTTTCGGTTGCGCGAATTTGGTTGCATAACGCAGGAAATCAAGATATCGAGAATTTTAAGTTCGGGATCACCCTCGACGAAAAAAACGAAGCAATTGCGGTTGAATCGGAGAGTATAGATCGACACCACTTGGTGAACTTACTAACGCCCGTAAGTCTGGAAGACCGAAAAGCAAACTTAGACTTTTCTTTATCCCCGTTCAATCGAGGTGACTCTTACTGGCTCAACGTCAAATTCATCTATGAAGGAACTCGCGGGAAGGTGCGATTAAGTAGTCCGCATGCGACAGTATTTAAGGTGATCGAGGAGAGGCAGAACAACACTGTAGAAACAATAAAGAATGTAATAAATGATCCCGAGATCGCATGGCTAATAACCAAAGTGGTAGTCATTATATTTCTTGGGACATTCATGTTCGTGGCATATCGGGGTATTCGCTCTAAAATCGAGTCCATGAGTAAAACTTCTTCTCCACCGGCTGCGTCCTCGACACCATCCCCTTAAGTTTCTAGGAATAGGCGGTGCATTACTCTCTGGGGAGTCATTCCTTATTTTTTGTGGCAGGCTGAGTGGCAGCGGGGAAGCTCACACGGTAATGGATCTTTTCACTGTTGAACATTAACGCAACCAAATCTGTAAATCTGTAATCAAAAGTTTTGAGGGTTCTGCTTTCCAAGGGTAGACCAATTCGGGAGCTGCCCGAGTTAACCATCTTGGATCGGGCCTCGGCGAAGCAATCCGGGGAAAAGAGCTATTTGAAAATTCAACATAGGGAGGTCTTGATGAGAAATGAAATATACCTTGTCATCATGCTTGCCTACTTCATTTTGGTTCTTGCTTGCGTAAGAGATTCAAAAAGCTTGTATATAACGGGCTATTCAGTTCTAGCGTTTGCGTACCTGATGATATTCCTGTTGAGTTTGTAACCTAAAGTTCGAAAATAAGAAGACGGCCCCCAAGAGCCGTCTTTTTATTTTCCGGCCGACTATTTCAGCCTCCGTGTTTTTAGCCGGACGTCTAATTCGTGATCCCAAGGTCAAATCGACTTGCCGGACTAGAGTGCTTCTCGCAACTGTTGCAAGAAACTGAGCATTTCTGCCGTTGGCGACAGGAAAAAGTTGCGAAGATTGTCCAGTATGGCCCGCCACTAATTCAACAAGTTAGCGGCACTCCTTCTCAGAGTGTCACTTGAACCATTAATTTGCCGATCCGGCAACTTAATGGTTCCAATAGCCTCCGGCAATTAATTGGTTCCAAGTTCGTAGAAAAAGTACAAACCATTTGAATTCCTTCATCAAGCCTTGTGTTGCCTTCATACTCTTGTGGAGAGTTCTCCACCTTCAAGAATGTGAAACGAAAGGGAGGGTACAACGCCTTTGGGGATCAACGGAGGACGCAATGTGCGAAGAGCATTGGACATCACAAATCGGGCTCGGATCGACGTCAGTTGCCCTGGCAAGCTTTGGTAGTGTTCAGAAGGCGGGAAGTGTGCTCAAAAAAACGTGACTGGAGCACTGCTGCGAATGATTCCAACTTGGAACGGCGATAGAGCATCGCCCGTGATAATTCCGCTAGCCATCAGTTCGCCGGGGCTGCTATTACCGTGTCCCAATAGACCAAGTGCGTGACCGATCTCGTGAGCGAGGACGTATCGCCCGCCGTAGTCCCAGTATTTAATATTTCTTACCCCTGTGGTTGCGGAGGACGACGCCACGGTCGGAGGATATGGCGCAAGGGGCGAAGCTGGCCCTCCCGAACTGTTCCCTACGACCTCAGGAACAACTGAGTCGCGCTCCACCGCGACCCAGTCGACGAATGGACCACCCGAGGCACCAACTACCTTCCCCGGCCCGTCGTAACCGACCTCCCGGATGACGTATACAACAATAGGATGACCAAGACCGATCAGAGACCACAGGTTGGACTCGAAGATCTTCACCGTGTTGATCTGATGCCATGTACCCTTGAGCCAGAGCTCATCTGTGATCAAATCCACCTCGGTACCAAGGCGCAAAGCGTCGGTCGGTGGATTACGAATTGGGGCATGAACGGTGGTGTGCACCCTGATCTGCGCACGGTCGTAAAATATGCGTTGGGTCTCGCGAATGATCGGAGTGAGATGCGTTTCGTAAGCTAATGGAATGACTCCCTCGCACAGCGGTATCACATGTACCCGGAGGTGCTTCGTGATCTTGAGTCCGAAAAGCCGAGCGAGCCCGTCGAGCAATCCGATCACGTAGCTTATGGCAGTTACAATCGCTCGTATTATCGCCTTAACGAACGGGCCAACGACAGGTATCGCGAGGAGGGTATTTATAATCGCTGCGAACAGAGTCAAAACAAAAGCGACGACCTCGCAGACAACGCGCACTACCCACTTGCCCACGGTTACCAAAACAAATTTCACAACCCTTACAAGGATTGTAACGAGCCAACAAAACCAACCTATGGGATTCCACCAATCGTATTCTTCACACTTCTTTTCGGTCCTCTCAATCCATTCCTCGACGGCCTTCTCTATCTGTTCCTCGATCCATTCATGAACGTCTTTGCAAATGGTTGCCATGGTTTATGCCCCCCATTTTAGATTGCAAAATTGATATTCTGCCGCTGCGCGGTAAAAGGGGAGATTATGGCGATTGTTACGTTTTTAAATTTCGGCAAGACGTAACTTTCTCTGCACTCCCCGCAATGTAAGCTTGCAAAGCTCGATGATGGCGGAGAGTCGAAGGTGCAGAACTCGAATGTTTTTTGCGGACTAACGGCAAGTCATTCATTCCGCCGCAGCAAAGAAACGCCTACAGCTCTCAAACACCCATCAGTCATCCCAAACGTTGGTGCGACACCACGGCGAAGTCCCCCCATACCAATCCGGTAGGCCTGCTTCGCAGGCTAAGAACTGAAATTTTAGGGGGGACCGCCGCGCGTTCCTCCTGAAGTAAACCAACTTAGACAACGTGTATCACTGCGTCGTGATTGAGTTGGCAAGGCTGGTTAAAGCTCAGTACAAGTTGGGGAGTAAGCAAAAAGCCTCCGATGGTGTGAGCGGCATCAAACGGTGGCGTCCCTTGGACGACCGTATTAACGTCTTGCGCAAAAACAAAGAGATACCAGTCTCCCGGTTGATCGTTCTGCGTTGGATCGCCATGCTTATCGTGCTGTCTGCGGAAAAGGTAACCGCCGCAATACGTTCCATCGTTTGCTTTATCGTCCAGTAGCATACCGTGGTCATTCAGTTCGAAACGACGGTTTGCGCCATAGGTAGAAACCAATACGGCGGACACATAGAGCTCGTTGCCTTTAAAGAACCTGCCGTCAGGTTTTTGAAAACGCGCACAAACCTTCAACGGTCCTTTACGCCGATCGTGAACTGCAGGTGCTTGTACCTCATATCCGTTGAGAAAATGGATATTGTTGCGTTCATCTGAGGTCCCGAAGTTATAGGTGTTTCCCGTTGTGGTACGGGTGTACTCCCACGAGCCTTCGATTGGATAGTTAACACCCGGGCTCGGAGGAACAGAGTAATTAATCTTCAGATGTACTCCCTCACTCAAGGTGAATTCACCTCCGGCTGGAGGAGTTGCCTCCTGGCCGCGGTAATGCAGGTCTGGTCCGTCGGACGCAATCGCGGCGGTCGCCAGGCCGCCCGCGGCCGAGTAAAGTCCGCGTGCGACCCAATCGTCACTGTCACTTGCCGAGGTACTTACCGACGTGCAGCACACTGATGGATCAGTCTCTTCGAATGTCCCGCTAACAGAGACAGAGCCGCCGTCAAGGTCTCCGTCACTAAAATAGTCGTAGAGCAGTGCACCCAGGGCGAAGAGCGCGGCAAGTATTGCTAACGCAATCTTCCACCAAGGGTCCTCGTAAGGGAATGGTCCACGTATGCCGTCGTAAGGCGGATTGGGAATCCAGGTGTACGTCAGTTCTGTTGGAAGTACGACGAAGGGCTCGTCTTTCCGGCAACGGTTATCCCTTGGTCCCATGACGGCACGATGGATATTTATGCGCATTGTTCCCTGGGGCATTACCACGCTGTAAGTTTTCGATGGCTTATGAAAGTCAACTCGAGTGATGAAGATCTTCTTAATCACTCTCTTGAAGGTGAGGTCGTCGCCTTCCACTATGAAACTTACAAGGGCTTCGCCGGGTGTGGCTGTAAGGAATGAGGCGTTGAAGCGCACCGGGAAAGATGCACCGCCGGGAACGTTGCCGACGAATTTTACTTCAGGAATCAAAACCACTCCCGGGTCTGAGATTCCTTCTATGTAGACGCGAGCGTTATTGATCGGCGCGCCACCTTGGTTGACGATGTATGCCTGAATGATCTGACCCCCCATGTTGACGACGAAGAATCCGTCAGGGTTCATCATGTTCGTGGGCGGGCAGACTGCGAAAGGCCGGTTAGGAATAGCGGCAGGAACACTAGCCATTTTCGTGACTCCTTTCTTGCTTGTATTGTTCACAATCTTTGGTTCCACCAAGTGCGAGCACGCCGATTCCGCCGACTAACTTGTCTCTAACGAATTGCTCGACAAGAAAAAGCGCCCCGGTGTTTGACTCAGAATCCTCCTTCACCCTAATCGTGAGGGCGAGCCCAACTTGCTGGCCGGGTTTCAACTTGAGTTCGAGCTTCTCATCACCAACTCTTTCGATCTGTTCACCGCAACGCTGTGGTTGGAGTCCGAATTCATTGATCTCGCCCATCTCTCGCGGCAAACGATCCAGTCCGAGTGTCTTTCCCAGGTTGCGAATGGTTTCGATTGGAGCCCGTCGAGCTACGACTGTCACTTCTTCGGTTCGAAATCGCGCAGTATTGCCTGCGGCAAAACATTGAACGAGAAAATTCGAACGAATCCTGGCTATGAGAAGATCGATGTTGCGTTGGGCTGTATGTCGGTCGTTAGGCGGATCGAAGGGATCGTTGGGCCCTCCGGGAGGTAGTGGATCGGACGCGTGGAAAGCTTGCGCGATCAGGCACTCATGTCCGTCATTGACCCAAACGGGCGTCCACTGGGTCAAGCAAAGCACTTCTTTGGTTTCACCTGGCAACAAGCTAACGAAACTCGTTCCGATAGCCGTTGCTGTGTTTGGGGTTATTACCATAGAGGGATTTGCCCAGTAAAAGCGAACGGTTGCGTTCGTTACCTGTGTTGTTCCTCGATTGTGGACTCGAGCCCAAACGTAACCGGCGACACCTGCTATCGGTATTCCCGGGGCTCCGCTCGGATCGTTGCCGGGCACCACCCAAATGTCGGGGCTCAAATACCATGGGTTTCCATCATCAATCCAAAGTTCGATAGGCATTTCTTCTCCTTCATGCGGATAACGCGCGGGTTATTCGAAGTGTTTGAGGTTGTCGTCTATTGGTAATGATAAAAGCCGGCAAAACGTTTCTGCGAAATGGCCTTATCTCTATAGGTGGATCACTCTTTGATACGGCTCATCTATGAAGCGGCGGCAAGGCTCAGATGGCTCTGAACTTTGGGCGAAGCAGGCTCGCAGAATGAACCCCCTGACTGCGTCAGCAGCCATCACCCATATATCTCCGTGCTTTCCGTTTTTTTGAGGCCACCGTTTCGCCGACGCAAACGAAAAAAGTAAAACCACTATGACCAACCCACCTGTTCCAATTTGCGGCGAGCACCAGGTTCAAAAAGAGTGGAAGGCGACTACGTTTGTTTATGATGATGACGGTGTTTCGATCGAAGTGCCGAACGTCTATGGTTGGGTCTGTCCCATTGATGGCGAAGCCTCATTCACTTCTGACACGACAGACGAATTGATCGAAACTGTTCGCGACCTTGTCACGCCTGCCAAGCGGGCTCGCGAACGTCGCTCCATGCCAACCGAGTACATTGTTCGTGTGGCCTAGCGCGTTCCGCTTACGTGCCGACCGCGGCAGACACTTTGAGCATAAACCCGCGGCCTCATCCGGCAAGCACTGGATGAGCCAGCTTGTGCGCGGCGTATTGGAGGGCTGCTTTTAAATCGTGCTCGTCGAGATCGGGCATGTCCTGCAGTATTTGCTCGGAAGTGAGCCCCGCCGCAAAGAGATCGAGAACATCAACAACGCGAATACGCATGCCCCGAATGCATGGTCGAGCGCCACACTGATCAGGATTGATTGTGATCCGCTTCAGCAGATTAGTCATCAGGCAGGTAATAACAAGGAGCTTTCAACTCGCCAACCGATGGATCGCGGAGACGATCCAGTAGGAGACGGCTGCCACGAACGCCGCCGCGGGGATGGTGAGAACCCAGGCCCAGACAATGCGGCCGGCGACGCCCCACTTCACCGCCGATAGTCTTCGCGTCGCGCCCACACCGACGATAGAGCCCGTAATTGTGTGAGTAGTAGAGACAGGCGTGCCGGTTAGCGTGACGTACGCAAGCGTGAGCGCCGCGGCCGTCTCCGCGCAGAAGCCGCCCACTGGTTTCAACTTGGTGATCCGCGTCCCCATCGTGTGGACGATGCGCCACCCGCCCGACAACGTCCCCAATGCGATCGCGGCGTGTGCGGCCAGCACTACGGACGTCGGAATCGATGGCAGCGTCCCGTTTGGTCCGTACGAAAGTCCCCACACACCACCAGCCGTCAACACAGCCGTGATGATGCCCATCGTCTTTTGCGCGTCGTTGCCGCCGTGGCCCAACGAGAACGCCGCCGCCGAGAAGAGCTGCCCGCGCCGGAAGATCTTATCCACGCGCGTCGCCGACGATCGGCGAAACAACCAAAACACGATCACCATCAGCGTAAAGCCGAGAAACATTCCAAGCATCGGCGACAACACGATGAACTTGAGCGTTCGCAGCCAGACATCCGTCTTCAGCAACCCACTGACACCACCGTGCGCAGCGATACCCGCGCCTGCGTATCCGCCGAGCAATGCATGCGAGCTCGACGTCGGCAGCCCGAGGTACCACGTGATCAAGTTCCAGACAATGGCCCCTAACAACGCCGCCAGCAAAACGTACAAACGCAGTTCCGGACTGATCACGTCCATCCGCACACCGTCGCCGATCGCCTTCGCGACGCGCGTGCCGAACACTGCAAACGCGATGAAGTTAAAGAACGCGGCCCAAACGACCGCCATGCCCGGCGACAGAACGCGCGTCGACACGACAGTGGCTATCGAATTAGCCGCGTCGTGAAAGCCGTTGATGTAATCGAAAACAAGCGCGAGAAAGACGAGGATGATGACGAAGGCCAGCGTTGCGGTCATAGTTGATTGGCGATTTGCGATTTGCGATTGCCGATTGCCGATTGAAATCATGCGCGATTCACAGCAACAATCGGCAATCGCCAATTGGCAATCGGCAATGTCTTAAGTGTGCTTGATGATCACGCTCTCGATGATGTTCGCGACGTTCTCGCAACGATCGACCGCCGCTTCGAGCTTTTCATAAATCTCTTTCCACTTGAGCACGGTCAACGCATCCGGCGGGTCGTGAAACAACTCCGCGATCGCGGCATGATAGATATCGTCCCCTTCGTTCTCCAGACGATGAATCTCGACCAGCCGCTGCGTGATGTTCCGCGGACGCTGAAGCGTGGAAACGATCTCCTTCAACTGCTCCGCCATCCGCTCGAGGACGTTCGCAAAATCACGAGCGTACTCAGTTGTCTCCTTGACGTTTAGAATGATGATCGCGCGCGCGGCGTCGTCGATCAGGTCGACGATATCGTCGAGCGCCGTTGACATCATGTAAATGTCTTCGCGATCGAAAGGCGTGATAAACGACTTGTTCAGGCGAGTGGAGATGCTGTGCGTCAACTCGTCACAGGCGTGTTCGAGTCCCTTGATGCGCTGCGCGTACTCGCCGTAGTCGCCGTGTTTGTCCGCCAACATCTCTTTCAGCTCACGGGCGGCCGACGAGATGTAGAGCGTCATCTGCGTGAATAGGTCGAAATACTGCTCTTCTTTAGGAAGCAGGCTGAATCCCATGCGCTCCGGCGTCCAATCTGAACTTAATCTGAATAAGGCCCGGACTATAACTTACCTTTGCTCTACTTGCCAAATGCGAGTGGAGTCGTATATCAAAAGGCGCAAATGACGAAAAACCACCTGTCCGACGTTCAGGATCTGCTGCGAATCGAATCGAACGCCATCTCCCAAACCGCGACCCGCCTCGACTCGGCACAGGTCGAGCGAGTCGTGGATTTGATCGCCGGCTGCAAAGGGAAGGTAGTGATTCTCGGCGTCGGCAAGTCGGGAATAATCGGACAGAAGATCGCCGCCACGATGACCAGCACGGGAACGGCCGCGCTTTATCTGCATCCGTCCGACGCGTTGCACGGCGGACTCGGAATCGTCCAGCCAGACGACGTCGTGATCGTGTTGAGCAACAGCGGCGAGACTGACGAGATCGTCGCGATGTTGCCATACCTGAAAAATCGCGACGTCGCGATCATAGCCATCGTCGGAAATCTCAATTCGACACTCGCCCGGCGTGCTGATGCTGTCCTCGACGCTTCAGTCGACAAAGAAGCGTGTCCTTTGAATCTTGCGCCAACGACGAGCACGACCGTCGCACTCGCTATCGGCGATGCACTGGCGATGACCGTGATGAAAGTCAAAGGACTGACTTCCGACGACTTCGCCGTGAACCATCCCGCGGGGCGATTAGGAAAGAGACTCACGTTGCGCGTCGCGGACCTGATGCACAGCAACGGCGAGAACCCGACGATCGCAACCGGATGTTCGTGGGTGGAAGTGGTGCGCGCGATCAGCAAAGGCGGACTCGGCGCCGTCTGCGTTGTCGATCCGTCAGGACGTCTCGCGGGAATCATCACGGACGGTGATCTTCGTCGAGCTATCGAACGCGCGAGTCACGACTCACTCACCAACCTTGCGAATCTTACCTGCGACGACTTCATGACCCGACAACCAACCGTCGCGACGCCTCAGTTACTCGCCTTCGACGCACTGCGATTGATGGAAGATCGCTCTTCCCAGATTTCAGTGTTACCAGTGGTGGATGAGAACGAGATCTGTGTAGGTCTGATCAGGGTGCATGATATTGTGCGGAGCGGTTTGTAGGCATGTCGACGATGTCCCAGGCGGAGCGGACGCGCAGGAGTTTGGACATAAGACCAGCGTGCATGATGTGACCGCTGCGTTCGGCGACGACCTTGCCCATGATCGGCATGCCGAGCAAAGCGAGATCTCCGATGATGTCGAGTATCTTGTGACGGACGAACTCGTCACGAAAACGCAGGCCGGTCTCGTTGAGCATTCCTTCGGGTGTCAGGACGATGGCGTTGTCGAGTGAGCCGCCGCGAATCAGATTCGCCTTCCGAAGCGTCTCGATCTCGTCAGTAAATCCAAACGTCCGCGCCGCCGCGATCTCGCGGCCAAACGCTCCATCACTCAACTCGACAAACAAACTCTGCACGCCGATCAGCGGATGCGCAAAGTCGATCAGGCAGTCGATCTGATAAGTGTCGGCAGGCTCGACGCTGATGCGCCGATTGCCTTGTTCAAACGTCACGCGTTCCCGAACCAGTAAAGCGCGCCTGGCCAGCGGCTGTTCGGTAATGCCGGCGCGCTCGATGATCTCGGCGAAGTCTTCGGCCGAGCCGTCCATGATCGGGATCTCGAGGTTGTCGACCTCGATGAAGACGTTATCGACTCCGAGACCTCGCAACGCAGCCAGCAAATGCTCGACGGTCGAGAGCATCACGCCGGTTCGCATCAGCGTCGTCGCGTAGCCGCAATGAGCGACGGATTCGACGGTCGCCGGGATTTCAAAGCCACCGAGATCGGTACGGCGAAAGACGTAACCTGTATCTGGCGGGGCAGGAACCAGGCGAATATGGACGGGAACGGCGGTGTGCAGTCCTATACCGTGGGTTTCGACTGGAGAGCCGAGCGTGGTCTGTTTGATCAAAAGTCGGGCGCCTTAAGTCATTAAGTGATCCATGCTACGGCCTTGTTAGGAGCAAGCAATGTGCCGGTTAGTTATCGAGGAATTGCGAGCCGGTCTGTGGCAGTGCCGCCACACATCAGGAATTTCCTGACGATATTCCGCAACATAAATAGTTTGAATAGAGTGATTCGCTGGAGTACACTCGCCGCAATTAACCGTCGGGACGCGAAGCTTTTCGGCGTAGTGTTTGAGAAACAGCGCTTTCGCACCATAACTTCGTGGTTGAAAGAAACGCGACGCCAGCGCTCCGAAGAGCAAGAGGGTGAACGTCCTCGATTCCCCTCATGGAGAAACCGCGATGCCAGACCTCGAAATCACGTGTTCGGAGTGCAGCACTCCTTTCACATTTACGGAACGCGAACAGGAGTATTACAGGGAACGTAATCTAACTCATCCGAAACGCTGCAAGCCGTGCCGGGACGCGCGCCGGGCAAACTTCGGCGGTTCGAGAGGACCCGCAGGTGAGCGCCAACGCTTCGACATCACCTGCGATCAATGCGGTAAACAGGATTCAGTGCCCTTCAAGCCTTCGTCGGGCAGACCGGTCCTATGCAGCGATTGCTTCAGCGCGAATCGTGCAACGCAGCGGACTTAAGCACGAGTTGACGCCGGCCCAGTTGACTGCGGCGTCGCGCTTATAAATAGAGCATGAATTACGAGGCGATCAAACTCGAAATGACGGGACAGGTCTGTGTCCTGACCCTGAACCGTCCTGAACGACTAAACGCGTTGACTGTCGAGGTCGCGCGCGAGTTCAAGTCCGCCATTGCCGACGCCCTCGGCAGCGGCGCGCGGGTGATCGTTTTGACGGGCGAAGGCGGCGCATTCTCGGCCGGCGGCGATTTGCGGCAGATGCAGGAGATTGCGAGCCGGGAAGGACGGCTCGAAGCATTCTTCGATGAGCCGCTCAGAATACTGAACGAGGCGATCATGTTAATCCGACGAACGCCCGTGCCGTTTATTGCCGCCGTCAACGGAGTCGCCGCGGGTGGCGGATGCAATCTCGCGCTGGCGTGCGATCTCGTCATCGCAGCGGAGAGCGCGAGGTTCAATCAGGCTTTCGTTAAAATCGGCCTGGTGCCCGACTGTGGCGGAACTTTTATCCTGCCGCGGCTCGTAGGATGGAAACGAGCAGCGGAGTTGATGTTTACCGGGGATATGATTACGGCGCAACGGGCAGCGGAGATGGGCATGATCAATTCAGTCACACCGGACAGCGAGCTGATGCAAAGCGTGATGACGCTCGCCGAACGGCTGGCCCAGGCGCCGACCGCCGCAATCGCACAGATGAAGAAGTTGTTGGAAGCGAGCGCGGTAAACGATTATGGGAGTCAGCTCGATCTTGAACGAGAGGCGCAGATCGAAGCAGGGAAGACAAAGGATTTCACCGAAGGCGTCTCAGCATTTTTGGAAAAACGGCCGCCGCGATTTGTTGGTAGTTGACGTTCGAGAAGAACGGAGCAGATCGCGGGCCGCCTGAACGTTGGGCGGCCCCTTTTTCATTGGCGATTGGCGATTGCCGAGTGCCGATTGTTTTCATTTTCGATTGGCAATTGCCGATTGCCGATTGCTTCCATTGCCAATTGGCGATTGCCGAGTGCCGATTGGCACTTGCCGAGTGCTGATTGAACTCAGCCGACTCTGACTTCGGAACCAGGTTAAAGCCAAACTAGCGCCAATCGGCAATCGGCAATCGCCAATCGGCAATAGAACGATGGATTCGCTAACGTACATGCAGCTCCTGCGACGGAACCAGTCTTTTCGAAGACTGTGGTTCGGGCAGGTGATCTCGGAACTCGGCAACTGGTTCAACTTCATTGCCGCGCTGGGATTGGTGCGTGTCGTATCGCATGCCGCGCCTGAAGTGACGACGTTGCTGCTGTTGGCTCGCCTCGCGCCATTCACGCTGTTCTCGCCGCTGGCGGGCGCGTTTGTCGATCGATGGTCGCGACGCACAGTGATGATCGTCACCGACATCCTGCGCGTGATCGTCGCGCTCGGTTTCCTGCTGGTGCGCCGGCCTGAGGACCTCTGGCTCGCATATCTGTGTACCGCGTTGCTCGCTTTCTTCGGAACGTTCTTCGAAGCGGCGAAAAACGCGGCTGTACCAAACATCACCGGCGAATGCGATCTGCTGGCCGGCAACGCGTTGATGTTTTCATCGCGGTTCCTGCTGATGTCGGTGGGAGCGGCGCTTGGCGGTTGGACCGCGTCGAAAGTCGGCTACTCGGCGGCGTTCCTTATCAACGCGCTGTCGTTCCTGATCTCGGCATACTCGGTATGGCTGGTTCCGGACAAGGACACGAAACAAACGGCAACCGCCGTCGTCGAGACCGAGAAGAAAAACGTGTACAGCGGCTACTGGCGAGACATTCGTGAAGGCTGGTCTTACATCGTCACGCACGGGCCGGTAGCCACGATCCTGCTCGTGAATATCGTCTGGGCCATTGGCGGCGGAGCGATCAATCTGATCCTGGACCGTCTCGGGGCGTTCGTCTTCGCACGCGAGAACGACATCGGCGCTGACGCGGCCATCGGAGTGCTCTATTTCGCGAACGGCCTCGGCTTGTTCGTCGGCATGATGATCGCGCGTCGCGTCGGTATCTATTTCGAAACGAAGAGCCGCACGATCGGTTACATCGGTTGGAGTCTGTTCGTACAGGGCTTCTTTTTTGCGTTGATGGGCGTGTCGCCAACGCTATGGCTCGCGTCGCTGAATCTTTTCATCTCGCGAGTGTTGCTGGGCGCGGAGTTTGCCGTTCAGGAGACCCTGCTGATGCGTCTCGTGCCGGATTACTTGCGAGGGCGCGTCTCGACGACGGATCGTGCGTGCGAGATGTTGATCTGGAGTTTCTCGACCGCCATCGCCGGATGGTCGCTCTACCGGATCAGTCCATACGCGCTGACGGTTATCTGTGGTCTGCTGTCCGGCGTTTCCGGATTGTTATGGCTCGCGCTCTTCGCGTCACGCCGGGTTCGTTTGCCGCGCCGTTTGCAGGGTCGCGAACCGGTCCAGGAACCGCAGTAGTCGGCGAGTCGCACGGATCGTGATGGAAGTTGCTACAATCCGAGGCCATGCGAGTTAGGCGAAGTCGCCGCAAATCGATCGCATTTTTCATCTCGCTGGGCGTGAGCCTGGTGCTCTTGGCGATTGCGCTGAACGTCGGTTGGATCATTCTCAACTGGCGCGAAGTGGCGCTGCTCGTCTTCGGGCTCGTGTTCTTTATCGTCCTGATCTTTGGACTGATTCTCAACACGACGTTTCTGATTCGCGAGATCCGCCGCAACGAACAGCACGACGCGTTCATCAATGCAGTCACTCACGAACTGAAGACGCCGATCGCGTCGATTCGTCTGTATCTGGAGACGTTGAAGACGCGCGAGGTCGACGAAGAGCAGCGCCGCGAGTTTTACAACATCATGCTCGCGGATAGTGAGCGGCTGCTTTCGACTGTCGAGCAGGTCTTGCGCGCGGGTCGGACCGGCTTGAGACGGCGACCCATCGCGAAGACTGTCATCAACGTTGACGAGATGGTGCGCGAGTGCCTGGAACTGACGCGCGTCCGGTATGGACTGGGCGACTCGCATCTCGTTTACAGCGAATCCGAAGACGCGAAGGGCGCGAGAGTATCCGGCGATCCGGACGAGCTGCGCGCAGCATTTTCGAATCTGCTGGACAATGCCGTGAAGTATTCAGACGACGAGGTGCGTGTTTCGGTGTCGGTGTCGGCGATTGACGACAAGCGTGTTGCGGTGCGTGTTGCTGACAAAGGCATCGGTATTCCGAGTGCGCAGCTCAAACGGATCTTCAAACGGTTCTATCGCGTGCCGGGGCGGTTCATGGCGCGCGTGAAGGGGACTGGTTTGGGGCTGTTCATCGTGCATTCGGTTGTTCGAAAGCATGGCGGGCGTGTTTACGCCGAGAGCCGCGGGTTGGGCCACGGCAGCACTTTTACGATCCAGTTGCCGCGTATTTAAAACATGAGCTCAGTTCTAATAGTCGAAGACGAGCAACATCTGGCGGACGGGTTGCGCTACAACCTGAGGGCGGAAGGTTATGACGTCGATATCGCGGGCAGCGCCGAGGAAGCCGTGTTGCTCCTGTTCGACGATCGCAAGGTTTACGACGTCGTCGTGCTCGACGTCATGTTGCCGGGTATGGATGGGTTCGCGCTCGCCGCGAGGCTGCGCGCGAAAGGTCAGTTCGTGCCTATACTGATGCTGACAGCGCGAGGGCAGGCGGAAGACGTGTTGCGCGGGTTCGAAGCAGGCGCCGACGATTATCTGCCGAAGCCGTTTGACCTCGCGGTGTTGCTCGCCCGCATTCATGCACTGCTGCGACGGCGCGAGTGGTTTCACAAGGACCGGCGCAGCGAGTCGCGCACACAGTCTTCAGAAACCGCCGGCAGCATATTTGATTTCGACAACAAGACCATCGACTTCGACGCGCTCGAACTTCGCTCAGGCGACCAGACAGTGAATCTCACGCTCATGGAAGCGGAACTGCTTCGCTACCTCATCAACCACGACGGCCGCATCGTCTCTCGCAGCGCGATCCTCGAAGACGTTTGGGGCCTGCGCGAAGACACCGACACGCGGGCGATCGACAACTTTATCGTTCGTTTGCGGAAGTATATCGAGGACGAACCTTCACGCCCGCGACATCTGCTGACGGTGAGAGGCGTGGGATATAAATTCGTCTCGGCCTCAGCCCCCGAGTAACCACAAAAGGCACAAAAGACACAAGAGGCACAAAGACAAAAACAGACAAGAGGGACTCACCCTCTCTTAACTGCTTTTGTGCCTTTTGTGTCTTTGTGCCTTTTTGTGGTTAACCCGAGACAACCAGCGAAGCGCGCACGCCGAGCATGTCCGAGAAGTCTTTCGAATAGATCGACGCCACTTTCCTGACCCTGCTGACTTTCTCAACCAGCTCGTCAGTCGAGATAAACCCGTTTTCAGTGTGGGCGATGGCCCAGGTCGGAATGTGCGACGCGGTGCGTAGCAGATCTTCGACGAACCCGAGATACTGTTGTTTGCTCTGGACCCGCGAACCCAGCCTCGCCTTCTGCGATCTTTCGAAATCGAGCCAGAAATCGTCGCTGCCGCGCAGCCACTCCTCGCGCCAGCTCACAAACGGATCCCGCCCGGTCGTCATCTGCGTCACCGGCGTAGGCAGTCTCAGAAACAGCAGGTCAGTGTGATGGCGTTCGGCGACGAAGCTGCGCACGTCCTGGTTGGCAATCCGGTTGCGCATCGAGTTATCGCGCGGCACGGGAAGACACGCGAGCATTTGGTGAAACGCCTGCGACAATGCAAACGGCTCGCGCAAGTTTCGCGTCAGTTCGTCGAATGAGAGCACGTAGTCGCCGACCATCATCGCCGCCGTCAACGCGAGCTCGCGTTTGAACGGCTCGAGCCGTTCGGCGTTGACGCGGACATTGTCGAACCACCATGCGTCGGTTTCGTTGAACCACTTGAGCAGCGCCGGGTTTTCGAGTTTGTCGCGCGGGACGTAGGCGTCGTCGAGGAGCACGCCGAGGTCGATGTCGTTGAGTTGCTCGGTGTTGTTCTCGACCAGCGCGAACGCTTTCGTGTACGACCAGAGCATCGGATCGTTGGCCGCGACACGCACGCGCCAGTTTTTTAGCTGGACGATCAGATCCGGCTCGCCCGTGAACGGCAACGCCACCGACGCGAACTTCAACCGTCGCAGCACACCCAACTCAAAACCCAGCCATCCGTTCTGAAATTGCATAAGAGACTCGCGTCAGAAAGTCGACAGAAACGCACTCACAACCGAAGGGTCAAACTCAATGCCCGCCCGCGCCACCAACTCACGTTTCGCTGCTTCAATGGACAACGACGCCCGATACGGACGATCGTCAGTCAGCGAAGCAAACGAATCAGCCACGCGCAGTATCCTCGCCGCCAGCGGAATCTCTTCGCGCCGCAACGCGTCGGGATAACCTGCGCCGTTCCACCATTCATGATGCCAGCGCACGAGCAGTTGCGCCGCGCGATCGGCGCCGGCTCGCGACGCTTCGCGTTCGCCAATCACCGGATGGCGCGAAAGGTCCAGCCTTTCTTCGGCGTTGAGCGCGCGATTGGCTTGAATGTAATCGCGCTCCATCGCGACTTCGCCAAGGTCGTGCAACAGCGCCGCCGCGTGCAGCGAGCCGCGATCGTGACGCGCCAGGTGAAACACGAGCGCGATCTCGTCGGCGATCTCCGCGACACGTTGCGCATGCGGGTTCTCGTAACGTTCGAAGCGGTCCACGGTCCGGGCAAGCTGAAGGAAAGCCTCGCCTGCGGATTTATCTATCAGTTCGACGGTGTCGACAGCAGCCAT
>DASURS010000093.1:0-2183 GCA_036279935.1 Pyrinomonadaceae bacterium
TCTCGATTGTGCGTTTGGGCCAGCGAATGCGGCGAGCGGTTTGCGCGGTGGGCTCGTACTCGGATGAGTCGCGGATCTCTAGTCGCCCTCCTGGGCCGAGACCCAGAAGTATTGCCATGCTTGCAACAATGGCGGCGAGATACTGCATTGTAAGATTCCTGGCGAGGACGGCCGGGGACAGAGTACCACGCTTCGGCGGCGAAGATCCTACAAATTCTGAGTTTCGAGTTGGCCGATCTTGCCGTGTTTTTAGCCACGAACAGGCACCAAAAACACAAAACAGGACGCCTAGTTGATAGTTATGTGCGGTGCGGTGTCCGCAGGTCTACTGGACGTAGTGACGCCATTTCGCGAAACCGTGACAACCACAGGCACATCGCCCGCGCCAGCCAACGAAGCCGGAAGTCGGAAATTGACGATGTCAAACCCCGGCATCTCCCTGTTCGGCTGAATCGCCAGAATGGCGTCGCCGGTGATCGCAGTCGTCCCCACAGTCACCGTAATTTCAGCCCTCTGGACGGCGCGAATACCGGTCACGCTCAATTCGATGACGGTCGGAACAGTCGCGCCACTCGCATCAGTCGAGGTGACGTTGAACGGCTCAGTCGTGCGCGCACTCGGATCCGTGACGTTGAAAGCGATCGCGCGCCCACCAGCATCTCCGGTAGTGGAAAAGATGTCAGGCTGCGCGGCGATGACCTGGACGAAACCGCGGAAAACGGTATTGGTGGTTGTCCCCGGGTCAAACTGGTTGATAACAACCGTGCCGAGACCTCCTGCTGTAAATCCGATCGGCATCACGAAGTTGATCTGGTTGCCGACGAAATACAGTCCCGCCGCCGCGCCATTCACGGCCACCGAAACTCCATTCAACTCAATCGGCAACGCCGGGCTTCGGCTCGTTTCCGAACCACCCGATGCCATCGCACTCGATGGCGCGAGCGCAACAGTCGAACGAACAATACTCAACTCACCGGCCGCCAAACCGAGGGGCGACCCCGGAACGGGGCTCGGTGTTGGCGTCGGACTCGGACTGGGACTCGGAACAGGCGTCGCTGCCGCGACCGGCATGTTGCTCGCCCCAGTGAAGAACGAAAGCACCGCTGCCGACGTCGTCGTCATCTGCGGGCTCAGCAAGTAGTAGAGCTCGAGCGAGAAATCGCCGTTGCCGCCGCCAAGCTCGACGCCGCCAAGCACGAACGCCATGCGCTTGCGCGTTTCGCTGGTGACCGGCCGCGTGCCGCCGAAACTCGACAACGCGGGCGTGTTCGTCATGCGAACGAACGTGTTCGACGACGATGCCGGAAGCGCAGTCAAAAACACCTGCGACGCTCGCTGCGGATTGAGACCGGTCGCGTCTTCAGCCTGCGTCGGAAACGTTCCGTCGGGTTTGAAGTTCAGTGCCGAAGCAAAGACGAGACTGCCCGGCGCGAGCGACGAGTTGTAATCGGTGAACGTCGGGAAATGCGTGATGTCAGCAAACACTGCGGCACGAGGGCCGACCTCGACAAACGTGTCGGTCGCGACCGTGTAGACGAACATGCCGAGAGCTACGGCGGTCGGAACGGCGCCGTTTTTCGGATCAGTCGCTCGCGACTCAAACGCGATCAGACTTCCATCGCGGCTCAAACGCCTGCCGGCGCTGAAGACGTTCGTGTTGGCGTTCCCGTTCTGCGTTCGCGTGACCTGGCGAACGTTCGTCATCGCGGCGCCGCTGAAGTTCGCGACATAGATCTCGGCATTGCTATCGCCGTTATTGTTGGCAAGGTTCGCACTGGAAATAAAAGCCACTACCGATCCGTCGGCAGACAGATTGGGATTACTCTGAAAGACAGTGCCGACTCCGGGAGTCGGATCCTGCGTCGCGGTCCCTTGAGTGAGAGTGCCCGCGGCGATGTTGTAGAAAAACAGCTCGGGATTGCCGTCCGCATTGCCCACGCCGGGAACGAGATTTCGCGTGGAGATGAACGCGATGAACCTGCCGTCGTCGCTGATCGTCGGTTCGCGATTGTCGTCGGCGAAAAAGGGAGCAACCGAGGCTGAACCGGGGGTCGGTTTGCGACTCGCGGGCGTGTCAGGCGTGATGTTCAAGAACGTACCCGTGGCGAGATCCTGAAGCGGCAGATCAGCGCCGGTCGTCAAATCGACGTCGGCGACAGCAGGAACGCGATAGATGAAGACTT
>DASURS010000094.1:0-12979 GCA_036279935.1 Pyrinomonadaceae bacterium
GGTTTCCACCTGTTTCAGGTCAGACAGCGCGTCAAACGAGCGCACAACAAAGGGCCGGCGGCAGAGAAAGTCAATGCTCAGGCGGCGCTCAGTGTTTCCCGCAAAGGCGCAAAGCCGCAAAGAAAAACGGCGATCTCCTCATGTTGTCCTTGCGTCTTTGCGCCTTTGCGGGAGAACCTGTTTTTATCGAAGTGAACCACTACCGCGGCGCCGGAGAAGGTGCTGGTCCGGGGGCAAAAAGCCCCCGCTTGGCTCATGTGTCTGGCCCGGCTAGAATGCCTGCCCGTGAGCTATCGATTCCCCTGGCACCGTCTCAGCGACGAACAGTTGCTCGACCTGCGTATCTGCGACCTGCCAATCAAGATCAAGGGCTCCTTTCTGGAGCCCCACATCAAGCGCCTCTACAGCGAGCTGAACTCGCGCGGTATCCGCTTCAAACCGCATGTTTGGCTGGCTGAGGAGTGGTTTTCGCCCGACGGCGTCCCGGGGATCGCGATCCCTTTTTACCTGGCTCACCCGCGCCTGATGAAGCTCGAACGCAAGCAGATGCTGGAGGTCGAAGGCGGAACGGACACGGAGTGCATGCGCATCCTCCGGCACGAGGCGGGACACTCCCTCGACACGGCTTTCCGGCTCCACTTCAAACGCCAGCACCGCGAGCTGTTTGGCTCGTTCGCACAGCCGTACCCGGACTTCTATAAACCAAAGCCGAAGAGCCGGAAGTACGTCCTGCACCTGCCGGCCTGGTACGCGCAGGCGCATCCCGCGGAAGACTTCGCGGAAACGTTTGCCGTCTGGCTGACGCCGCGCTCGCAGTGGCGGCGACGTTATCGCGGCTGGCCCGCGCTCAGGAAACTCGAATACATCGACGAGCTGATGGGTGACATCGCCGGCGCGAAACCGAGAAACCGGACGCGCACCAAAGTCGAACCGCTCTCGGCGTTGAAGATCAAATTACGCGAGCACTATCACCGCAAACGCGAACGTTACAACTTCGAATGGCCCGCTGTTTACGATCGCGATCTTCATCGAATCTTCTCCGACGACCCGCGACACAAAAACAAGCCAAGCGCCGCGAGCTTCCTTCGTCGCGTGCGCCGCGAGGTGCGACAGATCGTCGCCGAAGGCACTGGCGTACACCAGTACACGATCGATCACGTGCTCGAAAACATGATCGATCGCTGCAAGGATTTAAAATTACGCGTCGCGACACCTTTTCGAGAAACACGTCGCCGTGTCATGATAAGTTTGACTGTGCAAGTAATGAACGTGCTCCACTCGGGTTATCATCGCATAGCCGTATGACGTTTGAGCCGCGAAAGAAACTGCGCATCATCGTTCTTGTTCACGAAGATTTCGTCCCTCCTGATTCGTTGAACGGTTTATCGGACAAAGAAAAGTTCGATATCAAAACCGAGTTTGATGTTGTTTCGACGTTGAAGAAGATGGGGCACGAAGTCTATCCCATCGGTCTCTACAACCAGCTCAACGTGATCGGCGACGCGTTGCTGGAACACAAACCGCACATCGCCTTCAACCTGCTCGAAGAGTTTCACGGCTACCCGCTTTACGATCAGCACGTCGTCAGTTATCTCGAGTTGATGAAACAGGCGTACACGGGCTGCAATCCGCGCGGCATGACGCTGGCCCACGACAAGGCGCTGACGAAGATGATCCTTTCCTATCATCGCCTGCTCGTGCCGAACTTCGCGGTGTTCCCGCTCAATCGAAAAGTGCGCCGGCCGAAGCGGCTGAAGTTTCCGTTGCTGGTGAAGTCGATCAGCGAGGAAGGCTCGGTGGGGATCGCGCAGGCGTCGATCGTTCACGACGACGAGAAGCTGGCGCAGCGCGTCGAATTTATCCATCGTCAGAACAAGACAGCCGCGATTGCCGAGCAGTACATCAAGGGCCGCGAGATCTATGTCGGCGTGATCGGCAATCAGAACATACAGACGTACGCGCCGTGGGAGCTGGTGATGGAGAAGTTACCGGATGGTGCTGAGAACATCGCCACGCTGAAAGTGAAATGGGATCCGGCGTACCAGGAGAAAGTCGGCGTGGAGACGCGCGCGGCTGAGTTGACGCCCGAACAGCACAAGACGCTCGAACGTTTGTCAAAACGCATTTATCGTTACTTGTTCCTCAGCGGTTATGCGCGGCTGGATTATCGAATGACGGAAGAAGGGCAGTTCTACTTGTTGGAAGCCAATCCGAATCCGCAGATCGCGCAAAACGAAGACTTCGCCGACTCCGCCGAGCACAGCGGCGTGCCTTACGATCAGTTGCTCCAGAAGATCATCACGGTCGGTCTAAACTACGCCGGCCGCACCGTGTAATTCGGAATCCGCGGTCCATTCTCAGTTTGTCTAGACCATACAACAATTCATCTCGATGGTCTGGAGTCTTGTGCCCCATGACGTTAGCTCTTACTCTGCTTTTTACACTGAATTTGTTTCGCCGGCTCCAACGCGCTTGACGCCGCGAGGCGACAACTAATTCAGAATGACAGGGTTTGCAACTGTTTCGTGACCTCTTTCAGTTCGCCGCCAGTCGCGGCTCGTTGTTTGGTCACGAAACAGTCACATTGCTTGTTGAACGGCCCTATTTCAGCCGCTAAGATGCCTGAGTCTTTTAGCGGTGCCCTCCTCACGCAAGAACGCAAAAAGTGAGAAATCTTAGGAGAAGGCAGTTCCCCGTTTATGGTGCTTCGAAAACCGTTCGCTCGTGTTCTGGTCGCTTGTTTGGCCCTCGGCTTATTCGCCATTTCAGCAGTTTCACAAACTCGTCCACGGATGACGGCCGCTGCTGCGGACGCTACCGAATCGTCGTGCTCCCCTGACGATTTTGCGCTCGCGCCGGTGACGGCTGCTGACGCGAAGCCTGCGTGGGAAGTCTCGAATAAGGCCAAGCCGACCATCGACCTGACGCCGAGTATCGGCACATCAAGCACAAACTTTCTGAACTTCCAGCCTGCGTTGCTGGCCGCGATCGATGAGCGGCTGGGTGCGCGTTATCGATGGGGCGCGGAAGGACCAAATACGTTCGATTGTTCGGGGTTTGTTTGGAGTATCTTCCACGCGAGCGGAATTGATTTTGAACGCGGTAGCGCTCGGACGCTGTTTGCTCGCTTCACGCCTGCGACGCCTGACGAGCAATTCAAGTTTGGCACGCTCGTTTTCTTCAATGGACTCGCACACGTCGGCGTCGTTGCAGACGAGCATGGCTTCTATCATGCGTCACGCCGGCAGGGAGTTATCTACTCGCCGTTCAATGAGTATTGGTTAAAACGAATTGACGGGTTCAGGAGAGTGCCGCTGCCCACGAATGTCACGGACTAAGAATTTCGAATCTCGAATTGCGAATTTCGAATTGAAAAGAAATTCGCAATCCGAAATTCGCAATCCGAAATTCCTAATTCCTCTTCACTTCTTACCGTTTCGAAAAGTAATCTGCACTAACGGCAACGTGTCGTTATCGTCCTGCTGCACTCGTTCGAACTTCAGCAGATCCCAATAAGCGCATCGTTTCGTCGTCGGAAACTCGCGGCACACGGCGGGGCGCGCATGGTAGATCCCGCAGTTGCGAGTTTCGAGATTGAGGAACTGGCAAGTCTTTCCCAGGAGCGGGTCGGCTTTCTTGCGCAACACGCGCTCCTTCTCCCATATCTTCGTGTAACGCGCCGTCGCTACCTCTTCGGTCACACCAAAGTGTTTCGCAAGCCGGCGAATGTCACGCGGCGTGACTTGCACCCGCTCATACACCGTACAACAGTAAGCGGGACATGCAACGCAGTCGTAATAAACTCTCGGCTTCGTGGTCGTGGCTGGTTCACCCATGATCGCTCGTGTTCTCCAATCCGGTAACACGGATTCTAATCCGCTAACGTCGCTTTGACTTTTGATATTCCGAAAGAAGCAGGCGCATGAACTCGTCGCGCTTATCATACAACCGTTTCGGCTCGCGCGGTTCGTGACGTGCAAGAGCATAAGCCGTAATCAGCGGAAGCGCCACCGTAGAATCAACGTAACACACGACAGCATCAGGTAAACGATCAGGATCTACTTTCCCCCACGACACTGCTTCACCCGGTGTCGCGCCGGAAAGACCACCAGTGTCAGGACGCGCGTCAGTCACTTGCAGAAAATAATCGTGGCCGCGTTCGTCGATGCCGAGCACTTCCTGTATCTGCGGCTCAGTTTGCAGCAGAAAGTTTTTCGGCGAACCGCCGCCTAGAATGAACACAGCCGAACGTCCACCGTGTTTCTTTTTGCCGTTCTTCGCGGCCCCGCGTTTTGCAGCGAGCACGATCGCGGCGGTCTCGTTCACGTCGAGTGACGGATCGAACGCGAGCTTGTTTCCCTGTAGCGCCTTCGCGGCGACGTTCATTCCGATCGACGAGTCGCCCGGCGACGACGTGTAGATCGGCACGCCGTATTCGTAAGCGACCGCCAGCAGCGACTTGTCTTTGATCTTCAACTTCCGTTCGCGTTCGTGAACGTAACGGCCGCAGAGGTAGTGAAACTCAGCCGTCGACATCGGCTTCTGAAACTCAGGCGCTTCGATGATCTTGCGGAAGAACGAGTCCGTATCGAGCAGCACTGAATAGTCGAAAAAGATGTCGTAGATGCGGACCACCTCTTCCTCGCGCAACACGACGTCGGAAGTTTGCGCGTTGCCGAGGTGCATCGAGAGACCGATGCCGAAGTGCGTATCGTGATAGAGGTTCGCGCCGGTGGAGATAATCCAGTCGACAAAACCGGCTTTGATCAGCGGAATCAGCGCGGAAATGCCGAGACCGGCGGGCGTTAGCGCGCCCGTAAGCGACAGACCGATGGTGACATCCGGCTCCAGCATCTTCCTCGTGAAGAGCTGGCAGGCCTCGCGCAGACGCGCCGCGTTGTAAGCCAGGAATGATTCGTCGATAAGGTCCGCGACAGTTGTTTTTTTCGTTATCGGAGCGGGATCGATCCGTTTACCCTGAAGGTACTTGCTTTTGTGTTTCGCCATTCGAAATCCGTCTTACTCGGTGCTCATTTGCGGTTGCTGTGGTTTGATTCGCAGACGATTGATGCGCCGCTCGTCAGCTTCCAGAACTTCCACTTCCAGTCCGCGGATCGTCAGCACTTCACCGACCGCGGGAACTTTTCCTGATTCGTTGATCACCAGCCCGGCGATCGTCGTGAAATCGTCGGCCTCGATCTCCATGTCGAAGAGCCGTTCGATCTTGCCGATCTCAGTCGATGCCAGGACGTCGTAACTGCCTTCGTTCGCCTCGACGATCTCTTCCAACTCTTCGCCGGCAATGTCTTCATCTTCGATCTCGCCGACGATCTCTTCGAGGATGTCCTCGACGGTCACGAGACCGGAAACGCCGCCATACTCATCGATCACGATGGCCAGTTGCACGTGCGCCTTCTGCATCTCTTCCAGCAGTTCGGCGACGGGTTTAGTTTCCGGTACCTGATAGACGGAGCGAACCAGTGATTGAATGTTCTCGTCTTCGCGTTCCTCGACCCAGCACTGCAGCAGGTCGCGGACGTATATGATTCCGTAGATGCCGTCGATCTGATCGCGATAAACAGGCAGCCGCGAGTATTTCGAGTCCAGAATAACATCGCGCGCCTCGCGGATGGTTGCCGTTTCCGAAACGGCGACGATGTCCGGCCGCGGCGTCATCACTTCGCTGACGCGCGTGTCGCCAAACTCGATGATCGAATGGATCAGTTCGCCTTCCTCTTCTTCGAGGATGCCTTCCGCCTCGCCGACGTCGATCAACGCCTGGAGATCGTTACTGTCGTCGTGGTCCTCTTCCTCTTCTTCTTCTTCGGCGTCCTGGTGGTCCTTGCGTCGCGAGCGGTCGAACAGCCGCTGAAACGGATCCGCGATGAAGGCCATCATCGGGAAGAACGGCTTGATGATCGGCAGCAGAAAAAGGAGCGTGCGTTCCGGGTTGCGCGTTGAGATTAGCAGCGGGATTAGTTGACGAAAGATGCCCGCGAGGATCAGTCCGGCAGCGAGCCCGACGAGTACCAGCCGCGGGTTCGGAAACAGCGTCAGAGAGATGGACGTTACGAGGACGGCGACGACGACGAGCAGTATCTGGATCATCGCCGACACCGCGAAGCCGAAACGCGGGCGGTTCTCGAGCGCTTGTTTCAGAAATTGTCGCGAGCGCGGCTCGGGCTTTTCTCCGTTTTCTCCGGTGAGGCGGCGAAGGCCGACGTCGCTGAGTTGCGCGAAGGCCATGTCGACCGTGGCCAGGAGGGAGAGCACGATGAGTAGCAGCAGCGTAAGCGCTATTTCAAGTTCCATCGATACTAATGATAGTAAACGCTTCGTCTGGAATCGTAAATGGCTTCAACGGTGGTTTGTTCTTTGAGCTTTGAGCTTTGTACTTTGACTTCATTGCAAACTCTCAACTACAAAATCACAAAGTACTAAGCTCAAAGAACAAAGAACAAAGCTCTAGATTCCCAGTTTCTTCCTCAACCGGAGCTCCAGGCGGTTCATCTCGCCGTTGTCGGTCTCATGGTCGTAGCCGGAGAGGTGAAGGAGGCCGTGAAGGATGAGTTGGGCGATCTCGTTTTCGAACGTCAAACCGTTGTCTTTTGCCTGCACGGCCGCGCGGTCGAGTGAGATCGCGATGTCGCCGAGATTCGTCTCTTCTTCGGCGGGGAACGAAAGGACGTCGGTCGCTTTGTCGATTCGGCGAAACTGCTGGTTCAGTTTCCGGATGCTCTTGTCGGAGACAAAAGCGACCGTCGCCGACGAGCCGCGTTTCCCGATGGCGTCGAGCGCCTTTTCGGCAAACGACGTCCAGCTTTGTGTGTCGATCTTCTTACCTCGCTGGCGATTGACGACCTCGATCATGAGCTAAATCTGATTTCTCTTACTCTGCTCCTCGTAGGCGCGGATGATCATCTGGACGAGCTTGTGCCGTACGACGTCTTTGTCGGTGAAGTAGACAAACTCGATGCCTTCGAGATTCGAGAGTATTCGCTCGGCTTCGATGAGACCGCTGCGTTTGCCGGTCGGCAAATCGACTTGTGTGACGTCGCCGGTGATCACCGCTTTCGAGCCGAAGCCGATGCGCGTTAGGAACATCTTCATCTGTTCGCTGGTCGTGTTTTGGGCTTCGTCGAGGATGATAAAGGCGTCTGAAAGCGTGCGGCCGCGCATGAACGCGAGCGGGGCGACTTCGATGACGCGCTTTTCGAGCAGACGCGTGACGCGCTCGTAGTCGATCAGATCAAAGAGCGCGTCGTAGAGCGGGCGCAGATACGGATCGACTTTGTCCTGAAGGTCGCCGGGCAGGAAGCCAAGTTTCTCGCCGGCCTCGACCGCGGGTCGCGCGAGTACAATGCGGTTGACCTGCTTCTGCATGAGCGCCTGCACGGCCATGGCAACGGCGAGATACGTCTTGCCGGTTCCGGCGACGCCGATGCCGAACACGACGTCCTTTTCCTGGATCGCCTGGATGTACTTGCGCTGGTTGACGGACTTCGGCGCGACCTGTTTCTTCCCGGCGGGGTTGAAACGGGTCTTGGTGAAGTAATCGCGCAGGCTAAACGCGCGGTCTTCGGCGATCTGCGCGAAGGCCTCGCGCAGCTCCTTGTCCGTAAACTGTTTTCCTTCTTTAAAGAGGTCTGAAAAATCCTCGAGGATGCGTTGGACTGTCTCGACGTCTTTCGGGTCGCCGTCTATCGAGACATCCTGTCCGCGAGCGTCAATTCTGACGTCGAGCAGCGACTCCAGGTACTTGATATTCTGGTCATGAACGCCAAAGAGCGTCTCGAGTCCACGGGGCGGAAGTTCAATCTTCTTCAACTGCGGTAAACTTTCTCCTTCATTGGGCACAGATTAACATGGGCGAGGCGTCCTTGACACTCACTAGGGACATACCTATACTCCTCCACTTGCGCCTGAGGGCGCTTAAGGAACTATGCCAAATCATAAGTCAGCAGAAAAGCGGGTGCGGCAGAACGAGAAGCGCCGCACGATCAATAAGAGCAATCGTACCAAGGTCCGGACGTATATCAAGAAGCTGCGCACGGCGCTGAGCTCGGGCGCTAAGCAGGACGTCGACCGGGTGCTGCCGGAGACGATTTCGGTCATCGACAAGGCGGTTCAGAAGGGCGTTCTGCACGCGAATGCGGCGGCACGGTACAAGTCGAGACTGACGGTGCGGGCGAATAACGCCGGCAAGTAGGCAAGCGTAAATTTCCAAAATCTGACGAGGCGGATCGAGATTCGGTCCGCCTCGTTTTTTGTTTAAATAGGAGCAAGGCCATGTACAGTTCCGAAGACGAAATTCAGAGCGTTGTACGCGGGTTCGAGACGTGTGAAACCGACAAGGCGGAGTTCAAGCATCGGGAACATCTGACAGTCGCAGTCTGGTATTTGCAGACGCTGGACACGACGGCCGCGGTTGACCGTATGCGGACGGGGCTGCTGCGGTTTCTCGATCACCACGGCGTGCCGCGAGAGAAGTACAGCGAAAGTGTGACGGTGTTTTGGATCGAGCTGATCGCACGGAAGCTGGCCGACATGGGGAGCGAGTTGTCGCTGGTGGAAAAGTGTAATC
This sequence comes from Pyrinomonadaceae bacterium, assembly GCA_036279935.1. GTDB lineage: Bacteria > Acidobacteriota > Blastocatellia > Pyrinomonadales > Pyrinomonadaceae > PSRF01. Next base: position 8,585 of record DASURS010000094.1, read on the forward strand.
GCGTGGTTGAGGAGTTTAACTCGCCAGCTCGCACACCAGCATCTCGAGCTGCAAACGAGGAGTCGCTTGCGACGTCTTGATGGCGAGATCGGCAGCGGCTGTCAGTTGCAGGCCGCGCGCGATCTTCCGTGCGTCGCTGCGTTGCAGGTTTGAAATGTAGGAGTCGCGCTTGAACGGCGGCATCGAGATATTGCGAAACACCTCCTCGCGCCCGCCTTTTGCGAACAGATATTTTCCTAAAGCAAGCCGGTGATAGTTGCCGGCGATCAGACCGATAAGCATCACGGGTTCGGCGCCGTCGTCGAGGAGCCGCTGAAGCACTTCGAGCGCGCGCTTGCGATTGTTCGCCATCAGATGATCAGCAAGCTCGAAATTCGACAACTCGCGCGAGCGGCCGATCAACTCGTCAACCATCTCCGTCGTGATACGACCGCCGGTGTCGAGCGCCGCCGCCACGAGCTTGTCGATCTCGTTAGCGAGAGTTTGAACATCAGTGCCGACGAGATTGACGACTTCGCTCAAAACAGAGTCGTCGGCGGTCGCTTTCGCAGTCTTCAGATACGTCCTGGCCCACGCTTTTGCCTCGCTGTCTTTCAATGGCGAGAAGTCGACGACGGTGCAGTAGTCGAGCAGTGCTTTACTTGACTTCTTACGTTTGTCGAGATCGTCGGCAGTGAAGATCATCACCGTCGCAGGCGATGGATTAGCGAGATAAGCGATCAGCACTTCTTCATCAGCGTCCCGCAGCCTCGCGAAGTCGCGAACGCGCACGACGCGCCGTTCCGACATCATCGGCAACTGTTCAGCCGCCGCGACCGCGCTGTGCACCGAATCAGTCAGCAGGCTGAAGCTCGCTTCGTTGAACTCGCGAATCAAGGTGGCGTTGAGCGCGACCTCAGTTATGTCACGCGCCGCAACACCGCGCAGGTAACGCTCCGGCCCGAGCAGCAGATACAGCGGCTCGACACCCTGGCGCAGAGATCGTTCAAGCTCCACTCGCGAAAGCGTTTTCATTTTCCAGTTTCGACTGCGTTGATGAGTGTAGAGACGATGCTCTCGGCAAAGTTGCGCGACATGCGAAGGATCGCGGGATCTTCCTCGTTGAAGAAGCTGCGCGGATCGCTCGCGAATTCATACTCGCCGCGAAAGACGAAATTCTGATTGTCGTAAAGGACGCGGTTCTCGGTCTGGTCGCGAACTGTTACAGCGGCGCCGATCGTCACTTCGAAGATGCGCGCGCGGCCTTTGTCGTCGAGCAGCACGCCGGCGAAGTTGAAACTTTTGATGACGCCTTCGATCACCGCATCCGCGCCTTCGCGGCTGCCTTGCACGCGCAACCCGCGGCCGCGATGTACCAACTCCTTCATTACAGCCTCAGTGAAACGCGACTCGATCTTGTAGCGCAGCGCCTGGCTCTCCATCTGAAACGCGGGCACAGCGACAGTCTTGATGCGCGCCGGAAGCTGGTTCTTCGTGACCGGCTTGTAGCACTCGGCGAAACCGGAAACGAACGCAAGCATAATTATGAAAAGGAAGACACGCAGCGGCTTGATCATCGGAGGTGGATAGTAACACGGATCGTCTCGGCAGCCGCTTTCACGTCGTGGACGCGGATGATGTGCGCGCCCTTCAGGACAGCGGCGGTGACAGTCGCCATCGTGCCGTGCAGCCGCTCGGTAGCCGGCGCGGGAGTGCCTGATTCATTCGCCAGCATGCGGCCGATAAACGACTTTCGCGAGGTGCCGATCAGCAACGGATACTCGGGAAACGCTGCGATCAACTGGTCCAGCTTCGCGATCAGTTCGAGGTTCTGCTCCTGGCTCTTTCCAAACCCAATTCCCGGATCGATCACGATCGACTCGCGCTTCACGCCACGACGTTCAGCCATGTGAATGCTGGCCCACAGACTGCTCGTGACCTCTTCCATGATGTCTGCGACGGGCGGCAGCCGGTGCATCGTGGCGGGTGTGCCGCGCGAGTGCATCAGCACCAACCCGGCGCCCGCTCGCGCGACAGCGTCCGCGACGTAGAAGTCGAAACGAAGCGCGGAGACGTCGTTGACGATTGCGGCGCCTGCGTCGAGCGCGGCGCGTGCGACTTCCGATTTGGTAGTGTCTACGGAAAGTGGAACTGACACGCGTTGCGCCAACGCTTCGATCACCGGAACGACGCGAGCGATCTCTTCGTCAGCAGAAACCGGCTGACCGCCGGGACGCGTCGACTCGCCACCAATGTCGATGATGTCAGCGCCTTCGGAAACGAGCCGCTCCGCATGGACCACAGCGTCAGCGAGGGAAAGGAACTCACCGCCGTCACTGAAACTGTCAGGGGTAACATTAAGAATGCCCATGATGAGCGGCCGCTCACCAATGGGCATTCGGTAGTTCTTAATTTCCCAAAACAACTTAGGCCGGTGCCGGGTTGCCACCGGTGATCGGCGGCAGAAGCGGCTGAACGGGTTGTTTGGTGCTTGGCTCCTTGAGCTTCGGACGATCCTGGTCGCCGCCGTCGGAAACCGGCGGGTTCTCGTCGAGCGGCAAGCCCGCGACAATCCGTCGAATCTCCACTCCATCCAGCGACTCACGCTCGAGCAGGCACTCGGCGAGACGAATCATCGTATCGCGATTCTCGTCGATGATCGCCTTCGCCCGTTCAAACTGGGCGGTGACGATCTTCTTCACCTGCTCATCGATCTTGATGGCGGTGTCTTCCGAGAAATCACGATGCTGAGCGATCTCGCGTCCGAGGAAGATCTGCTCTTCCTTCTTGCCGAAGGTGAGCGGTCCCATCTCAGACATGCCGTACTCGCAAACCATCGCGCGCGCGAGTTCGGTGGCGCGCTCGATGTCGTTCGAAGCGCCGGTGGTGATGCTGCCGAGGAACGTCTCTTCCGCGATGCGTCCACCCATCAGGATCGCGATCTGGCCCAACAGGTATTCCTGGCTGTAGTTGTGCCGGTCGCCTTCCGGAAGCTGTTGAGTGACACCCAACGCCATGCCACGCGGGATGATCGTCACCTTGTGAACCGGATCCGCGTTCGGCACTTTCAGACCAACCAGCGTATGCCCCGCTTCGTGGTACGCAGTGACGCGCTTCTCCTCGTTCGAGATGACCATGCTCTTGCGTTCCGCGCCCATGAGCACCTTGTCTTTCGCCAACTCGAAGTCGCCCATCGCGACGAGCTTCTTGTTGTAACGCGCCGCGTTTAGAGCAGCTTCGTTGACGAGGTTGGCGAGGTCAGCGCCGGTGAATCCGGGTGTGCCGCGGGCAATCACCGAGATATCGACGTCTTCGCCGAGCGGAATCTTGCGTGTGTGGACTTTCAGGATGCCTTCGCGTCCACGAACGTCGGGTCTGGATACGACGACCCGTCGATCAAATCGTCCCGGCCGCAGCAACGCGGGATCGAGAACGTCCGGACGGTTGGTCGAGGCGATCAGGATCACGCCGTCATTCGACTCGAAGCCGTCCATTTCGACGAGCAACTGGTTCAAGGTCTGTTCGCGTTCGTCGTGCCCGCCGCCAAGACCGGCACCACGATGACGCCCGACTGCGTCGATCTCGTCGATGAAGATGATGCACGGCGCGTTCTTCTTGCCCTGTTCGAACAAGTCGCGGACGCGCGAAGCGCCGACGCCGACAAACATCTCGACGAAGTCAGAACCGGAAATCGAGAAGAACGGAACGTTTGCTTCACCGGCGATAGCACGGGCCAGCAACGTCTTGCCGGTTCCCGGCGGTCCCATCATCAGGACGCCCTTCGGAATGCGGCCGCCGAGCTTCTGAAACTTCTGCGGTTCCTTAAGAAACTCGATGATTTCCTGGAGCTCTTCCTTGGCCTCTTCCACGCCGGCGACGTCTTTAAACGTCACTCGCTTCTGCTGGTTGTTGAGGAGTTTTGCCCTCGACTTCCCAAATGAAAGCGCCTTGTTTCCGCCAGACTGCATCTGGCGCAACATGAATATCCAGATAGCAATAATAAACAGCAGCGGCGCCCACGTTATCAGCATGGGCCAGATGTAACTGCTGCTCGCTTCTTCCTCGACCTTCGCTACAAGTGGTCTGCCGTCGACTACCTGACGCGCCGATTTGAGCAGGTCGTTTTTCGCCGGCTCGTTGGATAACGCGATTCTATATTCAGCATTGTTATTGTCGATCGCGACAGTCTCGGTCTGCTTGACTGTCAACTGCTTCAACTGACGCGCCTGGATCATCTGATCCAGCTTCGTCAGGTCCACAGGCGTAGAAGTCGTGCCGCGCGGATTCACCATCTTGTAGAGCAGAACCGCGCCGGCGATTATTAAAAGCCAAAATACAATTTGTCTTGCCGTAGAACTCAAATTCATCAACGCCTCCGAGGCCGATAATACCTTATCAGGCCGTCATTTGTCGCCG
>DASURS010000095.1:0-7486 GCA_036279935.1 Pyrinomonadaceae bacterium
CGCCGCGGTTCTTGCTCAGCATCGCGAACGGATGAAAGAACGGCGTGCGGATCGCGGTCTTGAGCAGGTTGAGCTTGCCCGCAATCCCGTTCGCGGAAGCAGACGAGACGCCAAACATTCCGAGCCTCCCAGTGTGTCTCAACGCTTCGTAACTCTTCTTCCAGTGCGCGCCCCCGATCGGATCGATCACGAGATCGACGCCGCGGCCGTTGGTCAGTTGTTGCAGGACCGGGAGCCAGTCCTGTTTGCGATAGTCGATCGCGTGGTCGAGGCCGCGCTCGGCGAGAAACTTGTGCTTTCCAGGACTGGCGGTACCGTAAGTCTCCGCACCGATCTTCTTCGCGATGTCGATGGCGGCGAGTCCGACGCCGCCGCCGGCGTTGTGAATCAAGACCGACTCGCCCAGGTGCAGCGAGCCCATCACCACCAGCAACGCGTAAGCCGTCAGGTAGTTCACGGGGATCGCCGCGGCTTGCTCGAACGTCAACTGCTCGGGCTTGTCGAATACCTGCGTGGCTTTCACGGCCACCTGTTCCGACTGTCCGCCGAAACGCGTCAGCGCCGCGACCGCCTTGCCCTCAAACGAACTGTTGACGCCTTTGCCGACCGCCTCGATGATGCCGCTCACCTCGTAACCCATGACGCAGGGCTTCGGCGGCGAGTCCGGATACAAACCCTGGCGCGAAAGAATGTCGGCAAAGTTCAGCCCGGCGGCGCGCACGCGAATGACGACTTCGCCCTCGCCCGGCGTGAGGTCCGGTTTTTGCTGGACCTTGAGAACGTCGATGTCGCCAGTTGTTGTGGTGACGATTTGTCGCATAGACCATATTATATCCGCCACGAACACATATGCGCCTGATAACATTACTCGCACTGCTCATGGGCCTGGCTGCGATCAGCCTGAGCTGCAACAAGGACCAGCCACCGGCAGGAAAACAACTCACGCTTGCTATCGTCTCCGGCGTCGAGGGCGATGCACTCAAACAGGCCGCGCTCGATTACGAAGCGGAAAAGGGCGTCCACATCAACATCGCTCAGTTTCCTTATGCAAATCTCTTCGAGAAGGAAATGATCGATTTCAACGCGCGGACCGGCGCTTACGATCTGGTCATGATGGACGATCCCTGGTTTCCGACCTTTGCCACGAAAGACTTTCTGACTGAACTGACGCCGCTGCTCCAGAAACGCGGACAAAACGGGCCGGACAGCGACTTCGTCGGCGCGTCAGTCGCCGTCTGCCGCCATCCATACGAAACCGGCGCGCTCTACGCGCTGCCCTACGTCGGCAACTCGCAGTTGTTCTTCTATCGCAAGGACGTGTTTGCGAAGCACGGCTTGAACCCGCCCGCGACGTGGGACGACGTGCTCGCTGCTGCAAAAACGATCCAGGAGAAAGAGAGCGCCGCCGGTATGTACGGCTACGTCATGCGGGCGGCACAGGGCAATGCGGCCGTTGCCGACTTCATGCCTATCTTCTGGTCCTTCGGCGGCGAGATGTTCGACGCGTCGGGCAAACCCACGGTTAACACTGCGGAAGGCATTGCGGCGCTCGAGTTCATGCTCCAGCTCGGCAAGTACTCGCCGCCGGGTTACGCGAGCTTCAACGCGGACGAAGTCGGGGCGCACCTGTTGCAAGGCACGGCGGCGATGTCGATTAACTGGCCCGCGTGGATCACAAAGTTTGACGATCCCGCGAAGTCGAAAGTGATCGGAAGCATGGAGTTCACGAACCTGCCGGCCGCGAAGAAGCCGGGCCAGGCGGAGATCGGAAACTGGCTGATCGCGATCCCGCGCGCGTCGCAAAACGCCGAGGCGGCGATGGACTTCCTCGTTTGGGCCACCAGCGCGGAACAGATGAAACGATCCGCACTCCGGGGAAACCCGCCGACTCGCCGGTCGCTGTTTCAGGACGCTGAGCTGGTGAAAAAGCATCCCGCGTATCCGGCGCAACTGCGATCGCTCGAAACGTCGCGGCCGCGCCCGCGCACACCGCAGTGGAACGAGATCGAAAACGTCTTCGGCATCTTTTTGTCGAAGGCCAACAGCGGCGAGTTGTCACCCGCCGAGGCGATGAATCAGGCGAATGCCGAAATCGAGAAGATCGTCCAACGCGGGCAGTAAACGCGGCGCACGCGCGCAAACGCTGCTGCCATATCTTTTAATCGCACCGGCAGTGGCCGTGCTCCTCGCGCTTTCGATTTATCCGTTGATCTATTCGGTCAGCGTCAGCCTGCAAATCGGCGACGGTTGGGGAATCGGCAACTTCGCGCGTCTTTTTTCCGACAACTTCTTCCTCACCGCCATGGCCCACACGTTCGTCTTCGCCGTCGCTGCGTTGACGTGTGAATTTCTGCTGGGGCTCGGATTGGCGCTCCTGCTGAACAGTCAAATTCGCGGGCGCGGTCTGTTTCGCGCGACTCTGCTCGTGCCGATGATGTTGCCGCCGGTCGTGGCGGGTGTTGTTTGGCGGCTGTTGTTGAATCCGAACTTCGGCGCCATCAACGGAACTCTCAAACAAATCGGCATCGACACGGAATCGTTGACGTGGACAGCGTCGCCGCGTCTGGCGATGTTATCGGTGATCGTTGTCGACGTCTGGCAGTGGACGCCGTTTGTGTTCCTCGTGCTGTTGGCGGGACTACAGGCGATTCCGCAGGAGCCGTATGAAGCGGCGTTGATTGACGGTTCAAGCCGCTGGCAGACGTTTCGACACGTGACGCTCCCGTTGCTGAAACCGGCGATCCTGATCGTGCTGCTGTTGCGGACGATGGACCTGCTGCGTGTGTTCGATCAGATTTTTATACTCACCGAAGGCGGACCCGGGTTCGCGACGGAGACGATCAGTCTTTACATCTATCGGACGGCGTTTCGGTTTTTCGATTTTGGTTATGCGGCTGCGATGTCGTTTGTGCTGCTGGCGCTGACGAACTTGATCAGTATTTTCTATATACGATTTTTGAAACATGAGTCGCGCGCTTAGGTATCTTTTACTGGTTTTAAGTCTGGTAGCGGCGCTGGCGCCGGTCTACTGGATGTTCACGATCTCGCTGAAGTCGGAAGTGGACCAGTTCGCGAGCCCGCCGGCATGGTTCGGCTTCACGCCGACGCTCGAACACTACTACGACGCGTTTGTGACGCGATCGTTCGGCGAGTACTTGATCACGAGCGCCGTCGTGGCCGTCGGTTCGACTTTGTGCGCGCTCGTGCTCGGCACGTTCGCCGCGTACGCGCTGGCGCGCTTTCGTCTGCCTTACGATCTCGATCGGCGCGTGTCGTTGTGGATACTTTCGACGCGGATGTTTCCGGCGATCGTCACCGCCGTGCCGTTGTTTCTGATGATGCGGGACCTGCGGCTGCTGAACACTAAAGCAGCGCTGATCATCGTCTACACCGCGTTTAATCTTCCATTCGTGGTCTGGATGATGCGCGGTTTCTTCGACGAAGTGCCGCGCGATCTCGAAGAAGCGGCGCTGGTCGACGGCGACTCGCGAATGGGCGCGCTGTTTCGCGTCGTGTTGCCGCTGGTCGCGCCCGGCCTCGCCGCGACGGCAGTGTTCTGTTTGATCGTTTCGTGGAACGAGTTCCTGTTTGCGCTGGTGCTGACGCAGACGGACGCGTCGATGACGTTGCCGGTCGGCATCGCTGGGCGTGTGACGCAGTACGAGATCAAGTGGGGCGTGATGAGCGCGGCGGGTGCGGTGGCGATCGTGCCGATTCTCGTGTTTGCGATGGCGATGCAGAAGTACCTCGTGCGCGGGCTGTCGATGGGGGCGGTGAAAGGGTAGACATTTATCATTTGTCGTTTGACATTGGTCATTTGTCATTTAGCGCATGTCTATCAAGTTCAAAAACGTGACGAAGTCGTTTGGCGACACTTGCGTCGTTGATGATCTGTCGCTGGAGATAGACGACGGCGAGTTCGTCGTGCTGCTTGGTCCGTCAGGTTGCGGGAAGACGACAACGCTGCGGATGCTTGCGGGACTCGAAACCGTTACGGGCGGCGACATCTTCATCGGCGACGAGCGAATCAACGATGTGCCGACGCAGCACCGCGACCTCGCGATGGTGTTTCAGAGTTACGCGCTGTATCCGCACATGACGATCGCCGAGAACATCGCCTATCCGTTGCGTGTCAGAAAACTCGATAAGGACGAACGCGCCCGGCGCGTCAAAGACGTTGCGGCGATGCTGGAGATCGAATCGCTGCTCGATCGCAAGCCGCGACAGCTTTCCGGCGGAGAACGCCAGCGCGTCGCACTCGCGCGCGCGATCGTCCGCGAGCCGCGTGCTTACTTGATGGACGAACCGCTTTCGAACCTCGACGCTCGTCTCCGCGTGCAGATGCGCGGCGAACTGAAGCGACTGCAACACCAGCTCGGCACGACGACGATCTACGTCACGCACGATCAAGCCGAGGCAATGACGCTGGCGTCGCGAGTCGCAGTGATGAAGCGCGGGAGGCTGCAACAGTTCGACACGGCGCTGAACATCTACAACCATCCGGCGAACCGTTTCGTCGCGGAGTTTGTCGGCAGCCCAAGCATGAACTTCGTCGACGGAAAGATAGATGGAGGTGTGTTTATCTGCGAGTCGATTCGCATTCCAGTCGCAAGAGAAAACACGGATCAAATCACAATCGGGATTCGCCCGGAGCACATTCGCGTTTTCAATGAGCCTCAGAATGAAACGATCGCAGCGACTGTTTATGTGACTGAGTTAATGGGTAATGAGACTTTCGTTTTTTTATCAGTGGGAAAGAACAGGCTGATCGCTCGCGCCCCGGCGGAGTTTCGTGCGGACGTGGAAAGTCCCGTCTGGTTGGGAATTGTCGCCGATAAAGCTCACTTCTTCGACACCCAGACGGGACTCTCGATTTAACAGACCAAATTACGAAGCGCTCTTCGCAGCCGTGTCCGTCGACGCCGCCTGTTTATTCGGTTGCGGCGTGATTCTCAGGTACGGCTTCGGCGCTTTCCAGCCGCCGGGAAACTTCTCCTTGGCAGCTTCGTCCGAAAGCGACGGAACGATGATAACGTCGTCGCCGTCTTTCCAGTTCACCGGCGTCGCGACACTGTACTTCGAGGTCAGTTGCAGTGAATCGATCACGCGCAGGATCTCGTCGAAGTTGCGTCCGGTGCTCGCCGGATAAGTGATCATCAGTTTGATTTTCTTGTCTGGGCCAATCACGAAGACCGAGCGGACGGTGAACACGTCGCTGATCTCGGGATGGATCATGTCGTAGAGTTCGGCGATCTTGTGATCCGGGTCAGCAATCACCGGAAAATTGAGCGCCGTGCCCTGTGTTTCCTTGATGTCCTCGGCCCATCGCTTGTGCGAGTCGGTCGGGTCCACACTCAAGCCGATGACTTTAACGCCGCGTTTCTCGAAATCCGGCTTGCAGCGCGCTACGTAGCCGAGCTCGGTGGTACACACCGGCGTGAAGTCCTTCGGATGGGAAAACAGGACGGCCCAACTGTCGCCGATCCAATCGTGAAAACTGATCGGACCGTCAGTTGTATCTGCTTGAAAATCGGGTGCTATATCGCCTAATCGTAGAGCCATTGTTATCTCCTTTGTAATGCGGAAGCACCACGCTTTTACAACTAATGACACGCCAAGTCAAACCGCCGATTCGTGGTATTCTGCAAAACTATGAAACTCGCACTAAACGGCGCGACAACCATGCGCGCCAGCCTGAAAACCGACCTGCTGGCCGCCAAAGAAGCGGGGTTTGACTACGTCGAAATTTGGAAAGCCAAGCTTCGCGATTTCTCGACCGCGGAGCTGAAAGACCTCATCGCCGAGATCGGCGTGCCGCCGTTGAGCATCAACTCGATCGAGCACATCACGTTTCGCGATAAGCAGGCCTACGAAGCGATCAAACAGGAGTGCCGCGACTTAAGCAAAATAGCGGCGGCGATCGAGTGCCCGTACATCGTCGTCGTTCCCGGAAAGCTGCCGGACCGTGACGTGGACGTGGTCGCGGAGTCTCTTCCCGCCGTGACGGAGTTGTGCGACATCGCCGCCGAGCACGGTGTGGCGTTGGGGTTTGAGTTCCTGGGCCAACCCGATTGCAGCGTGCCCACGCTGGACCTCGCCGAAGAGATCGTGCGCGAGGCCGGCCGCGACAACCTCGGACTCGTAATCGACAGTTTCCACTTCTACGCCGGCGGCTCGAACGTACATATGATCGAGAAGCTCGATCCGCGACTCATCTACATCTTTCACATCAACGACGCGGAAGATCTGCCGCGCGCGCAGCTCGAAGATCGCCATCGTCTACTGCCGGGTCTCGGAATCCTGCCGTTGCGCGAAATGATGGACGCGTTTCGGAAGATCGGTTACGACGACGTCGCCAGTGTCGAGATCTTCCGGCCGGAGTACTGGGAACGAGATCCATTTAAATTGGCGATGGAAGCCAAACTTGCCGCGGAACGGATCACATGCAGATGAGGATCGGAATCATAGGCGCCGGTTACATCGCCGGCGTTCACGCGGGGATTCTCGCGCGCGATGAGCGCGTGAAAGTTGTCGCGGTCCATGACGTTATCAACGAATGCGCCGAACGCCTCGCGCGCGGGCATGACGCCGTCGTCGCGTCAACGCCGGACGAAGTGATCGAACGCGCTGACGCAGTCTTCATCACGACGCCAAACACGCGTCACGTTCCGCTCGCTATCGCCGCCGTCGACGCCGGCAAGCACGTTTTCTGCGAGAAACCACTCGCGACGACGATCGCGGAAGCGGAAGCCGTCTTCGCCAAAGCGCAAGAAAGCAAAGGCGTCTTCCAGGTCGGATTCAATCGCCGTTTCGCGCCTGTTTACGCCACGCTCAAGCAACTGCTCACGAAACAGCGCCCGCACTCGGCGCACGTCAAAATGAATCGCGGCGAGTTGCTCAAACCCGTCTGGACCGGTGACCCCGAAGTCACAGGCGGCTTTCTTTATGAAACGCCGATTCACATGTTCGACATGATGCGGTTCCTGTTCGGCGAGATCGAAAGCCTGCACGCAGCCGGATCTACCCACGAATACAAAGAGATTGACGACTTTTCCGTGCTCCTGAACTTTGCCAGCGGCATGCACGCGACGCTCGCGACGGCCGCGGATGCGAGCTGGTTGTTTCCGTTCGAGCGCGTCGAGGTGTTCTGTCATCACGCGACGCTCGTGACGCGCGAAATGGAAACGCTGGTTTCCAGCACCACGCTCGAAGGCCACTTGAGCGAACAGTCGATGCTGCAGTTGCCGCGCGAGGAAAAGTGGGGTTACGCGCAGGAAGACCGCGCGTTCGTCGACTCGATCGTCAACGGAACGCCGCCGCCGGTCACCGCTTACGACGGCCTCATGTCGGTCGAGATCGCCAATGCGATTTACGAGTCGGTCCGGCTGGGTCAGCCAATCCAAATCCGCAATAAGTTTTGAGGCCGGGCGCCGAAACAGTGTAATCTGTGGCGCGATGACGAAGCGTTGCGCCTGGGCGAAGACCC
>DASURS010000096.1:0-9372 GCA_036279935.1 Pyrinomonadaceae bacterium
CGTCCGAAGCCACTCCGCCTGGCTGAAAAACTTCGCCAGATTCGTACCGAGCTCGGCCTTTCCCAAACTGAGCTGCTCGATCGCCTCGGTCTCGCCGACTCCATGCACTACGGCCGCATCTCCGAATACGAACAAGGTAAACGCGAGCCCAACCTGATGACGCTCCTCGCCTACGCGCGCACCGCCTCCGTGCATCTCGAAGACATCGTCGCCGACGAGTTTGAACTCCCACGCAAATTGCCCGGCAACGTCAGATACCGCGGCATCGTTCGCAAACCGACAACGCGGCGCAAGTAGTTTGAATCGAATTCCTGCCTGATGCGTAGACTCTTCCGGATTTTGCTGCTGGCCATTTTGGGCGTTCTCGTCGGAACGATTCTCTACGAATCGATCATGTTCGTCCGCGTCTTCTGGTTACGCTCTCACAACCCGTCGTCGACCTCGTTGATCGACATCCGCGCCAGCGAAGCAGAAGCGAAGGGCCAACAGCCAAAGCGTGAACAGATCTGGGTCCCGCTCGACAAGATATCGTCTAACCTGCAACGCGCCGTCCTGGCCGGCGAAGACACCAACTTCGTCACGCATCACGGCTTCGACTACGAAGCGATTCAGAAAGCATGGGAACAGGCGCAACGAGAAACGGCGCGCGAAGCGAAGGAACAAGGCGAGGACGACGATTGGCTGCCGAACTTTCCCGACTTCAAACGCGGCGCCTCGACCGTCAGCCAGCAACTGGCCAAGAACCTCTATCTTTCGTCACAACGATCGTGGATGCGAAAAGGACAGGAAGCGGCGTTGACCATCATGCTCGAACGCACGCTGACCAAACGCCGCATCCTGGAAATCTATTTGAATGTGATTGAGTGGGGAGACGGAGTTTACGGCGCGGAGGCTGCTTCGCGACGATACTTTCGAAAATCAGCTTCAGCGTTGACGCCAGCCGAAGCCGCGTTTCTCTCGGCGATGATTCCGAACCCGCGCACGGTCTTCAATCCGCAAATCAACCCGCGCCGCGTCGCACGCCGCCAACGAATCATCATGCGCGGCATGCCGTACATCAAACTTCCTTAGCCACAAAAGGCACAAAACACACAGAAGGCACAAAAGGAAAATTGATTTCATTAACAGGTCTCCTGTTCTTATTTAATTTAACAGGTTTCCTGTTCTTTTGTTCTTGTGCCTTCTGTGCCTTTTGTGCCTTTTGTGGTTACTAGACGGCAAACTCTTTCGCCAGCTTCAACTCGGCCTTGCGCAGTTCGAAACGCGCCCTGCCGAGGTTTCCGTGTGGCGCAATCGCCAATACGACGAAGTAATCGCGACTCAGCACGCGCATCACGAGCACCGCGCTTTCGAGCGAGATGACGAGCTCGCGCAGACCGCCCAGGCCCGTGTCATTACCTGCTCGTTGAGCGCTGCGCACGAGCGAAGTAAACTCCGCCGCCGCTACGTCGAGGTTCGCTTCCACGCCCGCGTCACCCAGCACTTTCTCGACGGCGATACCATCTGTTCCCATGATGAGCGCACCGAGGCTTCCCTCAGTGCGTTCAATGATGGACTCGAGCATTTCCTTGAACATATGGCCCTCCAATTACGGACGTTGACCGCTCAGCGTGCCCGGTCGCGCAGTGGTCGTACCGGCAGGACTGTTCGGCAGCGGAGCACTGAGCATCTGGGGCTGCGTTCCCGGAGTCGTCGACTGCGGCTGCGGTTGCTGCTGCAACTGCGTCGGAGTCGGCGTGTTGCTCGGCGGATTGCCAAGCGGCACCGGCTGCGGAATCGTCACCGTGCGTTGACCGTTGCTGACAGTGCCCGACGTCGGCCGGCCGTTGTAGTCCGGTCGATAGATGTGCGGTGTGATGAAGAACAGGATCTCACTGTTCTGACGCGTCGTCAGTTTGCGCTTGAACAGGTTGCCCAGGATGGGAATCGAAGCGAGACCCGGAGTGCGCTGTTGTGCTTCGCCTTCGGTATCAGCCAGCACGCCGCCCATGACCGTCGTTCCACCATCCGGCACCAGCACTTCCGACTGCATGCGCTGCGTGTCGATACCCGGAACGCCGCCGACGGCGATACCGGTATTGATCGTGTTGTTTTCGATCGTGACTCTCAACACGACCGTGCCCGCGTCGGTGATCTGCGGGGTGATTGAAAGACGCAGCGGCACTGACACGAACGTCGTCGTCACTACGGCAGTTCCACTCGCTGCCTGCGTCGTTTGCACCGGGATTTGCGAACCGCTCTCGATCTGCGCCGGACGATTATTCAAAGCCGTGACGCGCGGTGTCGCGACTGTCTTCGCCTGGCCACGTGATTCGGCCAACGTGATCAGCGCGCTGATCTGCGCCGTTCCGAACAAACCTGTCGTCAAACCGATGACGGTGTTCGCTGCCGCGGCCGCGAGGTTGTTCGTCGGTTGCGGTGTTCCGCCTAAACCACCGAATACGCTGAGCGGATTCGGGCCTGCCGGAATACCGGCCGCCTGCCCGCCTGTACCGCCACTGCCGCCGCTGCCACCGGATCCACCACTTCCACCGCTCCCGCTGGACGTGTTGCTCGCCGGCAGAGTCGAGATATTTCCCAACCCTCCGCGCCCAATATTGATCACGCCGGCTGAAAGCTGCACGCCGAGGTCTCGGCTGAAGTTGCGTTGCGCGATGACGATGCGGGTTTCGATTTCAACCTGCGGTTCGGGCTGGTCCAGGATCGCGACCAACTGGCGAATCGCGTCGATGTTTTCTTTGACGTCCGTGATGATCAGCGTGTTGCTGCGGCCGTCGACTTCGATCGACCCACGGCGCGAAAGACGTCGCGAGATGATCGGAAGCAGACCTTGATCGCCGCTGCCGCCAGTCGCGTCGCCGCCGGCGCCGCCGCTGAAACTGAGATTGGTCGCGCCGCCGGAGAATGCGCCCGTCGAACCTGCTGCCTGGGCCAACGTGCCGGATGCGCGCGCGTAATTAAGACGGATGAACTCGGTCACGAGCGGTGAAGCGTCGAGACGCGAGTCGTTGATCACCTTTTGAGTCTCGGCCTCTTTTGCCAGCACGTCGATCGTCGCCACCCGGAGGATATTGCCGCTGACTTCGATCCCGAGCCGGTTGGCTTTCAGCACTGCGTCAAGCGCGACGTTCCACGGCACATCCTGCACATTCACCGTTACCGGGACGGCGGCGACTGAAGAGTCGATAACGAAGTTCACGCCGTACTGCTCGGTGATGTAGTTGAGGATGTCGCGGATGTCCGCGTTGACGACGTTGAGATTGATCGGCTCGCCGACGAATCCGGGTTGTCCGTACTGCCTGCCCTGCTCCGACTGCTTGTCAGCGCCGCGAGACAAACCGACGGGCGGCGTGGGAGCCGGCGCCGCTGGACCTTGCTGATTCACTGATGGACCGGAAGCGCCGGGGCTTGAATTCTGGGCTGCAGCCAAGCCTGTACCCAACGCGGATACAAGCAACAGGACGAGCGTGGTCCATATGGCTGATCTAACTCGAGGCTGATGAGACATCATTCCCTCCTTAGGGGGGTTCTTCGAGGAACCTGGCCGCCACGCACTACGCTCGATTGCCGGGGCAACTAAAGCGCGCGCCGCACTTAACACGGCCGTTCCTGATTTTTGTCAAAAGGGCGCCGGTGTTTTCCGCAGCGAAAACACCCAGCGCAGGTCAACGGTCTGGTCGAAACCAAACCAACAAGTCGTTAAGGCTTCGCCGTTGCGACTGACGGGTTCGGCGCTGTCGCGCTCATCGAGTTCACCTGGCTTGGCTGTCTCAGCGGTTTGTACTCGACTTTTCGTTCACGACGGCCGTCGGTAAAGACTGTTTCCCGGCGGAACACCAGGCGGTTGTCTTCGATTGCGACCAACTGCCCGTCGAAGAACGGCTCGCCTGGATAGATCACGTAGGAAAGTTTGATTGGAGTTGCTTCGACGATCGCG
This sequence comes from Pyrinomonadaceae bacterium, assembly GCA_036279935.1. Lineage (GTDB taxonomy): Bacteria > Acidobacteriota > Blastocatellia > Pyrinomonadales > Pyrinomonadaceae > PSRF01. Next base: position 3,938 of record DASURS010000096.1, read on the forward strand.
GCGTAACCTCTCGGCGAACGGGAGATTCCGATCACCTCGATCTCGTTAAGCAACAGAGCAGTGGTGGGCTTGGGGGCGGGCATTCTGGCGCTCATCGCGGCGGCTTTTTGCGCCTTGTAATTCGAAATTCGTTCAGTAATCGTCGGAATCGGCGACTCTTCGCGCGACGATTTCACTACCGCGCGCGGCGGCTCGTATTTGCGGAAAGGATCGCGGCCGGTGGAAGCGGTGCGCTTCACTGTTTTCTGCGGCGTCGCGGGCTCCTGGGCCATCGCGGTCAGCACGAAGCCGCTGATCAGGATCGTGACCGCGGCAAACATGACGTTTGCCAGTCGGAGTGTTTTCGTTTGGTCGGTAGTCATTGTCTTTGTCACTTCCTCTAGTGCGTCTCGCTTCAGTGGGGCTTACTTGGCGGGTTGAGGAGTTGCGGGAGTTGGGGGCGGAACGGCTCCGCCGGCTGCACCCTTGGCATTTGTTGCGGCTGGCTGACCTTGCAGACGTTCTGAAGAAACGTAATACGCCGTCAGATCAAAACGAGCGTTGACGGTCTTCGTGAGCGACTGTTTTTCCAACTGCGTGAGCTCGAAATTGGTGATCGAAACGATTCGCTGGTAGTGCGCGAGCTGTTCGAAGAACGCGCGCAGTCCGGAGAAACCGCTGGTGACGTTGACTTCGATCTTCTTGCCGCTGTAGTTGTCCTGTTGCAGATCTTCCTTCGGGTTGAACCGCGTCAGGACGAGTCCGTTGCCGCGAGCGCGATCCTGAATTCCCTGTAGCACCATCGTCAGCTCGCGTTGTTCGGGCAGCAGCGCCTTCAACTCCGCAAACTCTTCTTCACGCGCCTTGTACGTGGCTTTAAAGTTGTTCAGGTTCTGCGAAACGATCTGCGCCTGGGCATTGCGCGGACGCAGCGAGGCGATCTCGTCGTTCATCGTCTTCGTCTCAGCGCGTTTGCCGCTCGTGATGAAGTAATAGAAACCGCCGTACATCAGGCCGGCGACGAACAGGAACACTACCAATCGCAGGTACCATGGAAGAGCTGGGAGCTTGCCGAGTTTCATCTTCGTATCCTTTGTTGTCGGGCTTTCATGACGTTTCGCCGAGCTGGGCTACTTCTTCATTGCGACCTGGTTCGCAGGCGGCGGTGTTGGCGACTGTGACTGCTGCTGTTGCGGCGTCTTGAAGTTTGCTTTCACCGTGAACACGACGACTTCCGGCTTGATGGCATTCGGGTCCACAGTCTGCGCGGGAGTTCCGGTCGTCTGCGCCGCCGCTACCTTCGCGTCTTCTCGTTGCGTCTCGATGTTCAGGTTGCTGAACATTCCGCCGGAGAATTCGAGGCTCTGTCCAAACTTCGTGACGGAGTACTCGTTCGGCGATTCACCCTTGATCGTGATCTCGCCGTCCTTGTTCTCGATCGCCGTCAGATAAAGACCGGGAACTGCGTCGAACCGCGCTTTGATCTCCTGAAGCACCGCGCTCGGTCCCTGTTGCGACTCGCGCAGTTTCTTGATCGCGTCGATGCGCGACTGAATCTCGGCCGTCTTCTTTTCGAGTTCCTGTTGTTCCTTTTGAATCGCGAGCATCTGCGCCTGAATGCGCCGTTGGTTCTCGAGCTCTTTCTGCGCCGCGGTGTACGCCATGTTCGTGCTGACGTACTCGTAACCGATCGCGAGCGCCAGCAGACCGAACACAGTCAACGCCAGCAACAGAGTCTGAATTCGCGGGCTGGCGACTTTGTCTTCAACTGCCGCAACGCCCTGTGGCCGATCCGTAACTGACTCGAGCAGATTTATCTTGATCATGCTTCGACTCCTCTCAGCGCCAGACCGACGGCGACCGCCATCTCGGGCACTATCTCTCGCATGTAGTCCGGATCAAACTTTCGTTCGTCGACTTCGATCTGGCGGAACGGATCGAACACCTCGACGGGAATCTCGAACCGGTTCGCGAGGAACTCGGCGAGTCCCGGAAGCTTGGATCCGCCGCCAGCGAGCAGGATCTTCTGAATCGTCGCGTCGCCTTCCTGCGCCGTGGCGCGATAGAAGTCGACGGTCTTCTTCATCTCTAGCGCGAGCGTTTCTGAAACCGCTTCGATGATCGGTTGAATTGGTCTCGGCTCAACTCCTTCGGGCAACGACATGCCGCGTTTCACGCCTTCGGCCTGCTCGAAACTCAAACCGAGTTCCTTCTGCAACAGGCTCGTGTACTGGCTGCCGCCGACTGACGCGTCGCGCGCGAACACGGAACGCGTGCCGTTCAGGATGTTGATGTTCATCGTCGCCGCGCCGATATTGAGCAGCGCAACAACCTCGCCCGGCTTTGGCTGGTAGTTGACCTCGTAGCAGTTCTGCAACGCGAAGGCGTCGACGTCGATGATCACCGGCTGCTTGCCGGCGAGCTGAATCGCCTGTTTGACGTTGGCGATCTTGTCGCTCTTGCAGGCGGCCATCAGTACGTGCAGCGCCTCGGACGATTTGCCCGTCAGCTCGTAGTCGAGATTGACGTCCGCGATGTCGAACGGGATGTGCTCTTCCGCGTGCCAACTGAACGACTCCTGAAGTTCTTCCTGGCTCATCTGCGGCAGCACTATGTTCTTCACGATCACGGAGTGGCCGCTAACGCCGGCCGCGACTCGATTGGTGCGAATCTGATGTTCGCTGAAGATGTGGGCGATCACGTTGGAGACGTTGTTCAGCTCCATGATCTGGCCGTCGACGATCGTGTCGGTCTGAAGGTTTTCGAATCCGAGGTTGAGAAGCTGTAGGTTCGATCCCTTTTTGCCGAGCTCAACAGCCTTGACGGAACTGGAGCCGATGTCCAGGCCAACGAGGTTCTTTTTTCCGGCGCCTCTTTTGAACATAGTTAGTTATTCCTCGCGACGGCGACGCGCAGCTTGTTTTGCAGACGAAGCCGGGCACGAGCTTTTCGTGCACGCGGCAGTTGACGTTTGGGGAACTTGGCGGCGACAGAGTCGGGGTTTGATGGTTTCAAGGTAGCGGTCCCTTTGTTATCTGGGTTGACGATCGGGAAAACGAATCTCATCGGGAGCGTCCTGGCGGGAGTCGAGGAAGAACCGTTGGAGATCTGCGGCAGGAGTGAACATTCGGAAACCCAGCCAAGTTGGGTTACGACCAACTTCCGTAGGCTTTGCGACCTCCGCTCACGCGAAGTGTGCCTTTCTCGTGCTCCAAGAGTTTTCGCGGGACTTTACCGCGTTGAAAAACCGGGTGGGCACCCGGCAAACGGCAGCCTTCTGCCGTTAACCTGTGTGAGAGTACATTAACGGACTAAACAATGTCAATTGCTATTTTTCTTCGTTTAACTCGTTGTGCTGCTATGGTTAACGAGGGCTGATGGTCCACTTCTGGAGCTGTTTTTGGAACGGATCGCTCAGGATTCCAGTTTTTCAAGGACGCCGGCGACTACTCGCGGATCGTCCTTTACCTTCACAGTCTTCGCCGGAATGCCCGCGACGATGTGATGTCGCCGAACAGGGCGGGTCACGATGGAATGAGCGCCGATCAGCGCGTCATCCTCGACCTGCATGCCGGCAAGAATTGTGGCGTGATAGGTCACTCGCACGCCATTTCCCAGACGCGTCCGCGGCGTGTAGACCTGGTGAATGTCGTAGATGTCGTGAGTATGAGAATAGATATTGGCGAAGTCTGAGATCGAGACGTCATTGCCGATGTCGATGCCGCCGCGGTCGTCGAGCAGGACGTAGCGATGGATGACGACGTTGTTGCCGAACGTGAGGTTGTAGCCAAACGACCATTCGACAAACTGCCAGCACTTGAAGTTCGCGCCGACGCTTTTGAAGATCAGCGGCGCCAGCATTCGTCGCAAGCGAAGGGCGAAAAGGGCGTTCATGCCAAGAGCCGAACGGTCAAACATCTGCCACAACCAGATGAATGGCTTGCGCTGGTTATAGAGCTCCGCGTCGATGTCCGTGTAGTACTCGGGTTCGGTCGTGATGTTGCGGGGATCGAAACTGTGCAGCGCGGCGCGGGCCGGGAGCGACAGGTTGTCTTCAGTTCCCGTGAGCCCGAAGTTGATCTGGAACAACGTTTCGCGAACGACGTCGTTCGGATCTCTTCGGCCGTCGGTTAGTGACTTCTCTAACTCGACAAGAAAACTCTCGTAGTCCTGTTCAGCTAACGCCTGGGCAGATAATTGACGATAGGTCATGCGCGTGAAACGCGCTCAAAGTAACACAGCCCACAAAGAGTCACAAACAGTCTTTTGTGATTTTTTGTGCCTCTTCGTGGCTCGGCTTGCCAGCCTTTACTTGTCCAGTTAGGATGCGGGCAAATGAAGCTTCTGCGCACCTCCCTCGTTTTGATCCTGATTTTAGGACTGCTCGTCGCCGCGTTCCTGTGGTTCAACCGGCCGGAGAAAGTCGACCTGGCAAGCTACGCACCTGCCGATTCCCTGCTCTACGTCGAGTTGAATAGCCCGGCGGAAGTCACCAAGGCGATCCAACACAGTGAAGTCTGGAAGGCGGCGGCGCCGATCACGCACAGCCAGGCGAGCTCCGAAAATACGCTTGCGACGGCGGCCGCTCGAGCCGGGATCGGACCAATCGAGGCGGTGCTGTTCGCGCGCTCGCAGATTGCGCTGGTCGTCGTGGGCCTCAACACGTCAGAGGAGAACGATACGCTGCGAGTGAGACCGGAAGTTGCCCTGATTGCCGAGACTCAGACGTCGTCATTGCGGACCAAACCGGCGGTTGAGGCTGCGGTCAAACAACTCGCGAGCTTCGCGTACGGTGCGTCGAACTGTAGCGAACGCACCGCGGACGCTGAGTATATCGAGTGTTCGGTGGCCGGCGGCGACCGCAAGATCCTCGCTGCGATTGACGATACGCTCGTCATCGTCGGCAACACGGAGAACGCGGTGCGCAGTTGTTTGGAAGCGCGGCGTGGGACGCGCCCGAGCATGCTTACCGATCCCGAAATGGTGCGCGTCCGAGCGAGTGTTGCCTTGGATAAGCCGCTCGCCTTTGGATACATCTCGGCGGCGAACTCGGCGAAGTTGTTTTCATGGGCCGCGCCGTTGTTGATGGGCCGCGCGCCCGGCGATCAGCAGTTTCAGCAACTGCTCGCGGTGAGTGCGGGCAAGATACTGCGCGGCGTTGCATGGACCGCCGTGTCGACGGGCCGCGGGATCGAAGATCGGTACCTGTTTTCGCTCGAGCCTGACGTTGTGTCGCGTCTGCAACCTGCTTTTGAAACGTCCGAGCGCGACGAGAATTTCTGGAAGCTGGTGCCGGCTAGTTTTCAGTCGTTGACGATTTATCGCAGTCGCGAGCCGTCGGTGGCGTGGCGCTCGCTGGACTCGGCGGTGTCGTTGAAGCTGGACGCGCTGCCGGCGGTGTTGTTTGGTCCGATACTGAAGTCGAGTTTGTCTGCGTATGGGATTGGCGATCCGAA
>DASURS010000097.1:0-4300 GCA_036279935.1 Pyrinomonadaceae bacterium
CCTGGCTCTGGGGCAACCGGGCATTCTTCGGCAATAAGTCGTATAATTGTGGCGACTCCCGACCCAAGGTTGGTCTAACTCAATGATCCCTCAACCCTCTTCAATACGCTTCTTGCTGTTACTGACGCTCGTTCTAACTACTGCTCTAACGGCCTACTCACAGACGACGACAATCTCCGGCAAAATCACGGATCAAAACACCGGTCTGCCGATTCCGAACGTCGCAGTTGTCGCGCTGGGTAATCAAACGGGAACTCGCGTTGCGGTTACAGATACGCAGGGCAACTACACCATTCCCATGGGCGCTAACAGCAACGTCAAGGTGCGAGCGTACCGCACGAATTTCGTTTTCAACCCTTTGCAGGTGAGTTTCATATCCATTGGAACTCCGGTCATTGGTCCACATCAACTGGATTTCACTGGCGCCGCTCTGCCGTTTCCGATTCTCATCTTCGCCCTGGAACCGTTCCTGTTAACTGAAGATAACTCGTTGCAGGCGTTATCGGTTGATTCAGTGTTTTGGGAACGTGATCCGTTTCCGCTGGTGAACAACAACTACTTCGGCACGGACAAGCGAACGCGCATCAACCTGCTGCTGGTGGATCTTGATTTGTACAGCGGGGAATCACTATCGATTGTAACGGCGCAAGGCACCGACCAGTCTCTTGCCGCGCAGAACTTACCGGTCGAGGATCTCCGTAAGGTCCCCGGTGTGCCGTGGATGAGTCAATTAACAGTGATGTTGCCGAGCGGTATAACCGTGCCGGGTCAGTTAAGCGTGTCCGTAACGGTGCGCGGAAAGACGAGCAACGCCGCGACCGTCCGCGTGCAGTGACTCGTTGGGTTATGAAACGAGTGTATCGCGATTACCCGCAACACTCGTTGATGAAACGAAGCGACGAGAATGCGGTTCCTCATGTCCATTTCCAGCTTTCCAGCACGCCCACGCCGGACTCTTTCGCATGCGCGAAAGCGAAGAGAGTTTCGCCCGGCCACTGGCCCTCGCCGCCACGATGAGCGATCACGTCGACGTTGTGATGACTGTTCTTGAAACTCGCGTTCAGGTTGTGAAGACATTTATGACTCCCCGGATTCCAACGGTGAGCGCATAGATCGTTGCAATGGCAGGCGAGACGAACTTCAGTACCTCCAGAGAACGTGCAACCCTGGCCCATGCGTCTCGTTTGGAAGTCTTGATGACGTGAAACAGCGTCAGGTTTTCGCAGACGTCGATCAGTGCGCCCACGACGACCAGCACGATAATGATCCGAGTAAGTTCTAACGACGCGCCCGTTAAGCTCGCGACGAGAAAACAGATCAGGCTGGTGGTGAGCGTATAGATCGGGATAAATGCGAAGTCCCACTTCAAAGCCGTGCGCAAGCGATCCTGTTTGCTATCGTCCAGTGCAAGCTCGACTAGTGGCCGGCGTTTTTCTCCGGGGCTTTGGGCCATCGCTCGTCGTCCAACGAACCAGAACAAGATCGCGAGTATGACAATAGCAATCAGGCAGATGAAGAAAGTGATGGTTTTGTAGAAAGGCACGTTGGGACCTTCCTTTCCGGAAGAGGTGAGAGGAACGCAGTAGGGCCAGGACCGTCAAAGAGCGGGCAGACGGTATTACGGTTAAGAAAACGTGTCAAGGTTCGGATGTGCTTTAATTGAGCGTCGACGCTACGGATACAGAAGGAGACACGTAGACGAATGGGATTCGAGACGCTGATTGGCGTGCTTGGTTTTTTGGGGACTCTGCTGCTCGTGACAGTAGGTTTGCTGAACTTCTCCGTCTTCCGTAAACAGCTTCGAATCGCGAAGGATCAGATCGATACTGCTGTACGGCAGCTCGAAATTGCGCAGAAGCAGCCTGATCTCTACCTGATCCAGCGCGCTGTCACTGAGACGTCGAACCATCTTCTGCTCTTCGTCGAGCGGCCGAAGCTGCGGCCGTATTTTTACAGCGAGGCAGAGTGGCGTGCCGGCGATGAGGTCTCGCTGGACGAGATCAGGGCGATGGCGGAGCTCATCCTCAATAACTTCGCGTCGGCGTTGATGCACTCAGCGGCGTTTCCGGAATACCCGGTTCGCGGCGTCGATCGCATCATCATGTTTCACCTGCGCCGGAGCCCTGCGTTGCGCGAGTTCCTGATCGAGAACTTCGAGCGCTTCCCGTTCACTGGTTTGACGCTGCTGTGCCTGAAGAACGAGACGAGAGATGAGATCGAGTCGGACCTTCGCCAGCTCGCCACTCGTCCTGATATAGATGACACAGAGATCGAGCGGCGGAAGAACCTATTAGAGCTCTTCCTTAACGGTCCACCGCGTGAACCCATCGAGTTCACGTCATACAGCATGAAACGCCGGCGTTAGCTCAGTCGTGTTGGATTTGCGCGAAACATGTCATTTCGCTGTGCCGGCGATTACGACGGGAGCTAAGTAGCGGGTGCGCCAGCCGTCCTCATCTACTATCAGCAGAATCACTGAATAGGTTCCGGGCGCTCGGTATTGGCGCGAGACAGTTGGGCCGGCCCCGGGCCTGACCTCGTCATCAAAATACCAGTAGTACTGGACCTTGCTCGCGTCACGATCCGACGACTCACGCGCTTCAAACACTACCGCTTCGCCAACGACTCCGTGGAACACGTCTCCGACGGCAAACGGAGGCTTGGGCCGCTCCGTGACGACGACGGGCATCTCTATCTCGTTACCCTCGTCATCATGGTCCATCACACGAACCGTGACTGTATAGGTCCCCGCTTTCTCGTAGGTGTGCGTGTGCGTGAGATTGAGTTGTTTGATGCCGGGATCCTCGCCGTACTCCAGTTTGTAGTCTGGCGTGCCGTCGCCAAAGCTGAAGGTGTAACTCGAAATTCCCCGATCGCGGTCCGCGGCGCTGGTGTGAAACTGAAAGCTCGTTTCAGCCTTGCCTATCGACGTCCCCGTGAGCTTCACCTCGGGTTTCTGGTTGATATGGAAAGCCTCGATTTCCATGATGTTGCTGTACGGCCCCATCGCGTTTCTGACGACGACTCGTATCTTGTCCGTGGTGATGCGTGGAAACGTGACCTTCCGCCAGACGTTTCGGTTACCTCTGATCGAACCGCCGGGCACGTTCTTCCAAACTCGCCCGGTCCAGTACTGCACGTCAAAATCCGTGATGCCGTCCTTCGTGAAAGTCTCGTTCAGCGACGGCTCGCTCGAGTCATCGGGCTTGTCCTGAACTGTGAACACATTGATCCAATCGATCGTCGTGCGACTCTTCAACGTAAGCTCAACCCAATCGGGAAATTGGTACGGAGTGTCGTCACTCCACGCGGCATTGCAGCAATGGTCCCACGCTCCCAACTTTTTACCGTCGATCACATTATCGGGTTCAAACTTGTCGTCCAAAGCGCTGCGGGTAGACGATGCTCGCGCTCTCGCACCTTCAAAAATCCTGTCGGCAATGTTGGTAGCCGGCCTAACGAGTGTCGCGGTGAAATTCAAATTCGTTAGCTTTGAATTGAGATCGGTTATGGTCCTGCTCGCCGGTTCGAAAGTGTAGTCAGCGTCGAAGTAGCCGTCCCTGTTAAGCGATGGCGTGAGGGTGTAAGTTCCGCCGCGCTTGAGTTGACTCAGGTAGTACCGGCCGTTCGATCTCGTCTCGAGGGAACCCTCCAACGAACCGGTAACGGAAATACTAACCTCTTTCAACGGCTTGCCGGCAGTGTCGGTAACCAAACCAGTAAGAGACGGCTGCCGTATCTCGTTTAGATAGAAGTTGGCCCATCTTTTGTCACTCTCATCGCCGTTCCGCGACGGCGCGGCGGCCAGTTTTTCCAGCAGCGGAATACTCTTCGCCGCGTCAATTACGATCTGAAATGAGACCGTCGCCTTCAGCCTGTTTCCGTATTTCACGCTCAGCTTGTAACTTCCGTCCCTGAGCCTGCCGGAACCCGAAGTTCTCAAATCGTCGATTCTCATGGATGAACTCTGGCCCGGAGCGAGTGTCACCTTCCGCGGCTTACTAACGGTCCAAAAGACGGTGTTGCCAGACACGTACGTGCCAGTCGTACCACCCCACCAGCCTGTCTCTGTTTTCGGCTCTTCGTCTTCAAACACCCAGACAAGCGTGTAAGGAATCGAGGTGTCCTCGAGTTGGGAAATGGTGCGTGCCCGACGGCCCTGATTCGTCAGAGTGATCACGACGGTCACCTTCTCGCCGAGAACGTATTTTGATTTACGCTGACCGGTGACAGAGTCAACAATCTTAATCTCAAACTTCAGTGGCGCTGTCGCCTGCGCACTAGCGGCCGTCGTCATGAA
>DASURS010000098.1:0-12327 GCA_036279935.1 Pyrinomonadaceae bacterium
ATCCGGCAATTCGCCTCTACTCGCTTTCGCGAGGCGTAGTTGAGAGCTGTGATCGAGACGTAGTTGAAAGTCGTCGTCCAGTCCGTTGCGAAAGTCTATCCAGTTGTTGAGAGTAAGAAAGTCTACCGGAGGAGTTGACCCCGGCAGAAAGACTGGAATTACAGGAAAAGTTGGCTCCTTGGCCTGGCGGCGCAACGCGAGCTCTTTCTCGCGCCGTTGCCAGGGGCTCATCTCATGCGGCCCAACGCAGACGATTACTGCGTCGCACTCGCCCAGGACTCGTTCCAGTTCGGACTGCCATGGCAACCCGAGCGGGAGGACCCACTTGTCGAAGAAGACTCTGAATCCCTGGTCTCTTAGAATGCACGCAATGTTCTCGGCCTGCTCGCTATCACGGCGGTCATAGCTGACGAATACGTCATAGTGAACCTTCTCGTGAGTCATGTTGAGGCTTAAGGCTCAGCGCAACACGCAGCCGTCCGATACCGAAATCAACAGTTCACTCTTGCCGCTGCTGTTGCGAAGTGCATTGCGATGGTGAGCCGAGCAGGACTCGAACCTGCGACCCACTGGTTAAAAGCCAGTTGCTCTACCAACTGAGCTATCGGCCCATCTACATGCGGAGAGCACGCAAGGGGCGTGCTCTTTTCAATTGCGAGGAAAAGTTCGACGGGCATTCTACCGAACACGCCGTTAGGATTCAAACGTACTGATTGACTGGGTCGTCGCCGCTTATATCTTCATTTGCTATCGTTGAGCCAGCGCCCTAACGCCGAGTCGTGCACGATGATTGTCTGTGAACGTTCGGGGCCGGTTGAGACCAGGCCGATTTGGACGCCGATCTGGTCGGACAGAAAGTCGACGTAGCGACGGGCGTTGGTGGGAAGGGAACTCATCTCGGTCATGCCGAGCGTCGAGCTGTGCCACCCGGGAAGCGTTGCGAAGATTGGCTCAATACGCCGCAGATCCTGCGAAACCGCCGGCAGCGACTCGCACACGCGGCCGTTGAGTTTATAACCCGTACACACCTTGATCTCGTCGAGCGTGTCCAGCACGTCGAGCTTCGTTAACGCAACGGACGAGAAGCCGTTGATCTCGGCTGCGTAACGCGTGGCGAACGCGTCGAACCAGCCACAGCGTCGCGGACGCCCCGTTGACGCGCCATACTCACGTCCACGTTCGCGAATCATCTGGCCCAACTCCGCTTCACCTTCGAGCATCTCCGTCGGAAACGGCCCTTCACCCACGCGAGTCGTGTACGTGCGCACAATGCCGAGCACACCGCTCAGCCGATGCGGCGCGAGACCCGTGCCGATGATCGCTCCTCCGGCAACAGTCGTCGACGACGTAACGAACGGATAAGTTCCGTGATCGACGTCAAGCAGCGTCGCCTGCGCGCCTTCGAGCAGGATCGACCGGCCTTCGGTGGCGGCGACATTCAGGTAGTGAGTCGTATCGGCGATAAACGGCGCGAGACGTTCGGTCAATACCGACATCTCTTCGAAGATGGCGTTTGCGTCGAGCCGTTCGCCGCCGTAAGCCTCGATGATGCGGTTCGCGTCCTCGAGGTTTCGCTCGATGCGGGAACGAAGCACGTCAGGCACAAGCGCATCGGCGGTGCGTATGCCGCGGCGTCCGGCCTTGTCTTCGTATGCCGGTCCGATACCGCGCAACGTGGTGCCGACTTTCTCGTTTCCGAGCCGCTCTTCGCTCGTGTGGTCCAGCGCTCGATGGTATGGCAGTATCAGGTGTGCGCGGGAACTGATCTTCACGCGTTCCGGTGAGACCTCGATGCCTTGTTGCGTCAGCCGATCAGCTTCGACGAAGAAGGCCTTCGGATCGATCACCATGCCGTTTCCGAGTACGCACGACTTGCCGCGATGGACGACGCCCGACGGCAACAGGTGCAGCACAAACGACTGGTCGCCGACCTGCACCGAATGGCCCGCATTGTGCCCGCCTTGATAGCGAGCGACGATGTCGAACCGCTCCGCGAGCAGATCGACGATCTTGCCTTTGCCTTCGTCGCCCCACTGGGCGCCAATCACCGCGATAACATTTGCCATAAGTCATTTTCGATTGGCGATTGCCGATTGCCGATTGCCGATTTTAAGAACAGTCCACAGATTCACGCACCCGCGAGAGATATACACGCGTTAGCTCTTTCAAATTGGCAATCGGGAGTCGGCAATCGGCAATCCCCTCACTTCCCGGTACAACTCGACGTACTTCTTCGCCGCAGCTTGCCAGGAGTTGTCGGCCATCATTCCGTTACGTTGAATCTTTTGCCAGTCGTCAGGACGGCCATAAAAGTAAAGGGCTTCGCGTATTTTTTCAAGCAACGCACCGGCGTGGTAAGGCCCAAACTTGAAGCCGTTGCCCGTGCCTGTCGAAGGATTGTAATGCTCGACGGTGTCGTCCAGACCGCCAGTTGCTCGCACGACGGGGACCGTGCCGTACCTCATGCTGTACATCTGGTTCAACCCGCACGGCTCGTACAGCGACGGCATGAGGAAGATGTCCGCGCCCGCTTCAATCTGATGGGCCAACGGCTCGCCGGCGTAACCTTTGTAAATCCCGACCTCGCGTGGCGACGCATCGTGCCAGCGTTGCAGAAAATCTTCATACTCTTTAGCGCCCGCACCGAGCGCGATAAAGAACGAACCCGTTTTGACAATCGGTACGGAGATCTGCCGGATCAGGTCGTAACCTTTTTGACCGACCAGCCGCGAGATGATCGCGATGATCGGACGATGCGCGTCCTGCGGCAGTCCGAAACGGCGTAACAGATCGATCTTGCACTCGCGCTTGCCTGACAAGTCGTCGACGGAAAAGTTGGCCGCGATATGCGGATCCGTTTCCGGGTTCCAAACATCGTAGTCGACGCCGTTGGTGATCCCCGCGAGTCGATCCGAGCGCGCGCGCAACAGCCAGTCGAGACCGTGACCCTGTTCGGGCGTTTGAATCTCGCGGGCGTAACGCGGACTGACAGTCGACAGTGCATCGGCAGCGATGATGCCCGCCTTCAAAGCCGAGGCGGTGCGATCCATCATGAAGTCGTCGCGTTCCGGCGGATCGCCGAAACCGAGCCACCACAGATCGCCGGGATCAAACAGTCCCTGGTAACCGACGTTGTGCAGAGACAACAGGCCGCGCGTGTTTTTGAAGAATGGATCGTAACGGCGTCGCGCCCGCAGCTCGGCAATCGCGAAGCCGCTTTGCCAATCGTTTCCGTGGACAATGTCGGGTTGCCAGTCGAGGTGTTTCAGCAGCGCGAGTGCGGCGCGCGAGAAGAACGCGAACCGGATGTGATCGTCCTGGTAGCCGTAGATGTTTGGCCGTGCGAAGAACTGCGGCGTTTCGAGAAGATATGCCGGCGCGCCCGCAGCGTCGCTCAGGAGGAAGCGAACGGTTTGTATTTGTCCGCGCCATTCAACGCGGATTTCGTCAATGGGTTCTCCATTTAGAAATCCGCGATCGATCTGATCGTATAGCGGCAGAATGAGGCGGGCGTCGACGTCCTGATGATTCAGTGCTTTGGGTAAGGCGCCGGAAACGTCAGCTAACCCGCCGGTTTTTGCAAAGGGTACGGCCTCGGAGGTCAGGATCGCGATCCGCATCCTAACTCTCTAGCTCTGCATCGACGCCAGGAACTCAGCGTTGGACTTGGTTTTCTCCAATCGCTCGAGCACTACTTCCATCTGTTCGACGGGTGACAGCGGATTCAGGACGCGTCTCATGACCCAGATGCGGTTGAGATCTTCCTTGCTGATCAGCAGTTCCTCTTTGCGCGTGCCGGAACGCTGCAAGTCGATAGCCGGGAAGAGACGTTTGTCGCTCAGGCGGCGGTCGAGATGGATTTCCGAGTTACCGGTTCCCTTGAACTCTTCGAAGATCACGTCGTCCATGCGCGAGCCGGTGTCGATGAGCGCGGTGGCGATGATCGTCAACGAGCCGCCCTCTTCGATGTTGCGGGCCGCGCCGAAAAAGCGCTTCGGACGCTGGAGCGCGTTGGAGTCGATACCGCCGGAGAGGATCTTGCCGCTCGGCGGAACGACTGCGTTGTGCGCGCGCGCCAGACGCGTGATGGAGTCGAGCAGGATGACGACGTCGCGTTTGTGCTCGACAAGTCGTTTGGCTTTCTCGATCACCATGTCCGCGACCTGAACGTGGCGTGTCGGTGGTTCGTCGAACGTGGACGAAATCACCTCGCCGTTGACTGAGCGCTGCATGTCGGTGACTTCTTCCGGCCGCTCGTCGATCAGCAGAACGATGAGCGTCGTTTCCGGATGATTTTGTGTAACCGAGTTGGCGATGGTTTGCAGCAGCATCGTTTTACCGGTGCGCGGCGGCGCGACGATGAGACCGCGTTGTCCTTTGCCGAGCGGAGTCACCAGGTCGATGACGCGGGCCGACAAGTTCTCCGAAGTCGTCTCCATCTTCAGCTGCTCTTCGGGATACAGCGGCGTCAGGTTGTCGAAGAATACTTTCTCGCGCGCCTGATCGGGCGACTCGAAGTTGATAGCTTCAACTTTGATGAGCGCGAAATAGCGCTCGCCCTCCTTCGGTGGACGGATCTGACCGCTGACGGTGTCGCCGGTGCGCAGGTCAAACTTCCGAATCTGTGAAGGAGAGACGTAAATATCGTCGGGCCCGGGCAGATAGTTGTACTCGGGCGCCCGCAGAAAGCCGAAACCATCCGGCAACGTCTCCAACACACCTTCAGAAAAGATCAGCCCGCTCTTTTCCGTCTGCGCGGCCAGCACTTTGAAGATGAGTTCCTGCTTGCGCATGCCAGTGGCGCCGGGCACATCCATGCTCTTGGCAATTTGCGTAAGCTTGGAGATAGACATCTCCTTCAGATCGGCCAGATTATGGAAGCCCTCGTTTTTTCCGTCGCGGGGTTCCCTGGCTTCTCGTTCGGGAGCTTCGGCAGTGGCAACAGTTGCGCCGCCGTCTTCTCCGTTGGCGTCGTTGTTCGCGCTCGATGCGCGTGAACGTGTTCGTTGTGACATGTCAGTTTTTCTCTTAAATTTCTCTTAGCAGTCTCTGCGATTATCAATACAGAAAAATGGTGGATATGATTGTGCGGTTTAGAGCGAAGGACGTATTACACAACCTCGGCGCTCCCGTTCTTGCGGGGCAAAACTACGATTCTCCTTAAACGGTGTAGTGCAAATGTAACTCAACTTTGCGCGCCGCGGCAAATCGGTTATGGCATTTGATGCCACCCACCCAACGCGCGTGGCCCAAAACGATCAAGTTGACCAAAGGGGGCTGAGAGATTATCGGCTTGCCTACTGCGTTTCAGATTACGACTCAAACTTCGAAAGCGCAAATACAATAACAAATACAATCACACAAACTTCACACAGACCTACTACGACTTACTACATTTCGATTGCGCTTTTAATCGCTTTCCAGAGCTCGTCACGACCGCGGCCGCTTTTGGCCGAGTAGGCCATTACGCTGTCGTCGTCGAGCACGCGTGCGATGTGCTGCAGGTTCTTTCTCAACTCGTTGTGCGAAAGCTTATCGGATTTTGTGGCAACAATTAACCGTGGCTTGTTGCTGTGCTCAAGCCACTCGTGAAGCTGCAAGTCCTGTTTTGTGGGTTCGTGGCGCGAATCTACGATGTGAATTGATAGCACAAGCTGGCGGCGCTTGGCAAGATATGATGTCGCCATCTCGCCCCAAGTCGATTTTATATGCTTTGGTGCGCGCGCGTACCCAAACCCCGGCAGATCGACGAACTTGAACTGGTTGTTAACTACGAAGAAGTTCAGCGACTGCGTCCGCCCCGGGGTCGAAGACGTGCGCGCCAGCCCATGAACCGAAAGTAACGAGTTGATCAGACTCGACTTCCCGACGTTGGAGCGGCCGAGGAACGCAACCTCGGGTTGCGCGTCCTTCGGCCAGTCCGCTTCTTTGAAGGCACTTTTCAGAAACTCCGCACTCGTGACCTTCATGGGTAAAAGATTGATACGGAGGTTGACAGATTGTTAGTTGCTCGCGGCGGCTGCCTGGCCGGCGGTGCGTTGTTTGATGAGCTCGTCAAACTGTGCCATCCGTTCTCTGATCGTCTGGAGTCTTTCCTTGTAGTCAGGCGTCTCTTTGACGACCTGCTCCAGGTTGGAAAGCATCTTGTCATTGCCCATGGCTTGTCTCAACGCCGGGATAAACGGCTCGAGTTTGGCGTAAACGAAGAGGTGCTCGCCGTTCGCGTCGGCAAACATGTCGGGATCGATCGCACCGTGGGTGACGAGAGAGCAGGCCATGTCCCAGTAAGAAACAACCATACGGTAGTAGGCACTCTTGTCGCCCATAAGTACATCCATGAAGTCCTGCGGCCCCTGCGGATTGAAGGTGAAAAACCAATCCCGGGCCTCGCGCATGACTTTCTCGCGGCGGAGGTCGTACAGCTTAAGTATCAGATCAGCATCCTTGTATTTGCTCATAGTTCTCCTTTTTGGCCATTAGAACGCAAATCTACGTCATCCATGTGCGAAGCCATGGATGACGCAGGTGTCGTTGAATCGCAGTTAACGGGTCTGAATCCCTTGCGAAGGCTGTTCGGTAGTCCAAATTGGCGGCGCCTCGTCGGTGGCGGCGGTCGGCACCGCATCTTCGAGGGCGAGCGACAATACTTCATCAATCGTGTCGACGAGATTGATGTTAAGCGAGTCGCGGACTTCTTCCGGCACTTCGACTAAATCCTTTTCGTTGTCCTTCGGGACGATGATGGTGTCGATGCCGAACCGGTGAGCGGCGAGGAGTTTTTCCTTGACTCCGCCGATTGGCAGCACCTTGCCACGCAACGTGATCTCGCCGGTCATCGCCACGTTTTTCCTAACGGCGACGTGCGCCAACGCAGACGCCATCGCGGTGGCCATCGTGATTCCGGCGGAAGGCCCGTCCTTGGGAATGGCGCCTTCGGGAATATGGATGTGGAGATCGCGCTTGCGAATAAAGTCGAGACTCATTCCGAGCCGCTCGGCGCGAGCGCGGATGCAGGTGAGCGCGGCCTGTGCCGACTCCTGCATCACGTCGCCCAGTTTGCCGGTGAGCGTAACGCCGCCGCGGCCTTTAACGAGAGTGGCTTCGATTTGAAGCACTTCGCCGCCGATCTCAGTCCATGCCAGACCGGTAGCGAGCCCGATTTCGCTGTGGGCGGCGATGCCTTGCTGGCGAAACTTGATTGGGCCAAGCATCTCGCGGACACGCTCGGCGTCGACGATGTCCTTGACGCCGTCGCCGGCTGGTTCGGAAACGAACTTGCGAGCGAGTTTGCGGCAGCAGGAACCGATCTCCCGTTCGAGATTGCGGACGCCGGCTTCCCGTGTGTAGTGACGAATCACTTCGAGAATGCCTTCGTCGGTGAAATCGAACTGTTCCGCTTTCAGACCGTTGCCTTCGGCCTGCTTCGGCACGAGATGGCGTTTGGCGATCTCGAGTTTCTCGCGTTCCGTGTACCCGGACAGTCTGAGAATTTCGAGACGATCCTGTAGCGCCGGCGGAATCGTGTGCAGCACGTTCGCGGTCGCGATGAAAAAGACCTTGGAGAGATCGTACTCGACGTCGAGATAGTGATCCTGGAACGTGTGGTTCTGTTCCGGATCGAGAACTTCGAGCAAGGCAGCGCTCGGGTCGCCGCGGAAGTCAGCCCCGAGTTTGTCGACTTCGTCGAGCAGCAACACCGGATTGATCGCGCCCGCCTTCTTCATCATCTGGATGATCTGGCCGGGCAGCGCGCCGATGTATGTACGTCGATGACCGCGAATCTCGGCTTCGTCACGAACTCCGCCGAGTGACAGGCGAACGAACTTACGTCCGGTCGCGCGCGCGATCGATTTTCCAAGACTCGTTTTGCCGACGCCCGGAGGGCCGACGAAGCAGAGAATCGATCCTCGTGGGTTCTTCACCAGTTGGCGAACGGCGAGATACTCGAGAATGCGTTCTTTAATCTTTTCGAGACCGAAGTGATCGTCGTTGAGCACCTCTTCGGCTTTGACGAGATCCTTGATCTCTTTTGATTTCTGTTTCCACGGCACGCTGATCAGCCAGTCGATGTACGTGCGGGAAACAGTGCCCTCGGCTGACATCGGCGGCATGGCTTCGAGCCGATGAAGTTCCTGCATGGCCTTTTCTTTGGCCTCGTCGGTCATGCCGGCTTCTTCGATCTTCTTCTTCAGCTCTTCGAGCTCGGCCTTCTCGTCTTTACGTCCCAGCTCTTTGTGGATCGCTTTGATCTGCTCGTTGAGGTAGTACTCCTTCTGCGCCTTCTCCATCTGGCGCTTGACGCGCGTTTGGATCGTGCGGTCGAGCTGCCGTTTCTCGATCTCGGTCTCGAGCAGTTCGATCAGACGTTGCAGACGGGCTTGCGTCGAGAAGATCTCGAGCAGTCCCTGTTTGTCTTCAACGGAGATGCGGAGCTGCGATGCAAGGGCGTCGGCGAGATGCGAAGGCTCCTGATTCCGAAGCGCGGTTTGCAGCGCGTCGGTTTGCGTATCAGGCGCGAGGCGCAGGTGCTGTTCGACGAGTTGTCCTACCTTCTGGATGAGCGCGTCGAGGCGAGTGCCTTCTTCGTTGACCACCGGCGCGCGGCGCACGAGCGCCATGAAGGCGCCTTCGGCGTTCTCGACGCGCACAGTAGTGGCGCGTTCGCGTCCCTCAACAACGACTTTGATTTGTCCGTTGTCCTGTTTCTGGGACTGGAGAATCCGTCCGAGTGTTCCGATTCCGTAAATCTGTTCCGGAGTGGGCTCGTCAACGGTGGCGTCGTGCTGAGTGGCCAGAAAAATGGTGCGATCGCTCGCGAGGGCCTGTTCAAGTGCCCGGACGGAGCCGGCGCGGCCAATCTTGAAAGCGACCTTGGTAAAGGGGAATATCACGACATCACGAATCGGTACCATCGGGTACCACGCAACGTCGGCGGGGGGTCTGTCAGAGTATTCTTCCATGGTTACTGCTTTTCTGGGGAGCTTTGCAACAAAGGCAAGGCGCTAAAGACGACCGTCTCGCCCAATTGAAAGAGGCCTAATTGTAAATCATTTCCCGTGGGGGCGCTACATCGTCGCTGAAAGAAAACCGCGAGTTGATAGGGCAATTATGCCGCAGCGCCGTCGATTCCGGTGAGCCCCTCGCCAGGAACCGCGCGGCGACGTTCGACCATTTCGCTGGTAATGACGAATTCTTTGACGCGTTTTTGCGAAGGAAGGGTGTACATGGCGTCAAGCAGCAGTTCTTCCAGAATCATCATCAACCCGCGCGCGCCGACTTTGCGTTCGACGGCTTGTCGGGCGACGGCCTTGAGCGCATCCTCGGTGAATTTCAACTTGACGTTGTCGAAGTCGAACTTCTTCTGGTACTGCTTGACTAACGCGTTCTTTGGTTCGGTCAGGATCTTGATGAGGGCGCCCTCGTCGAGTTCGTGCAGAACGCCGCACACGGGCAAACGGCCGACAAACTCGGGAATCAACCCGAAACGGATCAGGTCTTCCGGCTGGACTGCAGCCAGGGCTTCCGCGTGACGGTGAGTGCCTGATTTCACTTCGGCGTGGAAGCCGAGTGATTTATTGCGCAAGCGGCGTTCGATAACTTTCTCGAGACCGACGAACGCGCCGCCGCACAGGAACAGGATGTTTGTGGTGTCGACCGGGAAGAACTCCTGGTGTGGATGTTTGCGTCCGCCTTGTGGCGGAACGTTGGCGACCGTGCCTTCGAGGATCTTCAGCAGCGCCTGCTGCACGCCTTCGCCGGAGACGTCGCGTGTGATCGACGGGTTCTCGTCCTTGCGGCAAATCTTGTCGACTTCGTCGATATAGATGATGCCTTGTTGCGCGCGTTCGACGTCGCCGTTCGCGGCCTGGAGGAGTTTGAGAATAATGTTCTCGACGTCTTCACCGACGTAACCTGCTTCGGTCAGCGTCGTCGCATCGACGATGGTGAAGGGAACACTCAACATGCGCGCGAGCGTTTGCGCGAGCAGTGTCTTGCCCGTTCCCGTCGGGCCGATCAAAAGGATGTTTGCTTTCTGGATCTCGACGTCAGAACGACGACGACCGAGCTCGATGCGCTTGTAGTGTTGATAAACGGCGACGGCCAGGCGCTTCTTCGTTTCCTCCTGACCGATCACATATTCATCTAAGAAGTTCTTGATCTCTCCCGGCTTGGGGAGCGGCGGACGAGTGGCTACTGATTCTGCCTGCTGATCGTCGGTAATGATCTCGTTGCAGATATCGATGCACTCGTTGCAGATGTAGACGGTAGGACCGGCAATGAGCTTCTTGACTTCATTCTGTGATTTGCCGCAGAACGAGCAGCGCAGAGTATCATCGGTTCGTCTGACCATAAGCTACAGTAGTGAAAGCTCCTTTGGGGAATCGCGTGGAATGTCTCTATTCCCGGTGCGCGATGACCTCGTCTATTAAACCATATTCTTTGGCCTGCATGGCAGACATAATTTTGTCGCGTTCAACGTCTCGCTCGACCGTGTCGTACGACTGGCCGGTGTGCTTGGCGATGATCTGCGACGTGAGCTCGCGCATGCGCAGGATCTCTTCGGCCTGGATGCGGATGTCTGTTGCCTGACCTTGCGAACCACCCGATGGCTGGTGGATGAGGATTCGGGAGTTGGGAAGTGCGAACCTCTTACCTTTCGCTCCTGCTGCTAGTAACAGGGCGCCCATCGACGCGCATTGTCCGACGCAGATCGTCGTGACGTCGGGGCGGATGAATTGCATCGTGTCGTAGATCGCCATTCCCGCGGTGATCGAGCCACCAGGTGAATTGATATAAAGGTTGATGTCCTTTTCGGGATCTTCAGCTTCGAGAAACAGCAGTTGGGCTACGATAAGGTTGGCAATCTGATCGTCGATCGGGGTACCCAGGAAAATGATGTTGTCTTTCAGCAGTCGCGAGTAGATGTCGAACGCTCGTTCGCCTCGCGAAGTCTGCTCAACCACCATGGGGACTAAAGCCATAGAATCTCTAAACCTCTCAAGGAGCTTGGTGCTTTTGTTCTTTGAACCTGGAGCTTTGTTCTTTGTATCACCAACTACAAAGTACAAGCACGAAACTCATCGGCTATTCGTTCGTTGTTGCCGCGCTTGCTTCGGACGCTTCTTCTGGTTCGGCCTTCGTGTTTGCTTCACGCGGGTCGATCCATTCCGCGTCAGTTATCTGTGCGTTTTCAACCAACAACTCCAGCGCTTTACGATTGCGCAATCTTTGCGCGATGCTACGTTCGCCTCCATTCTTTGTCAAGGCAGCCCGTAATTGCTCTTTCGGTTGTCGCGACATCTGTGCCATCGCTTCGATCTCTGCTTCAACTTCTTCATTTGAAACAGTGATGCTCTCGGCTTCCGCGATGCGATCCATCAGCAAGGTGGCGCGCACGTCGTTCTGCGCCTGGCCCCTCATTTCGTTGCGCGCGCCTTCCCAATTTACCTGTTGCGTGCGCGGATCGATCCCGCGCGACATCATGTTGCGCAGCACGCTTTCAAAAAGATAATTCGTCTGTTTTTCGACGAGGCTCTCCGGCACTTCGAATGAATGAGCCGCGACGAGCTTGCGCAGCAGCTCTCCGCGAAGGCGCTCCTCCGACTCGCCCTTAGCTCTGTTTTCGAGATCTTCGCGGACCTTCTCTCTCAGAATCGCGACTGTCTCAAACTCTTCGCCGATGCTCTTGGCCCACTCGTCGTCGATCTCCGGAAGTTCTCTGCGGCGCACTGATGTGATGTCCGTTACATACTCGACTTTCTTACCCGCGAGTGCGGCGGTGCTGAAGTCAGCAGGATAGTCGACGAGAAACGTCTTCTGCTCGTCTGCTCTGACGCCGGTCAGGTTCTCGGTGAACTCAGGTTGCACGTTCGGACCGCCAAGCACGACTTCGACGTCGTCGGCGCGGATCTCTTCCGCCTCCGGTTCATCGACGATCTTGCCGACGGCATTCACGGTTACGGTGTCGCCGAGCTCCGAAGCGCGATCCTCAACAGGTTCCATCGTAGCGGACGCCTGGCGAAGGTTTTCGATCGTCGTGTTGACGTCTTCGTCGGTGATGGGCCGCAGGCGTCGCTCGATTTCGAGTCCTTTATAGTTGTCGAGCGTGATCTCGGGAAAAACCTCGACGCCGACTTTCACCTTGAGCGGTTCTTCGCCGAGGCGAGCCAGTGTTTCTTCGTCTTCAAGATTGACGTCAGGCTCACCGATGGCGTTGAGTGAGTGTTCGATGATGGCGTTATTGACCGCGTCCGGCAGTAACTCGCGCAGCACCTCGTTGCGGATCTCGCTTTTGTAGCGAGTGCGCACGACTGCGCGCGGTGCGTG
>DASURS010000099.1:0-11605 GCA_036279935.1 Pyrinomonadaceae bacterium
CGATCGCCTCGAGACCTTTCTCAACCAACTGCCCGCCGATCCTCCGTCCGCGTTCGAGTTTCGGCATCCGGCATGGTTCGACGACGACGTGATCCAGTTGCTGCGCAGCCAGAACCGCGCCCTCTGCGTCTCCGACACAGACGACTTGCCGGCCAGCCATATCGAGCGGACAGCCGATTGGGGCTACCTGCGTTTGCGGCGCGTTGAGTACACGACCGCCCAGTTGCGCGAATGGATTAAGCGGATGAAGGCCCAGGATTGGAAGACTGCGTTCGTGTTCTTCAAGCACGAAGACGAAGCCACTGGCCCAAGACTCGCCTCACAATTTATCGACCTCTTCGGCGAGTCTGCGTAAATCCGATCTTAGAAATTTCCGCCGCACGCCTCGTGACCGCAGTCACAATCAATCTCGATCGTATTACCTGCGCCTTCGCAGGACGCGCTGCAATACTTGCCGCCCTCTTGCGGCGGACAGGTGCAGCTCGGGTTTTTACACTTCTTTCCGTTATCGTCGGCCATGATTCCCTCCGAATTTTTATAGCGTGGATAGAGAGTAGCACAAAGGTTTGAGATCTCAGATCTTAGATTTGAGATCTCAGAGTCAGGGCAATCTGCGCGGCGACGCGGGCGTTGTTTTCGAGCAGCGCGACGTTCGCACGCAAAGTGACGCCGCTGCTGCGCTCCGCCATCTGGCCCAGCAGAAATGGTGTCAATTCGCGGCCGGTTATCCCACCGCGCTCCGCACTCTCCAACGCCTGATCGAGAACGGCGTTTAGTTGTTCGTGAGGAACTTCGAACTGCTCCGGCACGGGCACTGTTACCAGCAGCGCCGATCCGATTCCCAATTCGCGTTGCGCGCGAAAGATCGCGGCGACCTCCGCGGCCGTGTTTACGCGCGCGTCGACCGGAAGACCGCTGCGACGCGAATAGAACGCCGGAAACTCGTCGCATTCATAACCGACGACGGTCACGCCGTGCGTTTCGAGCCATTCGCGCGTGGCGGGCAAGTCGAGCACGATCTTGGCGCCCGAACAGACGACGACGATCGGCGTCCGGGCCAGTTCCGGAAGATCGGCTGAGACGTCGGGCAACGATCCGCGATGCACACCGCCGATGCCGCCAGTGGCGAAGACGTTCACGCCCGCACGATGCGCGAGCCAGCAGGTCGTGGCGACGGTGGTCGCGCCATCCCATTTTTGTGCGACGGCGAGCGGGAGATCGCGAGTGCTGACCTTTCGGATGTTGTCGTCTTCGGCGAGCTTGCGGATCTCGTCAGCTTCCAGCCCGACTTTCAATTTCCCGCCGATGATGCCGACAGTCGCCGGCATCGCGCCTGAATGGCTGACGATTGCTTCAAGCTTCTGCGCAGTTTCGAGATTCAAGGGACGTGGCAGACCGTGCGCGATGACGGTCGATTCCAGCGCCACGACGGATTTAGCCATCCTTACGGCGATGTCAATTTCAATCATGATGTTCGAGTGAGCGTGAAAACCGTGCCGCCGTTTTCGCGCGGCTGCCACGAGATGTGCGCGTCGATCAGCGCCGCGCGGGCTTTCATGTTTGGCAATCCGCGCCCTTCGGAGCTGTTGTTGTTGAGCGAGTTGAACGGACGTCCGTTGTCCTCGATGCGCAACGAAAAATCGCCCGCCGGCGACGACTCGACGAACATCTTCACTTCAGTCGCCGCCGCGTGACGCCAGATGTTGTTCACGGCTTCCTGCACGATGCGATAGATCTGCATCTGCACGCTCGGCGGGAGTTGGCTTTGTTCTTCGATCGTCTCGTCACAGTGAAACTCGTATTCGAAACGCTTTTCAACCGGCGCATCCTGCACCGCGTGCGACAGCGCAAATTCGAGCGCTGCTGCGAAACCGACGTTCTGCAACACGGACGGGCTGAGGTCTTCGCAGATGCGGCGCACCTCGTGAGAGATAGTTTCGATCTCGTTGCGCAACGTCGACGTTTGTTTGCCGGACGAATCGCCGTTCGGCTTGATCTGGTCGGTCAACAACGCGAGATGGCGAAGGTCCGCGAGCGTTTGGTCGTGCAGGTCGCGCGCGATGCGGCGTCGCTCGCGTTCGGCTTCGTTGGCGAGGTCCAAACGCGCGTCCGCGAGCTCGCGGTTGGCGTCTACGAGCTTCGCGCTGGTGGCGACGATCCGGCGTCGTTCGAGTATGGCCCAAAGCAAGGCGAGCAGCGCGAGTGCGAGCAGGATCGCTAACGCCGTCGACGTCCAGGGGAAAGGTGCGTGTGCAACTGTGAATGAAAAACTTAACGGTTCGGAAGCGGTGAGGTCTTTCGTAAACGCGCGCGCCGTTACCGTGTACTTGCCCGGCTTCAACCCTTCCATCGTGAACTGCGGCTCGCGCGACAGTTTCTCTTTCACCTGCTGGCCGTTGCTGTCGACCAGCGTAAACGCGTACTGAAACTGCTCCGGAAACGTGCGGCTGCTGATCGCGGTCACGTCGAGCAGCAGACTGTTCTGCGGGTATTCGAGGTCGAGCCCCGCTTGCAGTTCGGAAGGCGCGTGTACGCGTTTGCTGAGGATGCGGTTGACGGACAGCGACGGCGCGAACCGGCCGGGTGTGTAACGAGCGACGCCGCGGTTGGTCGCGATCAATAGCGTGTCGTTACCGTCTGGCGTGTGTTGCGGCAAGACGGCGAAGACGTTCTGTGACGGCAGTCCCTGTTCGGAATCGAGCTCGGCCGAGACTGGCCCAACAATCGGGTCGAGCAGTATCTTCAGCAACCCGTTGCCGCGCGTGCCGCACCAGATCTCGTTCGCCTTGTCGGACGCGAACACGAAACGCGCATCGACGTTCGGCACGATCAGCGCGCACTCGCGCGATGGCTGACAAACGTAAACTCCGGCGGACGCCCCGAACCACAGCGATCCATCCGGCGTCCGCGCCATCGAACGAACGGCAGATCCTTTCAACGCCGCAAACGCCGGCTCTTCACGAATCGCTTTGCCGTCGTCTGACACGAGCACGCCGTCTTTTGCAGTGCCGATCAGCAGGCGATTGTCGTCGTCGGCGAGCAGGCTGATGGCTTCGCGCGCTATCGAGTTGGGCCATGCGAGGCTTGCGCGGCCGCCGTCCATGCGCTCGATGCCGCGTCCGAAGACCGCGTAGTACGTTGCGCCGCGAAACTGCGTAATCGCGCGCACGCTGCCGACGCCGTCCGGATTGACGGAACCGGCTTCGATTCGCGTGAACGCCTGTTCGTCCGGTCCTCTTGACCCGACGTAGAACCCGCTGACGGCCGCGACCAGCAAACGCTGCAATTTATCTTCCGCGATAGCGTAAATGATGTTCGTCCCCAGACCGGGAACGTTGATCCATGACGACGTTTTTGCGTCGTAAACGAACAGCCCGCGGTTTGTGCCCGCCATCGTTCGGCCGTTGCTCGTCTGATAGAGCGTGCGAACGAAATTGGTCTCGCTGCTGTCGCCGACCGACTCGACGCGCGGCGCTTGCGGATCGAAACGGCAGACGCCGCGATCCGTTCCGAACCAGATGACGCCTTCGCGATCCGGAAAGATCGCGTAGACGTGATCCGAACGCAAACCGCCGGCGGTACCGTCGAACGTGAAGCGTTGCGTCTTCGACGGCGAGACTCGAAACACGCCGCGCCCGTCCGTGCCGATCCACATCTGGTCGTCAATCGATTTCAACGACAATACTGGGCCCGTCGGCGCTTCGGTACGTTTCAAATTCGCGGGCGCATCGCCGCTCAACGCGCCTGCCTCTTCTTTCTTCGCGCGTGTGGCCGTCCAGAGATGTCCTTCCTTGTCGCGTTCGATGGCGTTGATGAAATAGACCATCGGACGCATCTGCACCGCCTTGGCTTCACCGTTCTGCACTTCCATCAACCCGCGGCTCAGCGTGCCGATTAGCACGCGGCCGTCGAACAGGTTGATGCTGGTGATCTGTAGCGGTCCGGGACGTTCGCGATCGGCGCTTTCGAGCGGTTGATTCAACAGCGAACGGCTCTCGACGACCGGCCGCGTGATTGTCTCTTCGTCGACCGTCGTCGAAACCATCTTCACACGCGACTCAAACACCTGCCCTTGCTCCGTGGCCATCACGGCGACGTTCTTTTCCGCGATAGCGATCGAGGAGACAGTCTGGTTCGCGGTCTCATAAACCTTCACAAACTCGCGGCCGTTGAACCACGCTGCGCCGGTTTCTGTGCCGACCCACAGCGTGCCGTCCTGGTCAGGTTGCAGCGCTAAAACTCGTCCTGAAGGCAATGACTGATCGTTGATCGTTTGCGTGCGACGGCCGTCAAACTTTGCGAGGCCGGCTTCGGTGCCGAACCACATCGCGCCGTCGCCGGTTTGCGCGATGGCGCGAACGCGATCGGAAGGCAGGCCATGAAACAACGTGACCGCGCCCCACTGATGCAGTCCCGTGATTGGCGTGGGCGACGGCGATGGAGATGGTGACGGTGAAGGCGAGGGTGATGCCTGCGGTTGCGGTTCACCTGTTTGCGCTGACAAGGAGTTGCCAAGCAGCAGGCCGGCGAGGAAGAAGCAGACGACAATAGGTATTAACCATTGTGATCTGCTCATAAGCATCCGCCTTATCGCTGGTTTTTCTTTTGGCCTGCTGCTTCTCGTTTCTGTTCCTCGTTGAAACGTTTCTGGTCCTTTTGCAGCCAGGCTTCGAGATCGTGGGCGGCCTTTTCGAGCTCGTCGCTGTTCAGCAGGCCGCGGCGCAGCGCTTCGAAAAATGCGCGCGTGCGAATGTTGTAGGCTAGTTTCTCGTACGCTTCCTGCTCCGTGCCTTCGGCGACGCTGACGAAGAGTTTTTCGTAAAGCGTTGCGAGCCGGCTTTCGACGCCGCGCAGACTCAGCGAACACTTGCGCGCGATGGCCCAGTTTGAAAGCCCGAGCGCGAGATAGTAGAGCGCCTCCGCTTCAAACTCGGTCAGCAGCGGACGCTTGAACGAATCCTTAAACGCCGGATCGATCATGTCGGCGCCGTCTTCCAGCACCGCCGCGACGAAGCGCAGAAAGCGCGACTCCGGATTGTTCTTGTGAATAAAGCCGTAGGCCGGCGGTGGATCGACTGACTTGACGATCTTGCGGATCTCGTTGATGTAGATCTCGTGCGGAAACTGCGTCCAGAAGATGATTCGTGCGGTCGGAAACTCACGCCAGATCGCGCGCGCGGCTTTCACGCCCGACAGCTTGGGCATCTGGATGTCGAGAATGCAGACTTCGGGTCGTTCGTCGAGCGCGAGTTTGACTGTCTCCTCGCCGTCGCCGGCCTCGAAGACGGGCACGTGCGAGGGAAACTCCTTCTCCAGAATCTCGCGCAGGTAGTGGCGCTGGGCCATGTTGTCTTCGGCGATAAGTATCGACATGACGCCCCGAATCATAATGCTCCGGCAAGCCGAGCGGCAACGTGGCTGACCACAGATAATGCTTGACGCCCGCCACCGGTTCGCACTATGAGTGACCTCATGACGCCCAAAAACTTATTCTGCCTAATTTGCCTGATCTTGTTTCCTTATGTGATTTACGGCCAGGACGCGCCGCCGCGTGACGAGAAGCTCTGGCAACGCGCCCTGCAAATTCATCGTCGCGCCATCGTCATCGACACGCACAACGACGTGACGACGCCGATGACCAACAACTACTACGATCTCGGCGGTGAGCCGCCGGCGCCGTATCGCACCAACATCGCGCGCATGAAACAGGGCGGACTGACCGCGGAGTTCTTCTCGCTCTACGTGCGCCCCTGGTACGTCCAGCACGGCGGCTCAACGCGGCGCACGCTGGACATGATCGATGCTGTCTATCGCGCCGTCGAACGCCATCCGCGGGATCTGATGCTCGCAACAACGGCCGCCGACATCCGCCGCGCGAAACGACAGGGCAAGATCGCCGCGTTGCTCGGCATCGAAGGCGGGCACGCGATTGAAGACTCGCTGCCGACGTTACGCGAGTTCTATCGTCTCGGCGTCCGCTACATGACACTGACGTGGAACAACACGAACAACTGGGCCGATGCGGGCCGCGGCGAGAAGAAGTACGGCGGCTTGAACGACTTCGGCCGCGAGGTCGTGCGCGAGATGAACCGCCTGGGAATGCTCGTCGATGTTTCTCACGTTTCAGACGAGACGATGAGCGACGCGCTCGACGTTTCCAAGGCGCCGATCATCGCTTCTCATTCGTCAGCACGGGCGTTGAGCGACATGTCGCGCAACATTCCGGACGATCTGCTGCGACGCATCGCGAAGAACGGTGGTGTAGTCCAGGTCAACTTCTACAGCGCGTTCGTCGATACGAAAACGGTGACGCCGCAAAGCCAGGCGCGCGACAAGCGACTCAAAGCGCAACAGGATGCACTCGACGAGAAATACAAAGACGATCCTGAGCGGCTCGCGGAGGAGAGTGACAAACTCGAGCAGGCGAACCCGTTGCCACCGCTGCCACTCTCGAAGCTGATCGATCATTTCGAACACATCATTAAAGTCGCGGGCATCGATCATGTCGGCATCGGCGCGGACTTCGACGGCGCGAACGATATGCCCGAAGGCGCGAAGGACGTTTCGATGTTGCCGAACATCACGTACGAACTGTTGAAGCGTGGTTACAGCGAGCGCGAGATCAGAAAAGTGCTCGGCGAAAACGTGTTGCGCGTGATGGCGGAAGCGGAACGCATCTCGCGCTCGATGAGCAAGTCGATCAGCGGCGACGGAAGCACGCGCCGGATCAAATAAAAATAGGTCCGTGCCGTCGCGTGACGACACGGACCTGAAGCAGTAGAGAAGAGAGCTGATTTACCTGTCCTGATCGCGCTCGGCGTCGGACTGTCGTGTCTGATTCGGCCGGTTGCCGCCCGGGCTGAAGTCATCGTCTTCGAGTGGATTGTTCTTCTGGCCCGCACCTTTCTGTCCGGTCTGTGGATCATTCTGCTGGTGGCGTCCGGGTGACCGTTGGCCGAAGTCCTGGTTGTCCATATCGTCAGCCTTGCCCGCGCGTCCCATGTTCCGTTCGGCGTTATCGTCCGTCATTCTGTCATGTGCCATGTTATCCATCCCTCCCGTTGGTGATTAACATCTGCCACTTACCCAATAAACAACACGCGTGCCATTTCGAAACCGCGCAAATCACAACACTCTGTTTGCGCTGACAGTTCTGAAAACGATACAACCTAAAAAGAAATCATACACAGCCGCGTGTTATTATCGGTTGAAATCTCAATGAATTACGCCGGTCTATATATTCATATCCCGTTTTGCCGTTCGCGCTGTTCGTATTGCGACTTCGCCACGGGCCTTTATCAAACGGAGCTTGCGGAACGATACGTTAACGCGCTTGTTGACGAGATCGCGGCGTCAGCGTATGCAGGACGACAGATCGACACGATCTATTTCGGAGGCGGCACGCCTTCGTTACTGACGCCGGCGCAACTCGATCGCATTCTCTCGACGGTCCACGAACGATTCGCGGTCCAGCCGCATTCCGAAGTCACAATGGAGATGAATCCCGGGACCGTCACGCCCGATGGGCTGCGCGCGTTCAGAGATCTGGGAATCAACCGCGCGAGCTTCGGCGCGCAGACGTTCGATGACGGTGAGCTGGCGCGGTTGGGTCGTTCGCACACGTCCGCCGACACGCTGCAAACGTTTCACGAATTGCGCGCCGCGGCTTTCGAGAACGTCAGTTTCGACCTGATCGCCGGTCTGCCTGGACAAACACTCGCACGTTGGCAGGAGAACGTCGACCGAGCGCTCAATTTGCAACCGGAGCACCTTTCGTTCTACCTGCTCGAGGTCCACTCCGGAACTCCGCTTGCCGAGCACATCCGTCGCGGACTACAGCCTAAACCCGACGAAGATCTTGCCGCCGAGATGTATGAATGGATGCTCGAGCGGGCCGCCGCGGCCGGTTACGAGCACTACGAGATCTCGAACCTCTGCAAACCCGGTTTCAGCTCGCGTCACAACACGAAGTACTGGACGGGCGCGCCGTATTTCGGTTTCGGCTGTTCCGCGCACTCGTTTGACGCCTCATTGAGTAAACCGATGCGACGGTGGTCCAATCAACGCGACGTGCTGCGCTACGTCGAAGCTGTCGAGCAACGCACGTCGCCGATCGTCGAACAGCACGAGCTGACGGACGTCGATCTGCGTGCGGAAGCGCTGTTCCTCGGGATGCGAATGATGCGCGGCGTCGATCTGCGCGAGTACAGCGAAACGTTTGGCGTCGATCTACGCACCGAGCACCGTGACGATCTGGATCGTTTTCGCGAAGCGGGCCTGCTCGAGTTTGACGGCGACCTCATCAGACTGACTCGCAACGGAGCGTTGATGTCGAACGAAGTCTTCGCGGCTTTTGTGTGAGAAGGGTCTTTGAGATCTCAGATCTGAGATCTCAGATCTCAAAGACCAAAGACCAAAGACCAAAGACCAAAGTCCAAAGACGCACGCCATGATCATCGCCATCGACGGTCCGTCCGGATCCGGCAAGTCAACTTTAGGCCGCATGCTGGCGCGAGCTTTGAACCTTTTGTATATCGACACGGGATCGATGTACCGCGCGGTCGCACTTGCCGTCATCGAAGCAGCGCTCGATCCGGCCGACAAGGACGGCGTGACGGAGTTGGCCCAAACCGCCAACATCGATCTTGAAGGCGATCCGGATTCGTTGAAGGTGTCGCTGGGCGGACAAGACGTCACGGAACAGATTCGCACCGAATCGGTGACGGAGATGTCGTCGATCGTTTCGAGCATTCCGGGAGTCAGACGCGCGATGGTCGCGCGGCAGCGTGAGATGGCGAAACGCGGCGCGGTCCTGAACGGCCGCGACATCGGCACGGTCGTCTTTCCCGACGCGGACATCAAGTTCTTTCTGACCGCGGCGCCGGAAGAGCGCGCCGACCGCCGTTTCAAAGAAGACGTCGTGACGAACGGAAGCGTCACGTTTGAGCAAACACTCGCGGAGATGATCGAACGCGACCAGCGCGATTCAACGCGCGCCGATTCGCCGTTGAAGATCGCCGACGACGCGATCGTCGTCGATTCAACCGGACTGTCGATCGAATCCGTTTTTGAACGAATGATGAAATATGTTCACCGGGATCATTGAAGAGCTTGGCGCTGTCCGCAGCGTCGAAATGCGCGGCGAGAACGCGCGCATCGTTATTAGCGCGCGCATCGTCACCGAAGGCACGAACCACGGCGACTCGATCGCCGTCAACGGCGTTTGTCTAACTGCGCTCGACATCCAACCTGACTCTTTCGCCGCGGACGTTTCGCGCGAAACGCTACTGCGTTCGACGCTCGGCAACCTGGCCGCCGGCACGCCAGTCAATCTCGAACGAGCCGTCACGCCGGCAACGCGTCTCGGCGGGCACATCGTTCAGGGACACGTCGACGCGCGAGGTACATTCCTCGGCGTCGAGGATCACGGCGAGTCATGGACGCTTCGCATCGGCTATCCGAAAGAGATCGGGCGTTATCTCGTTTTCAAAGGCTCGGTGGCGGTCGAGGGCATCAGCCTGACGATTGCCGGGCTCACCGACGACTATTTCGAAATCGCCATTATTCCGAAAACGTGGGAAGTCACCAATCTGTCGCAGTTGAAGCCGGGCGACGGCGTGAACCTCGAAGTCGACGTCATCGCGAAATACGTTGAACGCCTGGTTGAACACAGGTAGAGCGGATGGTTTATCAATTTCGGGCTTTCGGTTAACATAACTTTCGTGGCTATCGCTACCATCGAAGAAGCCGTCGCCGACATTCGCGACGGGCGCATGATCATCATTGTCGACGACGAAGATCGTGAAAACGAAGGCGATCTCGTGTGTGCGGCGGAAAAGGTCACGCCGGAAATCATCAACTTCATGGCCCGGCACGCCCGCGGCCTCATCTGTTTGCCGCTCACCGAGGAGCGCTGCGACGAACTGCACCTGACCACACAGGTCGCCGACAACACTTCATATCTCGGCACGGCGTTTACGGTCTCGATCGACGCCCGTCGCGGCATCACGACCGGAATCTCCGCCGCCGACCGCGCGACGACGATTCTCGTCGCCGTCGATGCAAACTCGCGTCCGCAGGATCTCGCTCGTCCCGGTCACATTTTTCCCTTGCGCGCCAAGAACGGCGGCGTCCTCGTTCGTCCCGGTCAAACCGAAGCCAGCGTCGATATGGCGCGTATCGCCGGTCTTTACCCGGCCGGCGTGATCTGCGAGATCATGAACGAAGACGGCACGATGGCGCGTCTCCCGCAGCTCGAAGTCTTCGCCGCGCAGCACGACCTCAAGACGATCACCGTCGCGGACCTCGTGCGTTATCGCATCCGCAAGGAGATGCTGGTGCGTCGCGTCGTCGAGACTGATCTGCCGACGGTTTACGGACGGTTCCGCGCGATTGCGTACGAAAACATAATCAACGGCGACGTACACCTCGCGATGGTGATGGGCGACGTGCGAACTGACGACCCGGTGCTCGTCCGCGTCCACACCGAAAACGTGACCTGCGACATGTTCGGCTCGCTGATCGACGACACCGGTTTTCAGCTTCACACGGCGCTCGAAAAGATCGCCGCGGCGGCGCGCGGCGTGGTCTTGTACCTTCGCCAACGCGAGCACAGCCTGGATTTGGTCAATCAGTTGCGTACGTACAACCTGATGCAGGAGAGCAGGCTGAATAAGCGAGAGGCGAGTTTGGAAACGGGTTACGGAGTGGATCGCGACTACGGCGTGGGCGCCCAGATTCTCCACGACCTGGGGTTGCGGCGGATATTGCTTCTATCGAATCATCCCCCCAAAGTGGCAGCTCTGGAAGGTTTTGAGCTTTCTGTTGCCGGCAATGTGCCCCTGGGTGAGCCTGCCTCCGTTAAGGACCAGCAGGCGCGAGACCTCGACAACACAGAGCAACGAACCTGAGCGTTTCGGCCATCCGAACGCGGTGGTCCAGCATTTAAAATCCGTGTAGGCGGTGCAGTATAAAGCTGACACCTGTTCGGTCTCTCCCTCAAGCATTCAAGTTCCCTGAGTTGTTGCACGGCGGCTGTGTGTTATGAGTGTAGACGATCCTAAGAACACGGATAATTCGCAAGATCTTCCTCAACCCACACCTGAGAAGCCCTCGGTGAAAACACGTTGGCGCTACTTCACGCGGCGTCACGCGATTCTCGCCGGATTGATCCTCGCCATCGGCGTGCTGGCATTGATCGTGATCGGGTTCTTTCTCTACCGGCTCGGATTCGTCGATCGTTACATCGCCAACCAGATCAAACGGACGTTCGCAAACTACGGTATTCGCGCGGAGATTCGCGAGTTTCACGCTGACGTTCCGCCGCAAACCGTGACGATGTCGGGCGTCGAGCTCTACGACGCGCAAACGGGAGCGCAACTCGGAAAGATCGATAAACTCGTCGCCACGATCAGGATCGAAGACCTCTACGCGCTCAACCTGCAACGCAACATCAACCTGCGAGACCTCAAGATCGAAGGCTTCGAAGCGTGGGTGACGTTCGACGAACAGGGCCGCTCGAACTTCCGCAACATCCACATTCCGCCGCCCGAGCCAAACAAACGCATCCTGTTCGCTTACTCAACCGCCGCAGTCGAGATCAAAA
>DASURS010000100.1:0-9334 GCA_036279935.1 Pyrinomonadaceae bacterium
GAACAGGTTACGCATGGTACGTTGATGGTGCCGCAAAACTATTGAACACCGATTATCCAGCCTGGCGAAAAAAGCGAGATGACAACACGACGCGAGTTCATTAAAGACCTGTTGCTGGGCGGAGCAGCGATCGCCGTCGCGCCACGTTTGATCGCGACGCAGCCGGCGCGCGCGGGCGCGGCGAGCCCATGGGAAACCGTGATGCCTTCGATTATCGAACGCATCAAGCCGCCTCGGTTCGCCAACCGCACTTTCTATCTCAACCGTTTCGGCGCCAAAGGCGACGGCAAAACGGACTGCACTGCTGCGTTTCGCCGCGCGATCGATCAATGTGCGAAGGCGGGCGGCGGCCGAGTTGTCGTGCCCGCGGGTTCGTATCTCACGGGCGCGATTCACCTGAAGAGCAACGTGAATCTTGAAGTCTCGGAAGGCGCGACGATCAAGTTCAGCCAGGATCCGAAACACTATCTGCCCGTCGTCTTCTCGCGCTGGGAAGGCGTCGAACTGTTCAACTACTCGCCTTTCATCTACGCCTTCGAACAGCGCAACATCGCGATCACCGGCAAAGGCACTCTCGACGGACAAAGCGACAACGAACACTGGTGGCCATGGAACGGGCGTCCTGCTTACGGCTGGAAAGAGGGCATGGGCCAGCAGCGTCCGGATCGAAACGCATTGTTGGGCATGGCGGAAAAAGGCGTCCCCGTCAGCGAACGCATCTTCGGCGACGGCCACTATCTGAGGCCGCAGTTCATTCAACCGTATCGCTGCCAGAACGTGCTGATCGACGGCGTCACGATCAAAAACTCGCCGATGTGGGAAATTCATCCCGTCCTTTGCCGCAACGTGATTGTCCAGAACGTTCACATCAGCTCGCATGGACCAAACAACGACGGCTGCGATCCCGAATCGTGTTCTGACGTGCTGATCAAAGACTGCTACTTCGACACTGGCGACGACTGCATCGCAATCAAGTCAGGACGCAACGCGGACGGACGGCGTCTGAAAACGCCCACCGAGAACATCATCGTGCAGGGCTGCCAGATGAAAGACGGCCACGGCGGCATCACCGTCGGCAGCGAGATCTCGGGCGGCGTGCGCAATCTGTTCGCGGAGAACTGCCGGCTCGACAGTCCCAACCTCGACCACGCTCTGCGCGTGAAGAACAACGCGATGCGCGGCGGTCTGCTCGAAAACCTTCACTTCCGTAACATCGAGATCGGACAGGTCGCCCACGCCGTGATCACGATCGACTTCAACTACGAAGAGGGCGCGAAAGGATCGTTCACGCCCGTCGTGCGCAACTACACCGTTGAAAACGTTCGCAGCGGCAAGAGCAAGTACGCCGTCGATGTCCAGGGCTTGCCGGACGCGCCCGTCATCGATCTTCGTCTGTCCAACTGCACGTTCGACAACGTCGCATCCGGAAGTATCGTCAAGAACGTGAAAGACGCGGTCGTCGATAACGTCAAGATCAACGGACGCTCAGTCGACAACATCGCCTCGACGTTGCCGATCTCCGAACGCGTCGCCGCCACGGCGATGACGGCGCTCTGGCGAGACGCAGCGAAGAAGGAGTCAGGCTATCCGGCCAAATGGACCTACGATCACGGTCTCGTCTTAAAAGGCATCGAGCGCGTTTGGAACAACACCGGCGACAAACGCTACTTCGAATTCATCCAGCAGAGCATGGACCACTTCGTCAACGACGACGGCACGATCCGCACGTACGCCATCGACGAGTACAACATCGATCACGTCCTGCCGGGCCGCGTGCTGCTCCTGCT
This sequence comes from Pyrinomonadaceae bacterium, assembly GCA_036279935.1. GTDB lineage: Bacteria > Acidobacteriota > Blastocatellia > Pyrinomonadales > Pyrinomonadaceae > PSRF01. The sequence continues at coordinate 1,788 of DASURS010000100.1, forward strand.
CTACAAAGAGACGAAGCAGGAGAAGTACAGAAAAGCCGCAGGGCTGCTGCGCGAACAGTTGAAGACGCACCCGCGCACTTCCGACGGCGGCTTCTGGCACAAGAAGATCTATCCGTACCAGATGTGGCTTGACGGTCTTTACATGGGCGAGCCGTTCTACGCCGAGTGGGCCGCGACGTTCAACGAGCCTGCCGCGTTCGACGACATCGCGAAGCAGTTCATCCTGATGGAACGTCACTCGCGCGACGACAAGACCGGCTTGCTCTATCACGGCTGGGATGAATCGCGAAAGCAACGTTGGGCCAATCCGGAAACAGGACGCTCGCCACACTTCTGGGGACGCGCGATGGGCTGGTACGCGATGGCCCTCGTCGACACGCTCGACTACTTCCCGCAAAAGCACCCGCAGCGCGCGGAGCTGATCGCGATCTTCAATCGACTCGCGGAAGCGATTGCGAAGTACCAGGAGCCGAGTTCGGGTCTTTGGTATCAGGTGATGGACAAAGCCGGCGCGAAAGGAAACTACCTCGAGTCGTCGGCGGCGTGCATGTTTGTCTACGCGCTCGCGAAGAGCGCGCGGCTCGGCTATTTGCCCGCGAAATATTTCCGCGTGGCGGAGAACGGATATCGCGGAATCGCGCAGGAGTTTCTGAGGACTGACGCCAAAGGACAGCTCAACCTCGAAGGTACGGTGAGCGTCGCGGGCCTGGGCGGAAACCCTTATCGCGACGGCAGTTACGAGTATTACCTGAGCGAGAAAGTCGTGACCAACGATCCCAAGGGTGTCGGCGCGCTGCTGCTCGCGGCGACTGAGATGGAAAGCGCGGCCCGGCAATCAACCGGCGACCCGCGCAAGCCATCCCAGCTTCAATAAGCGAGCGTGGGAACTTACAATTAACCCAGAAGTCAGGACGAGATGAGCGAATCAAACGCCAACATGTTCAAGACCATCGATGCGGAGCGGCGCGGGACGACTTTCGAGGAAGTCGTTACGCAGCTTCGCGAAATGATTCATCGCGGCGAGCTGCGTCCGGGAGATCGACTGCCGCCGGAGAGAGACTTAGCGAAGCAGCTCGGCGTCAGCCGTCCGACGCTGCGCGCGGGGATCAGTTCGCTCGCGGCAGTCGGCGTGTTGCAACCACGGCGCGGCGCGGGAACGTTCGTCGTCGAAGCTGAAGGTCCGCCGGCGCTCGACAGCAGCGCGTTGCGTTTGATGGCTTCGCTGCAACGGTTCACGCCGGCGGAGATGTTCGAGGCGCGGCGTTCGCTGGAGATGGCGATCGCGGCGTTGGCGGCGGAGCGTGCGACCGGCGAAGAGATGGCGGAGATGTCCGAGGAGATCACGGGCATGTTTGCATCGCTCGACGAGCCGGAACAGTTTCTCGTTCACGACATGCGGTTTCATCAAACAGTCGCGGCCGCGTCGGGCAACCGCATCCTCACGGCGCTCATGAACATGGTCGCTACCATCCTTTTCGAAACGCGCAAGAAAACGGTGAACCGCGCGCGCGACCTGAAGGAGTCGGCGGAGATGCACCGCGCGATTTATCGCGCGATTCGCGATCGCAATCCGGAAGCCGCGCGCGACGCGATGCGCGACCACCTGATGCTCGCGCAGAAAGCACAGGAAGAGGAAGAAGAACAGTAACCACAAAAAGGCACAAAAGACACAAAAGGCACAGAGGGATCGAAACAGGCAGGGTAGTCACGCAAACTTTACTGCGGTACTCACGCACGCTCTAAAGATGCCCCTCACCTGTCTACTTACTTTTTGTGCCTTTTGTGTCTTTTGTGCCTTTTTGTGGTTAAGGGTTTCGCGCCTCTCGGACGATACGCACAAACTCCTGCGCGCGTTCGGTAATCACGCTCTGTTTTCCGTCGCGAATCGCCTGCACATCGACGAGATCAGCGCCCACGCCCAACGCACTCGCGCCGGCTTTGATGAAGTCCGCCGCCGTCTTCAACGAAACACCGCCCGTCGGAACGAGCTCGATCTGCGGGAACGGCGCTTTCAATGACTTGATGTAACTCGCGCCTCCGACCGCACCTGCCGGAAACACCTTCACGAAATCAGCGCCCGCGGACCACGCCTGGACCACTTCGGTCGGCGTCAGCGCGCCGGGCATCACGGCGGTTCCGTAACGACGGCACATCTCGATCGTCTCGAGGTTCAGCGACGGGCTCACTACGAACCGCGCGCCGGCGAGGATGCACGCGCGCGCCGTTTCGCCGTCGAGCACGGTGCCCGCGCCGACCAGCGCGTCCGAACCGTAACGCTTCGAGACCTGTTCGATCACGCCGACGGCGCCGGGAACAGTCATCGTGATCTCGAGGATTGAAATCCCGCCTTCGCGAATCGCGTCAATCGCCTGCATCGCTTCGTCCGCAGACCTCGCGCGCACCACGGGAATGATTCCGGTTTCTCGTATGGTTTGAATGACTTCAGCTTTGTTCATAGCCACAAAAAGGCACAAAAGACACAGAACGAATGCCTTGCGATCAACGGTCCACGCGCGCGGTCCCGCGCTTCATCACGCGCTCCACTTCGGCGAGTGTCGCCATCGTGGTGTCGCCCGGCGTCGTCATCGCCAGCGCGCCATGCGCCGCTCCACATTCGACCGACCATTGCGGGCCTCGTCCAGTCAACAGACCGTAAATCAGTCCCGAAGCGAACGAGTCGCCACCGCCGACGCGGTCGAGTATCTCGAGGTTCTCGCGCACCGGCGCCTGGAAAAACTCTCCGCCGGAATAACAGACAGCGCCCCAGTCGTTGATTGTCGCCGTCTTCGCGTTGCGCAACGTCGTCGCCACGATCTTGAAGTTTGGAAACTCGGCGACAGCTTTCTCGATCATGCGCCGGAAGTTTTCGACGTCGAGTTTCGAATGATGTTCGTCGAGCCCTTCAACTTCGAAGCCGAGCGCGGCGGTGAAATCTTCTTCGTTCCCGATCATGACATCGACCAGCGGCGCGAGTTCGCGATTGACGGCGATCGCCCGTTCTCTGCCGCCGATGGACCGCCATAGCGAATCGCGGTAATTCAGATCGTACGAGACGATCGTGCCGTGGTCCTTCGCCGCCTTCATCGCTTCGCGCGCCACAGCCGGCGTCGTTTCCGACAGCGCACAGAAGATCCCGCCGGTGTGAAACCATCGCGCGCCTTCCTGCGCGAACACTCTATTCCAATCGACGTCGCCGGGCTGCAACTGCGAAACGGCCGTGTGACCCCGGTCGGAACAACCCGCGGCGGCGCGCACGCCGAACCCGCGTTCCGTGAAGTTCAAGCCGTTGCGCACCGTGCGTCCGACGCCGTCGAACTTGACCCATTTCAAGTGCGACTGGTCGACGCCGCCCTGATTAATCAGATCCTGGATCAGACGCCCGACCGCGTTGTCAGCCAGCGCCGTCACGATGGTGGCGTCCATGCCGAAACAGCGTTTCAGTCCGCGCGCGACGTTGTACTCGCCGCCGCCTTCCCAAACACTGAAGCTGCGCGTTGTGTGAACGCGTCCCTCGCCGGGATCGAGACGCAGCATGACTTCGCCGAGCGAAACCACGTCCCAGCGGCACTGCGATTTATCCTTGACTTGCAAGTCGCTCATTGCGGCCCAATAAAATCCCGGTTATCACCCCGATGACAATACCAATCACGCCCGCGATCATCATGTACTTAAACAACACGTCGCCCGGAACGCGCGAGATCAGCCCCACGCACCAGCCCACAAACGATCCAAAGACGAGACCGACAAAACCAAACCCGATCAGCGTGCCGGCTGAGAAAAACCGCGGCGGCACATGCTCAACGTCTTCGACTGGCTCAAGTCTCGGCACCAGCAGGTGAATCAACGCTAATGCGATCAGATACAGCGTTCCGGCGATGATGAACATGATCGAGTAATTCTCGCCGGTCGTTTGCAGAATGTAACCGGTAACGACTGCCATCGTCGCACCACCCAACGCGCCTGCCATCCCGCCAATGCCGACAACCGAACCGACGGCGTTACGTGGAAACATGTCAGACGTCGTCGTGAACAAATTGCACGACCAACCCTGGTGGGCCGCGGCGGCGAATCCGATGACTACCGAGGCAAACCAGATATTCTTGATCTGTGACGCAAAGATGATGGGAGTAACCGCTATCGCGCAGATCAGCATCGCCGTCTTACGAGCACGGTTGATGGTCCAACCGCGCTTGATAAATGTCGACGACAGCCAACCCCCGCCGACGCTGCCAATGTCCGCGATCACGTAGATAATCACTAACGGCCAGCCGATGTCGAGCAGGTTCAGGCCATGTTTGTCGCGGAAAAAGCTGGGAATCCAGTACAGGTAAAACCACCAGACGGGATCCGTCAGATACTTTCCGATCGCGAACGCCGACGTTTGCCGGTGCGGGATCAATCGTACCCACGGGACCTTCGCGGCCGGCGGATCCGGGGGATCGCTTTGAATGTGGGCCAACTCGGCAGCCGAAACTTTCGGATGTTCCTGCGGCCTCCGGTATAGCGGCAACCAGAACAACAGCCACCCAAAACCAATCGCGCCCGTGATCACGAACGCCCAACGCCATCCTAGATGTCCGGCAATCCACGGCACAGTTAACGGCGCTACGATCGCGCCGACGTTCGATCCCGCGTTGAAGAGCCCGGTCGCAAACGCGCGCTCCTTCTTCGGAAACCATTCGGCGACAGTCTTGATGGCCGCCGGGAAGTTTCCGGCTTCACCCACACCGAGCGCCGCGCGAGCAACGCCAAATCCGAAAGGCGTGTGCGCCAGCCCATGGGCCATGGCTGCCAAACTCCACCAGACGATCGCCAGCGCGTACCCGACTCGCGTGCCGATGCGGTCCATCAAACGGCCCGCCATCAGCAGTCCGAAAGCGTAAGCGGCGTTGAAAGCAGCGACGATGTTGCCGTAATCGACCTCGGTCCAACCAATCGCGACCTTGAGATCTTTCGCGAGTATGCCGAGCACCTGGCGGTCGACGTAGTTGACCGTCGTAGCGAAGAACAGCAGACCGCAGATCACCCAGCGATAACGGCCGATTCGCTGGCCCACTGTATCAGCAGCAACAGCAGGTCTGGCACTCGCAATCTCACCCACTTCCATGCTGGTCCGACTCCTCGGGTTAGTTTTTGATCACGGATTTTTACTGATTGACGCCGCTTGCCAGGAAGCCGCCGTCAACGGCGAGGATCTCGCCGGTGACGAAACTCGCCGCGTCCGATGCCAGGAAGATAGCCGCGCCAGCGAGTTCGTCGACGTTGCCGAAACGTTTCATCGGCGTCCGCAACAGAAACTCGCGGCCGCGTTCTGTTTCGTCGAGCAGTTTCGTATTGAGCGCGGTGCGAAAGACGCCGGGAGCGATCGCATTGATGCGCACGCCGCGGCTCGACCACTCGACCGCCAACGACTTCGTCAACGAACCGACCGCCGCCTTGCTCGCCGAATAAGCCGCGACTTCGTGCAGCGCGACAAACGTCGACAACGAAGCGATATTGATGATGCTGCCCGACTCGCGTTCGAGCATGTGCCTGCCGAACACCTGGCAGGCGCGGAGCGTTCCGGTCAGGTTAGTGTCGATGATGGCGTTCCAGTCGTCTTCATCGAAATCGATCGTGGGCGCGCGCTTCGTGCGTCCCGCCGAGTTGACCAGGATGTCGACCTTGCCGAAGGTCTGAATCGCCTCCGCCAACACGCGCTCCAACGAAGCGCGGTCGGAGACGTCAGAAGGCAAGCGCAAAGTCCGCCGTCCGAACTCTTCGATCTCGCGCGCCGCGGCTTCGACCTGTTCGGCGCGACGCGAAGTCGGAATAACGTCCGCGCCCGCCTGGGCGAACCCGTGCGCGATTGCGCGTCCGATGCCGGAAGTGCCGCCGACCACGACGGCCACTTTGCCGTTAAGCTCAAGTGGAGAATAGGTCATAGCAGGGAGAAATATTGCTAAAGGTTAGACCACTTTTAGATTGTGCGAATACTGTATAACAACGTGACTCCGCTATCGTCAAGCACAAAAAGTCGCGTAGTGATTTATGATTAGCTGAATTTTTACCGCCGCGGACCGCCGGGAAAATGTTGCTTGTGTACTCGGTGGCTGCGTGTTAAAGTCATGCTTCCTTTACGAATTGGTATTACCAAAATGTCAGCTACCAGCAAACAGAGCCTCCTGCGTCGCTCCGTGGAGGGAAACATTTGGCTTTCCCACGATGCCGCCGATCCCGGCTATCTCGCCGGTTTCCCGGTTCGCGCTCTGCCGTACGAAGTTTTGCCGTCCGAGGAAGCCGTCGGACGCGCCATGTTCGACGAAATCACGCGAGCAGCGGATGCAAAAGACGGCTCGCTGGTGATGATCATCGTTGGCGGGCGCGGCGGGCAGGCGCTGCACCGGCTGCTGGGCGAAATGGCACGAACGAGCGACCACGATGCTCTGCTCGGCCGTCTTCATGTTTTCACTCAGGACGCGCTGGCGCCTCTGCGGATGAACAACGGCTTGAGCTTCGTCCGCGATTTCGAGCGACTGCTCGGCGAAGACTTTTTCCGCAAAGTGAACAGCTTCACGTCGATGCGCACGGACGCCGGCGATCTCGAAGCCGAGCTCGCTGCTTACGTCGAACGTCTCGAATCGTTAGGCGGCGTCGACCTTTTCTTTCTCGGCCTCGGCCCCGAAGCCGGCGGAGCTTCGCACTTGTGCTACATCAAACCCGGCTCCGGCGCGAATTATAACGATGTCGGCGGATTGATACCGCTCTCGCAATCGATTCTCGAGCATCACATTAACAAGTTTAAGGCCGGCGGAACGCTGGTTACCGAAGCAGACGAAACCGAGTGCCGGGCCGCGAAACACATTCTAACGCTTGGACCGGCGGCGATTCTCGGCGCGCGACGAGTAGTGCAGTCGATCGTCGATGCCGGCACAGCGCCGGCGAAGCGCGAGAGTTACCGGCAGTTGTTGAATACCGAAATCGCGGATGACGGCGAGGCACGGCAACGGCAATTCGACCAGAACCCCGGCCTCTGGTTGCGCGTGCATCCAAACGTCCGCTCCCTGATACTGCAAAACGTCTTAGACGAAAACTGACATGTCGAGCGTTCAAACGCCATCGTCGCTGAGTGAGTTCGCGATCGTCGTCGATCCGAATGACAACGTCGCCGTCGTGAAGAAGGAGACGGCGCCCGGATTGGAGTTGCTGCTGCCGAACGAGCAACTGATCGAAGTTCGCGCGGCCGTTCCGCCCGGACATCGCTTCGCGACGAGAGACATTCCCGCCGGTGAGTTTGTGCTGCAATTCGGTCAGCCGATCGGCACCTCACTCGGAATCAAGGTAGGCGAACAGATCACGCACGACAACATGACCGACGACGTGCCGATCGTGCGCGAGCTTCCGGAAAACCTGCACACGCCCGCACCCGACTACTTCCCTGTCGACGAACGCGCGACGTTCATGGGATTCCGCCGCCCGGACGGGCGAGTCGGAACGCGCAACTACGTGCTGATCGTGCCGACGAGCATGTGCGCGAGTCACGAAGCGACCCAGATCTCGACGATCGC
>DASURS010000101.1:0-32371 GCA_036279935.1 Pyrinomonadaceae bacterium
TTGTGATGTCGCGCGACGGTGTTTACCTCGACTACCACGCGCGCCTCCAAGGCGAGTTGTTGCTGGCGCCGGAGATGTTTTTGGGAAAAAACGTCCGTGACGTGTTGCCGCCTCAGCTTGCCGATGACGTCATGCATGCCCTCGAAAGGATTGCGGAAGGCGACGAACCGCAAGTGCTTGAATACTCGCTCATGATGAACGGCGAAGAGTCGCACTTTGAAGCACGCCTCATCGCCATGGAAGGCGATAAGGCCCTCAGCATCGTTCGCAACGTCACGGATCGGCAAAAAGCGTCACTGGCGTTACGTGAGAGCCAGGAAAAACTACACCACAGCCACAATCAAATCCGCGGCCTGCTCGGCAGGCTTATCGACGTTCAGGAAGCTGAGCGGCGCCGCATCTCGCGCGAACTGCACGACGATCTGAATCAAAAGATCGCGACGCTGTCGATCGGCATCAGCCGGCTTAAACGGCGCTTGCCGCTTGCGGACGAGGAACTAATCGAGGAACTCGACGAGTTGCGCGAGCACACCAGCCGTCTCACAAACGAGATACGGCGGCTGTCGCACCAGTTGCATCCGGCAGTGCTGGAACATCTCGGACTCGTTACGGCGCTCGAGTCGTACATCGGCGGCTTCAGAGACGAAGAGCGGATCGACGTGAGGCTCACGGCAGAACTCGGCGAAGAGAGAGTTCCTTTTCAAACTTCGATCTGCATCTATCGGGTGGCAGTCGAGGCGTTGAGAAACGTGTCGCGTCACTCAGGCGCGAACTCCGCCACGATCTCGTTGAAGCGGATCAACGGTCTGCTGGAACTGCAGGTCTCGGATTCCGGAAAAGGATTTGACGTCGAAAAGTTGACCAGAGAAGGCGGCCTTGGACTGGTGAGCATTGAAGAACGTTTGCGACTGTTGCAAGGCACCTGTGAGATCAACTCGAGCCCACAGAAAGGAACGACACTCGTCGCGAGAGTGCCGTTGACGAACTGAAAATGACGCGAATACGACTTTTACTCGCCGACGATCACATGCTGTTTGCCGAAGGGCTTCAGAGCCTTTTGCGCGACGAGTTTGAACTGCTCGGCACAGTCGGCAACGGCAAGGAGCTTGTCGAAGCGACCCATCGACTGAACCCGGAAGTGATTCTCGTCGACATCTCGATGCCCGTGCTCAATGGGTTCGACGCAGTGAGACGAATCCGCAAAGACGGCAACTCCGCGAAGGTCATCTTTCTCACGATGCACGACGACGAAACGCTGGTAGCTGAGGCTTTTCGTTGCGGCGGGTCCGGATACGTGCTGAAGCAGGCGGCGGGCGAAGAGCTCGTGACCGCGATCAGGGAAGTTGCACAGGGCAACAACTATCTCACTCCCATGATTACCAGCCGGCCAGGCGCGCCACTCGCCAGTGGTCCTCCCAAAATGACTCTCACTCCACGACAGCGCGAAGTACTGAAGTTGATCAGCGACGGCATGACGATGAAAGAGATCGCAGTCGAGCTAAATATCTCGACGCGAACGGCTGAGTCGCACAAGTATGAAATGATGCAAGCGCTCGGCGTGGAAACGACTGCCGAGCTCATTCGCTATGCTGTCCGACTCGGTCTGATCAGGTGACGTCGGTGGTCCAAAGTTCAAGGTCGTTGAACCTGTATCAGGGATTCCCTGAGAGCGCTTAAAAGCCTAGTACTTTTACGGATTGTATCGCGATCAGGGCGGGTTTAATGTGGCCGCAAGTCGTTGCTCGTCGCGGGGTTAATTACAGGTCTCTGAGTGAACGTCATCCATCGGAAGCACGAGCACGTTGCTCCAGGCGAAGCTCATGCGAGTCATCTTTGTCGTTCTCGTGGCGATACTCTTGTCGCCATCGTTTGGCATCGGCCAACAGTCGGCCAGCGCCAAACGTGTGCTCGTTGACCACTATGCCAACCGGCCCATCACGGGGCTCGTCACGCTGGACAATTTCGCGCAAACTCTGGATTTCTGGCAACAATACAACGGCCGGATCATTGGCGTGCTCGCCATCATTGTTCTGGAGACGCTTCTGATCAGCGCGCTGCTCATCGAACGCCGAAGAGAGCGGCGAATCGCGCGCAGTCTGGCGGCCAGTGAGGACCGGTTTGCACGCGCCTTTAAGGGCAACCCACAGCCGATGTTGGTGACTACGCTCGAAGACTGTCGTTATGTCGAAGTGAATGACGCCTTCCTCGAGTTGAGTGGTTTTGAACGTCACGAGGTGTTACAGCGGAGCTCGATGGAGCTGAACATGTGGCCCTCGCCGGCCGAACACACTGCTTTCGTCGAAAAGCTGAAGCAGGAGGGATCGCTCAAGAATGCGGAGACCCTGTTTCGTCGAAAGGATGGAGCGCTACGGGTGTGGCTCTCTTCGGCGGAACTCGTTGACATTGACGGCAAGCAGTGCATCCTGATCGCTTCGAACGACATTACCGATCGCAAAGAGTCGGAACGCCAGCTTGCGGAGCTGACGGGACGGTTGCTGCGAACGCAGGATGAAGAACGGCGTCGCATCGCGCGCGAGCTGCACGACGTCACCGCGCAGAGCATCGGCCTGATCATGCTCAACCTGGCGCAGGTGCAGAACGCCGCCTCCTCTCTGGACCAGCGGAGCAAAGACAGGTTGACGGAGAGCCTCGCTTTGGGCGAGCAGGCGTTGAAGGACATTCGCACACTATCGTACGTGCTGCATCCGCCGTTGTTGGACCAGGCGGGGTTGATGACGGCGTTGAAGTGGTATGTCAAAGGTTTTCAGGAACGAAGCGGCGTCAAAGTGACGTTCACGGAGAGTGGCTACGATGGCCATCGGATGCCGCCCGAGGTCGAGTACGCATTGTTTCGAGTGGTGCAGGAGTGTTTGACCAACATTCGCCGTCACACGAGGAGCGAAACGGCGGAGATCATTCTGACGCGCACGACGGAAGAGGTTAATTTGAGTGTGCGCGATCACGGAAAAGGTTACCAGGTCGAACTACCGGCGAACGGTGATAGCGCTGAGTTCGTGGGTGTCGGAATCCCGGGCATGCGCCATCGTTTGAAACAACTCAGCGGCCAGTTACTGGTCGATTCTAATCACGAAGGGACGACGGTGACTGCCACCGTCCCAGTTAGGTTGGTGAACCATGATTCGGATTCTGTTGGCTGACGATCACGCGCTTATGCGACGCGGAATTCGCGACTTGCTGGAGGCGGATGTTGAGCTCGAGATTATTGGCGAGGCCGGCGACGGGCGCGAGGCGGTCCAACTAGCGGACCGGTTGAGACCTGACGTCATGATCATGGACCTGGCGATGCCGGAGCTGAACGGCCTCGACGCGATTCGCCAGATCCGCAAGGACGTTCCCGAGATCGAGCTGCTTGTCTTTTCGATGCACGACTCGGAGGAGTTGATTCGCGAAGTGTTTGCGGCGGGTGCGCGCGGTTACGTGTTGAAGTCTGACGTCGCTTTGTATCTCATTGAGGCTGTCAAATCGTTGGGACGTCACAAGCCTTTCTTCACGCCGCGCATCTCGGAAGCGATTCTGAATTCGCTGGTGAGCAGTGCGGGACACAGCGGCGTCGAGCCTGCGCGTACGGGCCCGTTGAGCGCGAGAGAGCGCGAGATCCTCCAGTTGCTGGCGGAGAACAAAAGTAATAAGGACATCGCGAAGACGCTTGGAATCAGCGTGCGCACCGTCGAGACCCATCGCCGCTCGGTGATGCAGAAACTGGATGCCAACTCGATCGTCGAGCTCGTTCACTACGCAATCCGCAACGGCATTGTCCAGCCGACGGTGAAGATCGGCTCGGGATTCGACAAAACCGTGCATTGACGTCTCGGCGGAGCTTGTTCAAAAGTCGGAAATCCCACCAACGGCAGTTGGTGGATGGTTATATTCAGCCTACGAGTGCGATGAACCATTTGCCCGAATACCACCAACGGCAGTTGGTGGAAGTTTCACTTACCACCAAAAACAGGCTGAAAAATGAACCATCCACCAACTGCCGTTGGTGGGATTCGCAAACAGTCGTTGGCCGGTCAGTAGGTCGCATTTGAAGCATCCACCAACTCCCGTTGGTGGGATTTTCGACTTTTGGAGCCAAAGCCTCTCGCGGGCGAGTGTCTCATCACCGGACTACCATAGAACCCTGATCCGGCTACCGGAAAGATGCAGGGTCGCCTCGACGACACGCGGTCAAAATACCAAATCAAGGCGATTTACCGCCTTCAGCAAACTCTCTATCGTCAGCCAATTCAGGAGAGGACAATGGAGCTGATCGTAGTCGGCTTTCAGGGTAGGTACCGTGCTGCCCAGGTGTTGACGGATTTGCGTCAACGAGGAGTACACCTCTTCGATCTTGATCAGGCAATCACCGTTTCCTGGGAAGACCGCCGAAACTTCGTCGTACAACAAAGCATCAACCTTTCACGTGGAGAGGGATCACGTTGGGCGCGCCTTTGGGGTGCGTTCATAAAGGTGACTTTGTTTCAGCCATTCACGGACCGGCTCAGTACAGCGGCCGCCAAAGTAGCGAGCACCGAGACCACCATTTCGAACGGTGAGTTGACGCGCGATTGGTGGGTGGCCGACGTCGGCATTCCTCAAAACTTCATCAGGGACGTCGGCGCGCTGGTCCAACCCGGCGAGTCGGCCATCATCACGCTGGCGGAGAAGTTTGATCCTCACGTTGCAGCCGATATTTTGCGCGACTGCGGCGGCTCGATGATCTACACCTCACTTTCGACGGATCAGGTGAGCAAAGTCCGGCATGAACTGGCTTTAAGCGACTGACTTAGGGAAAAGCTGAGGATCTTCAGGCAATAGTTTAGTAATAGACCACTACCACGTAACACGTACTCCTCATACCACGAATGTGCGATTCGGCACGTTCCTTTAGTCACAAATTACCGAATTCACGGGATTTACTGGCCCCGCTCCGCTTAATACTCTTGTACCACCCAGCATCAACAAAGTTCGCCCGTGGGAATGTGAGGAAAACTATGCGGACAACTACTCTAACGCTCACTACCTGTTTGTTCTTGCTTTGCTTGACGTCACTGTTGATTCCCCCTGCGCCCGTGCAGGCGTTCGCGAAGGGAGAGCAGTTCTCGGCGTTGCTGTTTTTACCGACCGGCGTGGGAATGCGCGGCGTCGGCGCCGGAGCGACTGCCAACCTGAACATCTACATCGACAGTTACACGCCTGACGACAAGACCCAGGAGTTGGCAAAGGTCCTGGTTGAAGGCGGCTCCGACGCTCTGCTTAAGCAACTCGAAAAACAAGATTCGATCGGCAAAGTGCAACTCGTCCGAAAGGTCGGCTTCTTCGATCTGAAACTGATTCGCTCACGCCCGACCGAACAGGGACGGCGCATCATCGGAGTTTGCGATCGTCCGATTCAATTTCTGGAAGCTTATGTTGGCGGACGCTCGACTGACTACACGTTCGGCATCGTCATTCTGGATCTGAAGAAGAACAAAAAGGGACGGGAAGAAGGAGTGGGGCAGTTGATCTACGCCGCGAAAGTGAAGGTCGATGGCCGCACTGTCGAGGTCGAAAACTATGGCACGGAGCCGGCGCGACTTCAGGGAGTGCGCAAGTTCTAAGAGTGGTCAAATGGGGGAACGGGCTTCATTTATTCAAAGCCGAGTCCAACCCCTGCAACGGCACCAACGGGCGAGGTGCCGCTGTGTATGGTCCATAAGGCGGCGCAGGAGGCTTCGCTGCGTATACCCCCGCACGGGCACTTACGCACGCGGTGGCGCCGCCTATGGACCATACGATTCGCGTGGTCAACCGCGAGCGTGGAACTCAAGATCAATAAGCAACCTTTCGAGCCAGGGCGGTCCAGTTCCTTGGGAAGGCGGCAACATAGCCTTTCCACGGTGCGTGAAAGAACATCAGCTTTTTCCATTTGCTCGAAAGATAGGACGATTCCCATGTTGAAAACGATTTCCCTCATCAGTTGTTGTTTGGTACTTGTCGCGATGTGTGTGCGCGTTGAAGGTCAGTCGTCTGACACTGCGGTCGGTCCCGTGGCGGCGCCGGCGCCACAGGCGAGCCCCGATCCGGGTTGGGAATTCTCAGTTACGCCATATTTCTTTCTTGCCAGTCTCGATGGCACTGTCGGCGTCGTCGGACAAAGCGCCGAGGTTAATGCAAGGTTTCGCGATCTGTTCCGCAACCTCAACTTCGCGGCGATGGGCACATTTGAAGCTCACAAGGGAAACTGGTCCATACTTGGCGACGCGATGTACATGTCGCTTTCGGGTGAGCGAGTGACACCGAATCCTTTGTTCTCGGACATCGACGTCGAGGTGAAGGAGACGATCATCGAGCCGTCAGTTGCTTACCGCGTGCTGGAGACTGAAGGAGGCTCGATCGATGTGCTGGGAGGCGTTCGCTTCTGGCACGTGAAGACCCACCTCACGTTTCAGCCCCGAATTTTGCCTTTGGTCGATGTGGAAGGCAGTAAGAACTGGGCCGATCCGATCGTTGGCGCGAGAGGAACGGTGAAACTCTCGCCGCGTGTCTTTGCGCTGGGCAGGTTCGACATGGGCGGGTTCGGCGTCTCTTCTGATTTTACTGGACAGGTGTTCGCTGGTGTTGGGTTCCAGGTCAAACCACGCATTGCATTGATTGGCGGCTATCGCTATCTGCGCGTCGACCACGCCAACGACGGGTTCATCTTCAAAACCGCCATGAACGGCATCACGGTCGGGGCGAAGTTCAAGTTCTAACGCCACGAAGACATGTGAGGGCAGGAGCTCGTGACGGTGAAATCACTCGAACGGGTTGAAGGTCTTAACCCCGGTATTGCTGAAATCGCGTGTGTTGCGCGTGACGAGGGTAAGGCCGTGTTCAAGAGCCGTGGCGGCGATCATTCCGTCCAGCAACGGGAGGCTGGTTCCTTTTCGTTTCAAGTCGACCACCAAGGTCGCCCAACGCCGGCTAACGGCAGCGTCCCAGGGAAGGCATTCGATTGTATCGACGACAGCCTGGAACCATTCTTCAAGCCTGTCGCGCTTGCGTCCGCGCGGCAACGCCAATATGCCAACACGCAGTTCGCCGAGAATAATGGAATCAACAAAGAGATTTGCCTCGTTAGCCGTGAGCCATTCAACGACTTTTGCTTGAGGAGTCTGCTTTGTCGGCTCACTCAACACGTTTGCATCGACAAGAAACGTCATCCGAGTCTGGGCGCCTGAAAGTTATCGGTCGTTTCCGCGCGGTCCAGCGGTTGGAACCAATCTTTTACTGGACAGGAGAGCAGTAGTTTAACGAGACCTCTGTTGCGTGGTTTGTCTTTTCGCTTTAGCAAGTACTCACCGCGATCGATACGTTCGATCTGGAATTCCTGGCCCGGTCTGATGTCATCTTCGCGACGTATTTCAGCCGGCAAAATGATCTGTCCTTTCGTGGAAACGGTCGTCCTCATGCGAGGTAAGATACCGTCTTACGAACAAACGGGTCAACTTGGTGTTCTCAAAACGCGGCACGGTCGTCACTCGCGCGGCATTTCTGACCGGCGTAACGCCTACCATAGAACACTGATCCGGCTACGTGAAAGATGCAGTCCGATTACTGAAAACCACGCAAAAAAATACCAAATTAAGGCGATTACGCTGGCGAGAGCGCCTAGGTATCTTCTCACTACTGGACTAACAACTAATGCATTTCCGGCGAGTACGTGGGCGAGCCGTGTTATCCGGGAGGTGACCTCATGAGTGCGTACGAACATCTGCTGCATTCGACCGCACAAAAGTCAGTTGAGGAAACCAAAGGTTCGTACTACTACGACACCACAGCCGCTCATTAACGTCGACTATCTCGGTGAAGGGACAACTAATGAAGCACGAAACTAAATACCTCCTGGCAATTTCGTTGCTGGTCCTGTTTGCGGGCGGCGCAGTTGCGCAGACAAAGAAGCCGCGAATCAAGTACTACCGAATAAGCGCTAACCAAACGTTTCACGTTCGAATAAACGATTCGCTTAAATCAGATGAGTCGCGCGTTGGCGACACATTCGAGACGACTGTCGTCGATCCGATCTATTCGTCAAATGGAGTCGAACTGGTACCGTCGGGCAGCACGATCACGGGACGTGTCACTGCCGTGCAAAAGGCACGGAAGGATGGCAATCCGGGTTCGCTGTCGGTTGGTTTCTACCGTCTGCGTTTACCCAATGGACGCTCGGCCGCGATGAACGGCTCGCTGACGGATCTCGAGTCGGGAAAGACGAAGAGCGACAACGAAGGAACGGCAACGGCTAAAAAGACCTCGCGCCGTAATTTGAAATTTATCGGCGGAGGCGCAGGCGGCGGCGCGCTGATCGGTGCTCTCGCGGGAGGCGGAAAGGGAGCAGCGATCGGCGCCGGCGTCGGTGCGGGTGTCGGTTTCATTGCCAAGAAGTTGAGGAAGGGCAGCGAAGCAGAAGTGAAATCAGGAACAGAGTTTGGCGTGATTCTGAATCAGGCGATCTCGCTCCCGGCGTATCGCGCAACTCGTTGAACAAGGCGGCTCGTTTGGGGGAGAACGATCATGGATGACAAGGTAAACGAGCCAGGCATTCAGCCTGAAGATTCCGAAACTAAAGAGCGTTCCGATCGTCGCGATTTTCTGCGCAGTCTCGGAAAGTGGTCCACGGCGGCGATCGCCGCAATCCTGTTGACCGAGTCGACTCCCTCCAACGAGGCATCGGCTTGGCCCAACCGTCGGGGGTCGCTCGATGGGCGCGGAGGCGGTGGCAGTTGGATGAAAAGGCGGGGTTGGTAAATCACGGGTTTGTCTTGTAGGGGCGAGACTCAGTGTCCGTTTAAGTTTACTGGAGCAAGCGGACGCGGGTTTCGCCTCTACAACTCTTCCACAGATGGCCCAGGAAAATGTTTGTACTTACAACGTGCCGCTGGCGCTCGTCGACTCGTATCCCGATCGCCGGCTGATCGTGCGGGCGTCCGATCCGCTCGACGTCGTCAGAACGCTTTCGTTCGCGGCCGACGAGAATCTGGTGGGCCTGCAACTGCTCGGCATCACCGCCGACCTCGAGCCGTTGGAAGTATGGAACCCCGGACTTCCGATCGAGGTTGTACTGAAAGATTCGGAAGCGGAAACGATGAAGTTATACCGGCTTTCCAAACTGCAACGAACTCATCCCGTCAGGGTTGTGATTCCCCTCGTGCCTGGGTTCAGCAAAGCCGCTCGCGTCGCTTCGTTTCTCAATCTGCCGGTCAAGCTCGAAGGCGCGCAGCCGCCCGCCGAGTTGATCGAGGAGCTTGCAGAAGCACTCGACTTCTTTCTCCACAATAAAGCCGTCTCTCAACCTGTCGACTATTTCAGCGGTCTGCTCGTCGCTCTGCTCCACAAAGTTCCCGTCACTTTGTGGCAGATACAGGAGGAAGATCCCCGCATGGTTCGGTACGTGACTGACGAGGGCGTCGAAGCTGTTGCCCGCCGGCCTTTCACTGCGGCGAGCGAAGATCTCGATACGTTTCAGTTCGAATTAACGAAACGGACGTTGAGCCCTGAGTCCGAGTGCGCGTCGTGCGAGTTTTTTCTCAACTGCGGCGGTTATTTCAAGTGGCCCAATTTCGACTTTTCATGTGACGGGATCAAACAAATCGTGGGGCGCGTGCGTGAGGCCGCTTACGAGCTACACGACGATCTTTCCCTCTACCCTGTCGTGGGAACGGAGCCGGGGAACAATGAGGAGAGCCGCTTATGAAGACGAAAAGAGCGATGTCTACAGAACCTGAATACGAGAAACCCGCCGACGAAACGCCGCCGCCGCCGTTTTCATCGCTGGTGTCCGTCGATGTGTGTGGCATGACTGATAAAGGACACGTCAGGACGCAGAACGAAGATCATTTTCTGGTGCTGCGCGGTGGGCGTGCGGTCGAGACGGTGATGAGTAACCTCGGCGAGAGTCAGCCTGGAGACTTATTCGAAGAGGCTGCGTTTGCAATGGTCGTGGCGGATGGCGTTGGTGGTGAGGCTGCGGGTGAAGTCGCGAGCCGGCAGGCGATCTACACGTTACTGGGTTTGACACTCCACACGCCTGACTGGAATTTCCGGTGGGGCCCGCGAGAACGAAACACCGTGATGTGGCGGCTGAAGGATCGATTTCGCCGGGTGAATGCGGCGCTGATGCGCGAAGCGGCGGCGAATGCGAGTCTCAGCGGGATGTGTACGACCATGACCGCCGCGATATCGCAAGGTGACGATCTGATCATCGGCCACGTCGGAGACTCGCGCGCTTACCTGTTGCATGATGGAAAGCTGATTCGCCTGACTCGGGACCACACGCTTGGCGAGCGTTTGGTCGAAGACGGGACGCACAAGCCAAACGATCATCTCGTGCGGGAGTTACGCAACGTCCTGATGCAGGCGCTTGGATCGAGAGAGACGGAATGTGTACCCGACGTTCATGACTACGTGCTCGAGGACGGAGACCAGGTGATGCTTTGCACGGATGGACTGTCGGACATGGTTGAGGATCCGCTGATCGAATCCGTTTTGAAAGAAGCGTCTTCCGCGGAAACCGCGTGTCAGAGTCTGATCGATCTCGCACTCAGCAACGGCGGCCGCGACAACATCACCGTAGTCGTCGCACGCTACTCCATCCCGACACGAGAGTAACAATTCTGCTGGTGCGGTGCAGGCCAGCGTCAGGCGCATTAGGGGCGTCGCCTGGCGCTGGTCGTTTTTTGGGCCTTAAACTATTAGCGTTCGTTTCCTGGCGTGGAATAAAGTCAGGTCGAGAACGGTTAAGGAAGTGAGGCTCGGATGAAGTTCGCGAAACGTGTGTTCCTGACTGCGGGGATCTATGGGTTGATTGTCGTGTTGCCGCTCTATTTCATGGAGGACAAGACGGGGCGCGATTATCCGCCACCGATCACTCATCCTGAGTATTACTACGGCTTTGTTGGCGTGACGGCGGCGTGGCAGATCCTGTATCTGATGATATCGACGAACCCCGTACGCTATCGCCCGCTAATGATTCCGCCGATGCTCGCAAAGACGAGCTTCGTCGTTGCCGTTACCATCCTTTATTTACAACATCGCGTCTCCGGCACGATGCTCGGCGCGTCAATGGTGGACCTCACGCTCGTGATTCTGTTCATCGTCGCTTACCTGAAGACACCCAGAACCACCTGAGATTCGGCGCGTTCACTTGTCCGGCAGTTGGCAGGCGGTATAGACTTTTCCTGCTCTCCGGAAACAAGCATCAATGCCCGAAAATTTTACGCTGTCTTCGCCACATCACCTGGCACGTTGCAGAACGATCTCGATCGCGTTGGCGGTGCTGACGTTTTGCCTCGGCGGCGCCGCACTCCTCGGGTGGATTCTCGACAACGAGTACCTCAAACGCATTCATCCTTCGCTGGTGACGATGAAGGCGAACACCGCCGTTTGCCTCATGCTCGTCGCGTTGTCCGTGCTGTTGCTTCATGACAGATCCGGGTTGACTCTCAAACGTCGTATCGCACAGCTATTCGCAGTAGTCGTGGCCGCCGTCGGTTTGATGACGTTCACTGAACACCTGTTCGGCTGGAACCTCCGGATCGACCAGTTGCTCTTTTTCGAGTCCTCGGAAGCCGCGGGCGCTTCATTCCCCGGACGCATGGGCGTCGCAGGGTCGCTCGATTTTTTCCTCCTCGGCATCGCGCTCTCGACACTCGATGCACGCTCAAGACGATGGTTTCGGGTGTCGAACATCGCGGTGATGCTTGTCGTCGCGATCACGCTACTCGTTTTCCTCTACTACTTTTACGGTATTGAGACTTTTGAACCCGTCGCGTCTTACTTCACGATCGCACTCCACACGACGGTTGCATTGCTGAGCGTCAGCGCGGCGATCCTGTTCGCACGGCCTGAACGCGGAGTATTCGCGGCCCTGCTCGGCAGCAGTCCGGGTGCCATAGTCGCGCGACGCATGTGGCCGGCGTTGTTGATCGTCGTTCTGCTTGGATGGATCAGAAACATCGGCCGCGACGCGGGTCTGTTCAGTCAGGGTTTTTCGACGGCGTTATTTGTCCTGGCCGTACTGCTGCTGCTGGTCGGCCTGATCTGGTGGACGGCGATATCGCTTAATCGCACCGACCGCGAGCGCCGCCTTGCGGACCTCGCGATGCGTCACAGCGAGGCGCGCCTGGCCGCACTGCTCCAACAACTCCCCGTCGGCATCGGCCTCACCGATCGCGAAGGACGTTTCCTGATCAGCAATTCACTGCTCGAAAACTTCGTCGGCGACAAGCTCTCCGCACTCGATCCGGTCTTGAGCGCACGCTGGCGCGGCTGGGACGAAGGCGGGCGCTTGCTCGATCCGTCTGAATGGCCCAGCGCGAGAGCGTTGCGCGGCGAGTCAGTGAGTCCGGGCGTCGAGATGCTTTACACCGCCGAAGACGGAAAACAGATCTGGACGCGCGTGCTCAGCGTTCCGTTTCGCGATCAGGCGGACGAATTCGCCGGCGTGATCGTCGTTGTCGAGAACATCGACGAACAACGACAGGCGGAGAACCGTCTCGACGTCCTCGTCCGCGTCAGCGAACTGATCCGCACGCTTCACGATCCGGACGAGTTGTCATACGAAGTGGCAAAGACAGTCGGCACTCACCTCAACGTGCGGCGCTGCCTGTTTAATGAGACTGATCTGGACCGCGATCTCGAGATCGTCCATCGCGATTACTGCGACGGCGCGGAGTCGGTCGCGGGCGAGCATCGCATTTCGGAGTACAGCAGCGACACGACCGCTGAAATGATGGGCGGCCGCACCGTCGTGAATCACGATTCGAGGATCGATGCCCGCACTACGGCGGATTACGCGCGGAGTTACGAGCCACAAGGCGAGCGCGCGTACGTTGCCGTCCCACTGATGCGCGAAGGCCGTTGGGTCGCTTCGCTATGGGCCAGCAACGACAAGCCGCGCCAGTGGACCAAAGAAGAAGTGTCGCTGCTGCAAACCGTTGCCGAACGTACGTGGACGGCGATCGAAAAGCTGAGGGCCGAGGCCGAGCGCGAACAACTGTTGCAGCGCGAAAAGGAAGCGCGCGACGCTGCCGAGAAGGCGAATCAACTCAAGGACGAGTTTCTCGCGACGCTCTCGCACGAACTGCGCAATCCGCTGAACGTCATTCTCGGGTATTCGGAACTGTTGCTGCGGATGCCGGAGATCACCGGCTCGCCGCGGCTCACGCAAATGGCCGAAGCGCTGAGACGAAACGCTCAGTCGCAGTCGCAGTTGATCAATGACCTGCTCGATCTTTCGCGACTACAACGAGGCAAGATCTCATTGAATCACGAGCCAGTCTCGCTGGCGGCGATCATCGAGAGCGCTGTCGAGACAGTGCGCGCCGACGCTTCTTCCAAAGACATCAAAATCGGACTGAATTTCGGCCATCAGCTACTGCTTGTCGATGGCGACCGTTTGCGGTTACAGCAGATTGCCTGGAACCTGCTGAACAACGCGGTGAAGTTTACGCCGCACGGCGGAAATATCGAGATTGGTCTCGCGCGTGAGCGAAACAGCGCGCTGCTGTTCGTCAAGGACACCGGCCAGGGAATCGATCCCGCATTCCTCCCGCACGTGTTTGAGATGTTTCGTCAGGCCGACGGCAGTAACAGACGGCGACACGGCGGGCTTGGTATCGGTCTCGCGCTCGTGAACCAACTGGTCCAGCTTCATGGCGGCACGATCGACGCCGAGTCCGATGGTCCGAACAAAGGTTCGCGATTCACGATCCGGTTGCCGTTGCTCCGTGAAACCGGTTCGCTTTCGATGTCGAATCTCAGTTCGACCGCGACGGTCACGTTGAAGATTCCGCCGCAGACGAGTTTTCTGGTCCTCGACGACTCCGAAGATACGATCGCGATGTTGGAAGAGTTACTCAGGATCGCGGGCGCCAACGTTACCACAGCGACGAGTGGCGCGGACGCTTTGCGACTGGCCCGCAGCAACGAGTTCGACGTGATTCTGTCGGACATCTCGATGCCGGGAATGGACGGGTTTGAGTTTTTGCAACGGCTGCGGCAGATCCCCGGACGGGAGCATGTTCCCGTTATCGCCATCACCGGATTCGGCCGCAGCGACGACGTCGAGCGCGCCCGCGCCGCAGGCTTCTATTCTCACCTGACCAAACCACTCGACATCTGCGCACTCGGCGAGATCCTGGACCAGCTCGCGCGTCACAAACTCGGCCGCGGCTCGACCGCCGGCGACCAACCCTCGCACGACACCGACTTCGACGCCACCGCCGGCCCCGTGTGTTGATTCGACGGCCTTAATCATCCGGCAGCGCGCCACGGAAGAGCGGCTGGCCGGCGAGGGAGGTATAGAAGGCGAAGACTACGAGCGCGAGCGCGATCAGTAGAGCCAGGACGAAGTCGGCCGCGTACCAGGCCGAGAGCGGCAGTCGCGCCGCCTCAGTAATCGATCACTCGGCGCGGGGGAGTGAATAGAGGTCGAGGCATCCGCGTAAGCGCAGTTTGAACTCCGCCAGGCTCTTGTGATCATCCTGTTCGACGGCCTGGCGGAGTGCGCCGTAGTAGTTGATGATGTTGAAGGCCTTGATCTTCTCAGCGGCAAAAAACTCGAGACGCTCGTCCAGCCGGAACTCTCCGTGAAGATAATCTTCCCAGGTGAGATATTTGTCACCGCTGTCGGTCCAATCGAAATTCGCGCCAAAGCTTTCGGTGTGAATCGAGTTGATGATCGCCGCGTACTCTCCCATCTGCTGGACGATGCGTTGTCGCTTCGGATGATGACTCGCTTCCGTCCCCGTAACGCGATGCGAGATCATGTATGGCTCGGCAATCACGTCGTTGCCGACGGCGAGCACTTCCGGGCTCGGCACTCCTGCCTTGCGGACCTTTTCAGTGGCCCAGAGCTCTTTCCTGAATTCCGCCAGCCGTTCGCGATCGGGGCTGATCCGAACTACAAACTGTCCTTCAACATGATTGACGGAGAAGACGAAGTTCGTGCGGCCCGAAGGCCTGTAGACGATGCGGCTCGCAGGCTCGCCGAAGTGACTTCGAATAATCTTCTTCGCCAGACTGCGGTAGTGACGTATTTCGTTGGGCTGATCAGGCTTTTCTTGCATGCGTCTTGTCTACGGCAAGTTCCGCAGCCCTGAAAAGCACTGCGCCAAGCTCGAGCGAGTTATTCAAGCGGATCGTATCGATCACGCCTCGAAATGGTAGTTCCAGGTTTCCGACGAGCACCGCCAAACCCGCGCCGGAAAGAAACGTGTCGAGCTCTGTGTCTCCCGCTGCGAGACTGTCTTTCAGATCACAATTCAGCAACTCCGCCATCACACGCGCGCCGAACAACTTGTCGACGCCCTTGCGCGTGATGAAGTTGCTGCGCTTCGTGTGCTGGTACGCCATCAACTGGTCCTCCGGCGCATCGATCAGAAGAAAGATCATGCAGATCTCCTCGGCGAGCAACTGGTCTTTCAGTTTTTCAAACTCGACCGCGGTGACAGACGAAGCGCTTGAGTATTTCTCTTTGACGTGGATGATGTTTTCCGGAACCGGCGTCCAGATCGCTTCGCCGATACGCCAGTCACGCGGGTAATAGAAGACGAGGATGTTTTTGATGCCGCCGTCGAGCAGGCTTTTAACGCCGTCGAGCGTCTCCACAATTTCCGTATTCGTTAACGGAAACGCGCGGGCTTCTTCGAATACCAGTTCTGATTCGCTCGCTTTTTTGACAAACCCCATTAAGCTGCCGTTCAGAGTCACGGTCGGGATCGGCGCGTTCGATAACGCATACCACGCCTGTCCGAACGTGCGTATCACCGATAGCGGAAACCGCAGCGAATTCAGGATGAGCGGCCGCCCGCGCTCGTAGTGACGTATCAATCCCAGCTCGACTTCGTTTGGGATGACGATCTTGCCTTGATACTCGTGAACTGCCGTTCCATCCAGATCGGTAACGACAGCTCCCGCGTTCGCGAACGACGAGCTGCTGATGAAGTTCTTCAGCCTGGTCTCTACTACCTCGTTCAAAGTCATGAGCAGGACTATAGGGCCGAACTGTCACGGAAGTGCTCTGCAGCGCTTTCTGTTTTTTTGCGCGCCCCCGTCGCGGGCTAGTCTGGGAGCCTGACTTACGACCCACTATCGAGACCGCGTGCGTTGCGATTACAATGTTCGGACGAATATGAAAAGTACCTTTGCGCTCATATCTCTTTTACTCGTCTGCCTGGCGTTTATTAGCCCAGGCCAGGTTGAAACCGTCAATTCAGCCGGCGTCGGACCAGACTTCAAAGGTCCGATCGGTCTTCAGCTTTATAGTCTGCGCGATCAGTTCAAGAAAGACGTGGGAGCGACGTTGGACCAGGTGCGTGCGTTTGGCATCACGAATGTTGAGCTGGCGGGCACGTACGGTCTCGCGCCTGAGAAGTTCAAAGAGCAACTCGACGCTCGGAAGCTCAAGCCCGTCAGCGCTCATTTTTCGTATGAGCAGTGTCGGGATCAAATTGAAGACGTTGCGCGGCAGGCGAAGCTGTATGGGCTGGAGTATGCGGGTTGCGCGTGGATTCCGCACGAAGATCCGTTTGACGAAAAGACAACCCGCGAGGCGGCGGCGGTCTTCAATCGCGCTGCTGCCGCGCTTGCGAAGCATGGAATCAGGTTTTTCTATCACACGCACGGTTATGAATTTCTGCCTTACCGCGACGGGACGTTGTTCGACTTACTGATGGCCGAGACAACGGCTGACGTGCGCATCGAAATGGACGTCTATTGGGTTGTTCATGGGGAACAGGATCCGGTGAAGTTGCTGGAGAAGTACGGAAAGCGCTTTGAACTGATGCACGTCAAGGACATGAAGCGTGGCACGCCGCATGGATTCACGGGACAGTCGGATGTGACGAACAATGTTGTCATCGGCGAAGGCGTTATCGATTGGCCTCGCGTGTTTCGAGCGGCGCAGAAGGCGGGTGTGAAGTGGTACTTCATCGAAGATGAGTCGCCGTCGTCTGTTGTGCAAATCCCGCGGAGTCTTCGATATCTCGCGAACTTGAAATTCTAACCGGGCTTTGGGCCACACGGAGATCGTTACACATGACAGGAAGCAGGTTGGGAGTTGGGTTTATCGGCAGTGGATTCGTGACCGGGTTTCATCTGGAAGCGTGGCGCGGAGTTCGTGATGCGGATGTGCTTGGTGTGTACAGTCCAAACACCGCGCACGCCGAGGCGGCTGCGGCGCGAGCGCGGGAGCTTCGCATCGGCAATGCGCGGGCGTTCGAGTCGATTGAAGAGATGGTTGCTGCGCCTGAGATCGACTGCGTGTGGTTGTGTGGTCCAAACCATGCGCGCGTGCAGAACATGCAGGCCATTTGCGATGCGGTCCAATCCGGACGAGGCAAGTTGATCGGGATCGCGTGTGAGAAGCCGTTAGCGCGTAACGTCGCTGAGGCGCGACGCATGGTTCAACTCGTCGAGGAGTCGGGATTGCTGCACGGCTATCTTGAAGACCAGATATTCGCGCCGAGTGTGACGCGTGGCAGGCAGATCATGTGGAGCCGGGCGGCTGCGTTGACGGGCCGGCCGTATCTTGCGCGCGCCGCCGAAGAGCATAGCGGCCCACACTCGCCGTGGTTTTGGCGGGGCGACCTGCAGGGCGGCGGCGTGCTCAACGACATGATGTGTCACAGCATCGAAGTCGCTCGTCTCATGCTGACGAAACCTGGCGCGCCGCGTTCGAGTATTCGTCCGCTGAAGGTTTCGGCGCAGATCGCGAGTTTGAAATGGTCGCGGCCCGAGTATGCGGAGTTGCTTAAGACAAGCATGGGCGCGGACGTCGATTACAAGACGAGGCCTGCCGAGGATTTCGCGCGAGCGACGATTAACTATGTAGACGAAGATGAGCGGCCGCTGATCGTCGAAGTGACGACTTCGTGGAGTTATGTCGGTGCGGGATTGCGTTTGAGTCTCGAAGTGCTTGGTCCGGAGTACTCGCTGAGCATGAACTCGCTCGACAGCGGATTGAAGTTATTCATGAGCCGCGAGGTGAAGGGCGCGGCAGGTGAAGACCTGGTTGAAAAGCAGAATGCGGAGCAGGGGTTGATGCCGGTGATCGGTAACGAAGCCGCGGAGTACGGGTACGAGTCGCAGGATCGGTATTTTGTCCAATGCTTTCTCGATGGAAAGCAGCCGGAAGAGAGTTTTTACGACGGCTTAGAAATAACAGAACTGCTAATGACAGCCTACATGAGCGCCGAACAGGAACGCACCATCCCCTTCAAACCCGACGACCTTGATGCGTACCTCCCACTCGTCGCACAAGGCCTGTGGCGCGGGCGGTGAGGTCGGTAATTTTATTTGAATCTCTAAGTTGGTCTCTGCAAGTCTGTTTGCAGAGCGACACGATCTAGCACGATAATCGCTCGCAACATGGAAACAACACTGCGCACTCTTTATCCCGAGATTGAGCCCTACGACATGGGCCATCTTCAGGTCTCGGATGTTCATCATCTTTATTACGAGCAATGCGGGAATCCGAACGGGAAGCCCGTCGTCTTCCTGCACGGTGGCCCAGGCGCGGGACTGATTCCCGACTACCGCCGTTTCTTCGATCCCGAAGTCTATCGAGTCATCCTCTTCGAACAACGCGGCGCGGGTCGCAGTATGCCGCACGCTTCGCTCGACGACAACACGACGTGGCACCTCGTTGAGGACATCGAAAAACTGCGCAAACATTTCGGTGTCGAACAGTGGCTCGTCTTTGGCGGCTCGTGGGGAAGCACGCTCTCGCTGGCATACGCCGAAACGCATCCGGAGCGAGTACGCGCGCTGGTCCTGCGCGGGATCTTTTTATGCCGGCCACAGGAGATTCGGTGGTTTTACGAAGACAACCACGGCGCGAGCGCGATCTTTCCCGAAACGTGGGAACAGTACGTACGACTGATCCCCGAGCCGGAGCGCGGCGACATGATCAACGCTTACTACCGCCGCCTGACGAGCGACGACGCTAACGTGCGTTTAGAAGCGGCGAAAGCGTGGTCGTTATGGGAAGCCAGCGCGTTGAAACTCTTGCCGGATCCGGCCGTCATCGAAGAGTTCACCGAACCGGAAATGGCGATCGCGCTGGCGCGTATCGAGTGTCACTACTTCGTCAACAACTGCTTCTTCGAAACCGACAACTACCTGATCGAAAACGTAGATCGTATTCGACACATTCCAGCGGTGATCGTCCACGGCCGTTACGACATCGTCTGTCCTTTCATGAGCGCGTGGGACCTGCACCGCGCGTGGCCCGAAGCGTCGCTCGAGATCATTCCGAACGCCGGACACGCCGCCACCGAGCCCGGCATCGCCGACGCCCTCGTCAGAGCGACAGACAACTTCCGTTAACCGACGGCTTATTTGATCGCGATCGGATTGACGATCGACTGCACGCCGCCCGTAATTCGCGCGGCGCCAAGCGTGAACAGAAACTCCCACGCCTGATCTCTCACCATCTCTTCGGTGTTGACGTTCTCGAGAATGTGAATGCCGTTGAGCGGAATCAGGATCTGGTGAACTTCAAACACACCGGCGTCCTTTTCAAACGGTACAACCTCAAAACTCCACGTATCGGAACCGATAATCGCCACCTCCCGCGAAGCGAGATACTTCGCGCCATCACGACCAAGCCCCGGCGCGACGGAACCGAATCGTTTGTTGTCCTTGCCGAGCAGCTTCAACCAACCCGTGTAGAACAGGACCACATCGCCTTTCTCAATTGACTTGATTCCCTGACGCTTCATCGCGCCTTCGATCTCCGCGCGATTGAACGCCGTCCCTTCCTTGACGATGTCAGTGTTGAAGTAGCCGGCCATATCGAGGAGCACGCCGCGAGTCGCAACAGCCGGAACGTGCTCGACGCCGAGTTTCTTCAGCCCGTCAGTCGCGGCGAAATCATTGCTCTTGTTGCAGTTGTAGTAGAGATTGTCGACGCCGATGTGGCCGAGGCCATCGAGTTGCGTGCCGACGCCGGCCCAGCCGTTGATGATGTCGTCGTTATATGTCGTCTTGGTTGGACCAAGCGACGCGCCGGCGTTCTGGCCCGGTTGAACGATGGTGACGGCGAAGGTGCGCGGCGGATATGCGGGCGTGTCTTTGTTTGTCTCGATCCCGAGACGATACGCCTTACCTTTGGTGACGAGTTTAGCAGCCGCGAGTGTCTTCTCCGGCGTGACGTAGTTGAGATTGCCGGTTTGATCGTCTGGCCCAAACTTCGACGCCGTCAAACAAGGACGTTGCTGCGCGTGTGCAGCGATGTTGAAGACGAGGGCGATGGCCCAGACCGCAATCAGCTTTGCGGCAGCGTTCATTTGAGGTGGTCTCCTTTCGCGGCGTTACTCTACTGCCGCATCGTGAGACTCGGCAAGCACCTCTCTCTTGATCGCTCAGAAATGATTAACAGACCAACTACTGGCTTCCTCTTAACCTCTTGCGAGTCGCGCGCGCGCTTAGTCTGTTGCGCATCCTGATCGCGACTCCTGCCAGTCCTGTGCCAAGCAGGAGCAGGGTGGTTGGTTCAGGAACGTGCGCAGCCGTAACGACGAAATCAAATCCAGCCGGGGTGTTTGTGATAAACAGCTCGTAAATATCCGCGTGGTCTTCAGGAAATGCGCGATGCCTAACGGTAGTCGTTCCCACTGAAAAGACCACGTTGAGAGGAAGGGAATCGAGGAAGGTAAACGGAGCCACCACTGCAAGGCTTCCTCCAGGATTTATATCATTAAAATGTGGTCCCTCCAGATGTCTAAACCTGAAAACTAAAGCAGTATCTGCGTCAGTAAGATCTACTGATGAGCTCCAGACGACCTGACTACCCGGAAAACCGACACAAGTGACCAGCGTATCGCAATGGAAACTCCACGTCATGAATTGTCTGCCGGCCACGCCTGTCTCTTCGTAAAACGTAGTTACTGCGTCGGCGTATGCCGTGTTGGCACAGAATATCGGAGCGATCAGAAGTAGCACGACGATGAAGGTAAGCCTAAAGTTCATGGCACGTTCCTCCGTCCAACCACAGGTTTGGATACCTTGACGAACTGCGGTGCGGGTCTACCGAATGGGGGATTCTCGTGAGACGAACACCGTGAAGGGGGCTTCTCTACTCGTTAACCAGAGATGTCAATGGAATACTCGCCAGTCTCTCTCCAGCGATTTCCATAGTCAAGGGAAATCTGGGGTGTACAAATGCTTTGCACAAAAGTCAGTCCGAGGTGGAGATCTTCTCCCGCAAAGGCGCAAAGGCGCAAAGAAATCCTTCAAAAACGCGGTAGCGCTTTGCGCCTTTGCGTCTTTGCGGGAAACATCTTTTTTAACTGACTCACCACTCTCTCATCGCCGATCGATTTGCAGAAGATGTTTGCGGCGCGGATGGGCGCAACGGTTGCGGAATTGAAGTCGAGTCACGTACCTTTTGTGTAGACGAACCAGGAGGAGGGGGGACCATGGCTGCCGAAGCTTGCACGCACATCGAAGCAGTGACAACACTCAAAACCGCCAAAAAGCACGATTGTGAAGAGTGCGTGAAGATCGGCAGCCAGTGGGTCCATCTGCGAACGTGTCAGACGTGTAGCGCTACGCTCTGTTGCGACAGTTCTCCGAACCATCACGCAACGAAGCACGCGCATGCCACAGGCCATCCGGTGATCGCGTCCGCCGAACCCGGCGAGCGCTGGCTGTATTGCTACCCTGACGACGCGTTCGCCGAATACTGATTTGAAAGTCCGTGTTCAAAGAACATATCTAACGCTCCAGCTCTTCAACACCCTCGCAGCGTCGCTCATCTGGGGCATCAATACGCTCTTTCTGCTCGACGCCGGACTCAACAACCTCGAAGCTTTCGCCGCTAATGCGTTCTTCACCGCGGGCTTCGTACTCTTTGAGATACCAACCGGAGTCGTCGCCGACCTGCGCGGCCGGCGCGTCTCGTATCTGCTCGGACTCGCAACACTGTCGATCTCGACAGTGCTTTACCTCTTCATGTGGTATGTGTCCGCACCGTTTTGGGCGTGGGCCGCGGCATCGCTTTTTCTCGGTCTTGGTTTTACGTTTATCTCAGGAGCATTCGAGGCGTGGCTGGCGGACGCGTTGGTCGACAGCGGCGAGAAGGAAACGCTGGAGTCGGTGCTGGCGAAAGGCGAGATAGTCGAAGGCGCGGCGATGCTGGCGGGCTCTGTTGCCGGCGGAGCAATCGCGCAAGCGACTAACCTCGGCGTTCCTTACGTAATCCGCGCGGGGCTGCTCGTTATTAATCTGATCCTCGCGGCGACGTTGATGAAGGACCTCGGCTTCACGCCGGCCAAAGGAAAACGTGCAACTGCGGAGATCAAGAGCCTGCTGCGCGCGTCAGTTAAATACGGTTTAGGCAATCGTCCCGTGAGGTGGATCATGTTCGCCGCCCCGTTCACCGGCGGCGTGACGATCTACGCCTTTTACGCCATGCAGCCTTACCTGTTGCAGTTGTACGGCAACGAACACGCATACGGTATCGCAGGGCTGGCAGCAGCGATCGTCGCCGGCGCGCAGATCGCGGGCGGACTGCTCGTTCCCCACATCTCGCGAGTCTTTGGTCGACGCACTTCGGTGTTGCTGGTGTCTGAAGTGGTCAGCGTGCTTGTGTTGGCTGTGATTGGGTTCGTGCCGAACTTCTGGGTCGCCGTCACGCTGCTCGTGCTGTGGGGGCTGATGTTCTCGGCAGTGACGCCGATCCGGCAGGGTTATTTGAACGCCTTAATCCCATCGGAACAACGTGCAACTGTGTTGTCCTTCGACTCGTTATTTGGATCCACTGGCGGCGTGGTGATCCAGCCCGTCCTCGGCAAGACCGCCGACGCCTGGGGTTATCCCTTCTCTTACACGCTGAGTGCAGCTTTCCAGGTCTTCGCGCTTCCGTTCACATGGCTGGCCCGGCGTGAACGATCCGATGCGGACGTGATTTAGGTCGCAGTCACAATCAGGAAAAATACGGAGTGACACCCGTTTAGTGGTACTGTACGGTAGACTCAGCACAATTAAGTTATTGATCTCAATGCTCTTGATGCTACCTTCGCCCCGTAGCTTGAATGAGGCAGTATGGCGCCCCTCTCTCCTCGACTACCCCCCGGTGTCTTTGTTGTTCTCGTGTGTCTGCTCGCATGGACTAACACTCATGCGCAATCCTCGACGTCAATAGAAGGACAGGTAGTCGATCAGTTCGGCGCTGCTGTTGCCGGCGTCGAAGTCCGCGTGAGCAGCAAGGCCATCGGCGTCGAGCGCGTGACGGAGACTGACGACGAAGGCAGATACGAGATACCCGCGTTGCCCGTTGGCGAGTATCGTCTGCTCGTCCAGGCCGAAGGCTTCAATACTCAAGTGCTGGAGTCGATTCGCATCGAGGTCGGACGCCGGATCACGCAGAACTTTCAACTCAGAGTCGGAGAGGTCACCGAGCAGATCACGATCACCTCGGAAGGCGAGCTCGTCGAGCACGCGACGACGTCAGTAGGCCAGATCGTCAGCGAGAAGATGGTGAAGGAACTGCCACTCGACGGCAGACATTTTCTGGAGCTCGGTTTGTTGGTAGCAGGTTCAGTAACGGCGCCGCAGGGCGCTTTCTCGGCTTCGCCGATGCGAGGCCTGGGAGCGCTCGCGATAAACACCGCCGGTAACCGCGAAGAGACAGTCAACTACGTAGTCAACGGCATAACGCTCAACAACCTCACGTTCAGCTCGATCAGCTTTCAGCCGTCCATCGCCACGGTGCAGGAATTCAAGGTCGACAACTCGACATTCAGCGCCGAGTACGGACAAAGCTCGGGCGCTGTCGTCAACATCGCAACGAGATCCGGCGCAAACCAGTTTCATGGCGAAGTGTTCGAGTTTCTCAGAAACGATCGCCTCGACGCGCGCAACTTCTTCACGCTGACTTCGAGCGAGCCGCCGCCTTTCAAGCGCAACCAGTTCGGCGGCCAGCTCAGTGGGCCAATCGTGAAGGACCGCGTCTTCTTTTTCACTTCGTACGAAGGATTGCGACAGCGGCAGAGTCTCGACCAGAACAGTCTTGTGTTGAGTGACGCGCAACGCGCATCGGTCACCGATCCGGTGATCGCGAGACTCGTCACGTTGATTCCGCGCGCAAACTTTGTCGATGCGTCAGGAACGCCGCGCTTCGTCGGTTCCGCGAACGCTCCGGTTGACAGCGATCAGTGGACGTTGGACATCAACTACAACATCGGCAAGAACGACAGGTTGCACGCTTATTACGCGCTTTACAAAACGGAAAGCATCGAGCCTCGCACGGGCAGCACCGTGCCGGGCTTCGGCAACGTCACCGACGTGCGCCGCCAGATCTTTACGCTCAACGAGACGCACGTCTTTGGGCCGGCTTTGGTCAACGAGCTTCGCTTTGGCTTCAACCGCTGGCACTCGACGAACAATCCGGCTACTCAGGTCAATCCGGCGGACTTCGGCATCAACAACGGCATCACCGATCCGATCGGACTGCCGCAGATCAACATCGCCGGTGGAAACCTGAGCTTCGGCGGGCCCGCCGCGCAGCCGTCCGGACGCGGTGATACGACGTTCGTTGTTGCCGATAACGTGAACTACCTCAAGGGCCGGCATTCGCTGAAGTTCGGCGGCGAGTTTCGCCAGTTTTTCAACAACAATTTCCGGCAGGGAACGGGAACGTTCAACTTTCCCACGATCGCCAGCTTTATCGCCGGCGCCGCCAACTCGTTCAGCGTCACGCTCGGCAGCCAGTCAAGCAGCATCGCGCAACCCGCGGTCGGGTTTTTCGCGCAGGACAACTACAAACTAAGGCCCAACCTCACGCTCGAGCTCGGCGTGCGTTACGACTGGAACATCACGCCCACCGAGCGCTACGACCGCTTCATCGTTTTCGATCCGCAAACGGCGTCACTGGTACGCGTCGGCGAGGGCGTCGACGAGATCTACAAGCAGAACAACCAGAACATTCAACCGCGCGTCGGCATCGCTTGGGATCCTTTCAAGGACGGAAAGACTTCGGTGCGAGCCGCGTACGCGATAATGACGGATCAGCCGATGACGAGCATCGTCATTCCTCCCGCCGCGAACCCGCCAGTCGCGATACCACTCACGGTCACGGGCGTCATCAGGTTTGACAACGCTCTCAACCTTGCGGGTCCAGCCGGATTGGCGCCGCAGACGATCGCTCACGATTTCAGTAACGCGTACTTGCAGACGTGGAACGTGAACGTGCAACGCGAGCTGTTTCACGATACCGCGCTGACGATCGGCTACTTCGGATCGGCTGGAACAAACCTGATTGTGCGGCGCAACATCAACCAGCCTGTAAACGGCGTCCGTCCGTTTCCCGCGTTGTCGCAAACGAGCCCGATACTTCCGGGCGCGGCGCTGGGCAACATCACGCAAGTCGAAAGTACAGGGAACTCCAGTTATAACGCGCTGTGGGTTTCAGCCACGCGACGGATCGCGCGTGGCGTTCAGTTCAATGCGTCATACACGTGGTCCAAGTCTCTCGACTACAACTCTTTCAGCACCAGCGGAATCGTGGGCCAGGACGGCTACAACCTGCGCGGCGATCGCGGTCTGTCGGATTTCGACGTCAGGCATCGATTCGTGTTTAGCGGGATCTACGATCTGCCGTTCAAAGGCAATCAACTGATCGAAGGCTGGCAACTCGCCGCGATCGTGCAGTCGCAGAGCGGTGGGCCAATCAACATTGTCACCAACAACGCGGCAGTCAACGGAGTTGCGAACACGCTGCGGCCCGACGTCAACGGACCGGTCGCGATCGTCGGCCGTCCGGATCGCTGGTTCGACACTTCGGCGTTTGTTCCGGTAGCGCGTTTCGGCAACCTCGGGCGCAACGTCGTGATCGGCCCGGCGTTTCATAACACGGACGTTTCCGTTATCAAGAACCTCACCTTGCGAGAGCACATCCGCGTACAATTGCGGGCGGAAATCTTTGACGTCTTCAATCACGCGAACTTCGGACTGCCCGGCAACGTCGTCGGCACGCCCGCCTTTGGCGTGATCACCTCCACTCGATTTCCGACGGGCGAGACGGGTTCGTCCCGACAGATTCAGTTCGCAATCAAGTTGAGCATCTAGCGATGAAGTCTTTCCGATCCGGTATTCATCGTTTGTTGCTCGCGTCGGGCGCGCTGCTGTTGTTTGCTTGTTTCGCTGTTGGGCAGAGTGCGCCTGAGCCGAAACGAGTCGTCGCGATCTACTGGGACAACAAAGACTTTCGGGGAAACGTCGTCTTTGACGAGTCGTTTCAGAAGGTCCTGAAAGCGGCGCCGTTCCCGAACCTTGAGTATTACCCGGAATATCTCGAATCCAGCCGTTTCCCCGGTGAAGACCACACCGTTGCCTTTTACGAATACTTGAAGCGGAAGTATGCGGACCGGCGCATCGACGTCGTGGTCGGCATGACTGACACGCCGCTGAGTTTCCTGCTCAAGTACCGGAACGATCTATTCACAAACTCGCCTATCGTTTTTGTGGGGACGAAGTATCCGGGTCCGGAAGAGTACGCAGTCACGCCTGACATGACCGGAATCGTCGTGCAGACGACGCACAAACAAACGGTCGATCTGGCGTTGAAGTTACACCCCGACACGCGGCAGTTGTTTGTGATCAGCGGCTCGCTCGAACACGACAAGCGATACGAAGCGATCGCACGACAGGAACTCGCGCCTTACGAAAACAGGCTCCACATCACTTATCTGACCGATCTTCCGCTGAACGAGCTGATCGCCACGACGAAAACGCTGCCGCCACACTCGATCGGCCTGTACATCTGGCAGAAAACACCCGACGAACAGGGAAGAATGCTCGAGACGTATGAAGTCTTGCAGCGATTCGCTCCTACCACATCGATTCCACTGTATGGGTTGGGCAGTGGAAACGTGGGCCAGGGGATCGTCGGCGGGTTCGTCCAGGGCCCCGACAAGAACGGCGAAAAATTGGGCCAGATGGTGGTCAGGGTCCTGAGCGGAGAGAGCGCGCGAAACATTCAGATCGAACCCGCGCCAAATGGACCGATGTTCGACTGGCGCGAGTTGCAGCAGTGGGGCATCGACGAGAGTCAACTTCCAGCCGGCAGCGTAGTGCTCTTCAAAGAGTTCACGTTCTGGGAGCTGTACAAGTGGCGTATCCTCGGAGTGGTCGCACTGTTCCTGCTGCAAACGACATTCATCGGCGTCCTCCTAGTCGAACGTAAACGCCGCCGCCGCGCGAAAGAATTGCTGGCCCAACTCAATGCCGAGCTCGAAGAACGAATTGCCGCGCGCACTGCCGCGCTGGATGCAAAGAGCCGCGAGCTCGAAGCGTTCGCTTATTCCGTCGCGCACGATCTGAAGGCGCCGCTGCGCGGCATCGACGGTTACAGTCGTCTCTTGCTCGAAGATCACAAAGATCAGCTCGACGAAGAGGGCCGAGAGTTCCTTAACACGATCCAGGCGTCGGCCGAGGAGATGAACCAGCTAATACAAGACCTGCTCGATTACTCGCGGCTCGAACGGCGTGAGTTGAACCCGCATCGTTTGGAGTTGCAGCCGCTGGTGAAGGCCGTCGTCGAACAGAAACAGCATGAGCTTGTGGATCGCGAGATCGATTTCAAGGTGAGCGTCAACGGCGGCTATGTGATGGCCGATGCGAACGGACTGACGCAAGCGCTCAAAAACTACGTCGACAACGCCGTCAAGTTCACCCGCAACGTTGCCACGCCGGTCGTCGAAGTGGGCTCGCGCCAGACTCCGAGCGGTTGCCTGCTCTGGGTGCGCGACAACGGGATCGGCTTTGACATGAAGTATCACGATCGCATCTTCAACATCTTTCAGCGCCTCAATCATTCAGAAGACTATCCCGGCACGGGCATCGGACTGGCAATCGTTCGCAAAGCGATGGAACGTTTGGGCGGGCGGGCGTGGGCCGAGAGTGAACCGGGAAAGGGGGCCACATTCTATCTGGAGATTCCGCAGGTTGCCGCGACGAAGTGACTATGACGCTTTGCCTCATCAAGAGTTGGGAATCCCACCCACGGCAGTGGGTGGATGGTTCAAATGCAACCTACTGACCGGCCACGACTCTTTGAGAATCCCACCAACGGCAGTTGGTGGATGGTTCATTTTCAGCCTTGTTTTAGGTGGTAAGTGAAACTTCCACCAACTGCCGTTGGTGGTATTCGGGCAAATAGTTCATCGATCTCGTAGGTCGAATATAACTATCCACCAACTGCCGTTGGTGGGATTCCCGACTCTTGATGAGGCGAAGCGTTTAGCGCGACGGCGTAATTTATGACGCACACTGTCAATCCGATTCTCATCGTTGAAGATCGAGCGGTTGATCTCGACCTTACTAAACGCGCATTTGCCAAACGCAGGCTGCTAAATCCGATTGAAGTGGCGCGTGACGGAGAGGAGGCGCTTGCTTACATCGATCGCTGGACCGCCGGCGAACCGACGCCGGTTTTTATCATGCTCGATTTGCGATTGCCCAAAGTGGACGGCCTCGAAGTATTGCGCCGCCTGAAGGAGCACCCGACGTTTTCTTCCATACCGGTGATCGTTCTGACGACGTCGGCCGAGGACATCGATATTCAAGAGGCGTACAGACTCGGCTGCAATTCCTACATCATCAAACCGGTGGACTTCAGCAAGTTCATGGAAGTGGCGTCGCAGGTCGAGGTTTATTGGTGCGCGCTGAATCGAACTTCGTCATAAATCTGCATGAGAATTTTATACGTTGAGGATGATCCGAGGGACGCTGATCTCACTGTCCGCAGATTGCACAAGACTGCGCCGCACTTCGAGGTCGAAACAGTTTCCACGATCGAAGAAGCATTGACGCGGCTCGAGCGCCTCGAATCGGAACCGCTCAATCTCGTGCTGGCGGACGTTCACTTGAGCGACGGTGATGGTCTCTCACTTCTGACTCACATCCGCGAAAACATGCTGCCGCTGGCCGTCGTTATGGTCACCGGCATGGGCGACGAAGAGACGGCGGTAACGGCGCTCAAGGCGCGTGCCGACGATTACGTCGTCAAGGGCAAGGACTATCTCGATCGCCTGCCGATCACTCTCGAAAGCGCTTTGAATCATTATCGCGCGGACGCGGCGCGGCGCGCGTACCCGCTGAAGGTGCTCTACGTCGAAGGTGAATCACGCGACATCGAAAACACGCGCCGCCACTTCGCCGTGCACGCGGATCACATTCAAGTCGATTACCTGCCGAGCACGCGAGAAGCGCTGTTGGCTTTACACCAGTCGGATCCAAAACCTCGATACGACGTTATCCTGCTCGATTTCCATCAGCCGGAAATGCACGCCCTCGAAGTGCTGAAAGAGCTCAAGCTGGTGTGTCAGGAACTCTCGCCCGTAGTGCTCGTTTGCTCGCACGGTGAGGAAGACCTGGCGAGCCAGGGGCTGCGACTCGGCGCGTCGCGTTACGTCGTGAAGAGTCCCGGTTACCTTTATCGATTGTCGTGGGAGTTGGACGACGTGCGTTCCCGCGCGGAGCTGTTGCAGCGTGAAGCGGCGCTGAGAGTGAGCGAGGAGTCGCTCAAACAGGCACTCAACGAGCTGCAACAATTAAAGGACAAGCTACAGGACGAGAACGTCTATCTTCAGCAGGAGATTCGTCTGGCTTCAAATGCCGGCGAGATCATCGGAAAGAGCGAGGCCTTGCGGCGCGTGCTGCACATGGTGGAACAGGTCGCTCCACTCGATACGACCGTGTTGATTCTGGGTGAAACAGGCACGGGCAAGGAATTGTTGGCCCATGCCATTCATGCAAACAGTCCTCGCCGAGAGCGCGCGCTCGTGAAGGTCAACTGCGCGACTTTGCCGGGCGAACTAATCGAGAGCGAGTTGTTCGGCCATGAAAAAGGCGCGTTCACCGGTGCAAGCGCCCGGCGCACAGGACGTTTCGACATTGCGAACGGCGGCACGATCTTTCTCGACGAAGTCGGCGAGCTGCCGCTCGACTTGCAGGCGAAACTGTTGCGCGTGTTGCAGGAAGGAGAGTTTGAACCGGTGGGCAGCAGCCGCACCGTGAAGGTCAACGTCCGCGTCATCGCCGCGACTAATCGCGACCTCAAAGCGGAGGTGCGCAGGGGAACGTTCCGCTCTGACTTGTTCTATCGGCTGAGTATCTTTCCGATCACAGTTCCGCCTTTGCGCGAGCGCAAGAATGACATTCCGATGCTGGTGCGGCATTACGTCAAGGAGTTCAGCGCGAAGTTTGGGAAGCAGATCGAGGCGGTGCCCCAGGAGACGATGAACGCGTTGAAGAATTATCCGTGGCCGGGGAACATTCGCGAACTGAGAAACGTGATCGAGCGAGCGGTGATCGTCACGGAAGGTTCGAAGCTGCGCCTGCTGGATAGTTTTGAGTCGACTCACTTGGACCAGCCGGCTCAGCCTGCTCACGCCGTGCCCGACGATGCGCTTCACGCGATGGGTGACGCCGATGCCTCGACCGGGGCCGAGACGCTGGAACAGAGCCAGTACAACCTGATCCTGCAAACGTTGAAACGAACTTACTGGAGGATCGAAGGTCCGTACGGAGCGGCGGCGGCCTTGAACATCCATCCGAGCAAACTCCGCTCACTCATGAGAAAACTCGGCATCGCCCGCCCAAAAACCAAAACGCAGGGCAGCAGTTCGGCCTAAAACAAAAAAGCGGGCCGCGAGGCAGTTTTCGCGGCCCGCTGAGATGTGCGCTCCTGGGTGCTTCCTCCTGCGTCGGTCCACACCACGCGCACATCGAACTCAGCGCCAGTCGGCCAAAGCAGCGTTGCTCATGTCAGCGGCGAGTTTAAGCAGCGCAGCGCGCTCTCACTGTCCACCCACTCGGCCCGCTATCCCCTTGTTTACCATCAACCGGATTTCAACGCGCCGGTTCTTCGCGCGCCCCTCGGCCGTCTTGTTCTCCGCCACCGGTTCCAGTTGCCCGTAGCCGAATGGTTGGACCAGACGATGCAGCGGCATCTTGTACTTCGAAATGATGTAGTAAATGACGGCGTTCGCCCGCCGTTCGCTCAGATCGATATTGCGCTGCGACGTGCCCGTTGAGTCGGCGTAACCGATAACGGCCATGACCCAGCCTTTCGTGTCCTGCGTCTTCACCCAGGCGGCGGCGTTGTCGATCTCGGCTTTCGCTTTCGGTCCGAGCTTTGAACTGCCGGTAGTGAAGTAAACGGTCACTGTCTTGATCGGATCGAAATCGTCGAGACCGTTGATCCGGTTGTTGGCGAGATCGGCGGTCGATTGCGCTTTGGCGGCTTCTTCTCGCGCGCTTTGGGCGACCGCCTGCGTCTCGGCGATTTGGCCGGCCAGACGCTCCTGCTCAGCTTGCTGCTGTTTCAGCTTCTCGCGCATTTCAGCTTCGAGCGGATCGACCGTCGACTTCAGTGCCTGCGCCGCGCGGAGGTCCTGCTCGTCGAAACGAATCTTGTCCGCGACGACCTGGCCCTGCGCGTTGCCGACTCCGTCGACTTCCAGGCGCAGACCGCGCAGCACGTAGCTGGCGCCGTATTCCTTCGAACCGCGGAAGGCGCCTCGTTTGTGACTCTTGACTTCAGTTTGTTCGGTAAGAAGGACGACCGTCTGGGCACCGCCCATTGTGTCGCTCATTGTGAACCAATCAGCATCGCGCTTTACGACGATGCCTTTGAGTTTTTTAACTTTTTCGCCTTCAGGAACTGACCGCAGTTGCGGATCCTGGCTCATCGCACTCGACTGCATGGCAAGCACGGTCATGATTGCTGCCAGGACGAGAACGAAAGCTGACTTCCTTGAGCTGGTTGCTTTGTCTACGCTGATTCGCATGTTTGGCTCCTTTGGATTGTAGAATCAACGCGTAGATTAGGGCGTGTTGTCAGGTGTGAATACTCGCAATTTTGCCAGTATTGGCGGCTGGTGGGATCTGTTTTGCTGGGCGCAAAGGGCGATAATCGCGGGTACTTCTGACGCGCTTTCGAAAGCGGGCCGTTCCCGAACTTTCAAAGGGCGCTGGGGCTTTTCAGGGCAGTCGGTTTCAACGTGAGACGGCAGAGGTGTACGTCACACTCGGCCGGCTTCACTCGTGTAGCTGGTGTGGCTTTGATGCCCCAAAAGTCGGGAATACCACCAACGGCAGTTGGTGGATGGTTCAAAGGCAACCTACTGACCAGCCACGACTCTTTGAGAATCCCACCAACGGCAGTTGGTGGATGGTTCAAATGCAACCTATTGACCGGCCACGACTCTTTGAGAATCCCACCAACGGTAGTTGGTGGATTGTTCATTTCAGCCTTGTTTTAGGTGGAAAGTGAAACTTCCACCAACTACCGTTGGTGGTATTCATGCAAATGATTCGTCGACCCGTAGGCTGGCCATAA
>DASURS010000102.1:0-3460 GCA_036279935.1 Pyrinomonadaceae bacterium
CGGAGCGCGAAGGATCTCCGACAACTTGCTGCCTTCGTGGACTCGCACGCTGTGCGACGGACGGTCGCGCGGCACGCCCTGCTCGTGTTTGATCGCGTCTGGCCACTGCGATCGAATGTCCTGAATCAACGTCCCACCACGAGAAACGTTTAGCACCTGCATGCCATAGCAGATCGCGAACAGCGGAAGCTGCCGGCGCTCGGCGGCGTCCATGATCAGCAAGTCAGTCGCGTCCTTGATCGGGTGCACCGAACCCAGGTGCGGATGCGGCTGTTGGCCGTAACGAAGCGGGTCGATATCGGAGTCGCTGCCGGGCAACAGGATCCCGTCAAGACCGTCGACAACGGCGTCGACGTAGTCCGCTTTTGGAATCAAACTGATGTGAATCGGTGCGCCACCGGCCGCTTCAACGGCTTCGCTGTAATGTCGAGACAGGTAGAAACGATCGGTAGGGTGGTCAATGCGCATCGGGATTCCGATGCGGGGTCGTCTTTCCATGAAACGTATGATAACCCAAGTCATTGGTCATATATCATTGGGCATTTGTCATTTCTCATTTTGTTAAACGACCAATGGTAAATGGCCAATGATAAATGGTAAATGTACCGTCCTTGACTTACGATCAAACGAATTCCTATAGTGCTCTCATCTAAACATGCGGAACGAAAATTACAGGGTGCGTAGCACTACTGTCCTCCTTGTTAGGAAAGACGCTCACGTCGCACTCGCCGGGGACGGGCAGGTGACGCTCGGCGAGACTGTCATGAAGGCCAGCGCGAAAAAGGTCCGGCGCCTTTACAACGATCAGATTGTGGCGGGGTTTGCGGGAGCTACGGGTGACGCGTTCTCGCTGCTCACGCGATTCGAAGGCAAGCTCGAACAGTATCACGGGAACCTCGAACGCGCCGCCATCGAGCTCAGCAAAGAGTGGCGCACCGACAAGATGCTCCGCCATCTCGAGGCGCTCCTCGTCGTCGCAGACAAGAAAGCTTCGTTTTTACTGTCCGGCAACGGCGACGTGATCGCGCCCGACGAAGGCATTCTCGCCATCGGTTCCGGCGGCTCGTATGCTTTGGCGGCAGCGCGCGCACTCATCAAACACACGGATCTCTCCGCTCGCGAAATCGCCGTCGAAGCGTTGCGCATCGCCGGCGAGATCTGCATTTACTCGAATCAAAACATAGTAGTAGAAGAATTGTAATGGTTATTTATTTGGCGGGAGAAGTTGATGAGGAAGCTCGGCTCGACGAGATGTCGCCTCGTCAGATCGTAACTGAGCTCGACAAGCACGTCGTCGGACAACGAAACGCGAAGCGCGCCGTCGCGATCGCTTTGCGAAACCGCGTGCGCCGGCAAAAGCTGCCACCCGAGATGGCGGTCGACGTCATGCCGAAGAACATCATCATGATCGGCTCGACGGGCGTCGGTAAAACTGAGATCGCGCGCCGTCTCGCTCGCATGTCCAACTCACCGTTCCTGAAAGTCGAAGCGTCGAAGTTTACGGAAGTCGGTTACGTCGGCCGCGACGTCGAAAGCATGATTCGCGACTTGACTGAGATCTCCGTCGAGATGACGCGACAGGAGAAGAGCGAGGAAGTCGCCGAGAAAGCCGAGCTCAACGTCGAAGAACGAATACTCGATCTCCTGCTGCCACCGCCGCGCGCGGTCTCCGGTTTCTACGACTTCGACTCCGACAGCAGCGAAGAGCCAACCACCGAACTCGACGCGCCCGCGCGCGACGAACAGTTTCAGAAGACACGCGAGAAACTTCGCACGCAACTGCGCAGCGGCAAACTCGACAATCGACTGGTCGAGCTCGAAGTGCGCGAAAAGAACTTCCCCGTGATCGAGCTCGCCGGCCCGCAAGGCGTCGAGGAGATGGGGATCAACATGAAAGACATGTTGGGCAATCTCTTCCAGGGCCGCACGAAACGACGCAAGATGCGCGTCGACGAGGCGATGGAGTACCTGATGCAGGAAGAGGAAGAGCGTTTGATCGACATGGACCAGGTGGCCCGTGCAGCGATCGAGCGCGTCGAAAGCTCGGGCATCATCTTCCTCGACGAGATCGACAAGATCGCCGGCCGCGAATCAGGACACGGTCCCGACGTTTCGCGCGAAGGCGTGCAACGCGACATCCTGCCGATCGTCGAAGGCACGACCGTCAACAGCCGCTACGGCATGGTGCGCACCGATCACATTCTCTTCATCGCAGCGGGCGCGTTTCACGTGTCTAAGCCGTCAGACTTGATTCCCGAGTTACAGGGCCGCTTCCCGATTCGCGTCGAGCTGGAATCACTCACGATCGAAGACTTCAAGCGAATTCTTACCGAGCCTCGCAATGCGCTGATCAAACAGTATCAGGCGATGATGGAGACCGAAGGCGTGAAGATCGAGTTCACCGGCGATGCCATCGATTCGATCGCCAACTTCGCGGCACAGGTCAACCAGCAAACCGAAGACATCGGCGCGCGCCGCTTGCAGACGATCATGGAAAAGCTGCTCGAAGACATCAGCTTCGAAGGTCCCGACCTCGAACCGAAGCAACAACGAATCGATGCAGGTTACGTACAACGCATGCTCTCCGAGACTGTAAAGGATCAGGATCTGAGTCGCTACATTCTGTGAGACTTTCCCGCAAAGGCGCAGAGGCGCAAAGAAAACCTTCACTTGGCAGGTTGTGCTCAATGCCTTCACGGACTGTCTTCTTTGCGCCTTTGCGCCTTTGCGGGACAATCCTCTTTGCCGTTCTGTTCTTGCTCGTAATCGCTGCCGCGGGATGCGGCAAGCGGCGGCCGCCCTTGCCTCCCGTCGAACGCGTGCAGCAACGCACCGAATTGCTCTCGGGCGCACAGCAAGGAAACGAAGTGATTCTCAGTTGGCCCGCGCCGCGAAGAAACGCGCCTGACGAAAGCCTGCAGAGCATTCGACGAATCGACGTGTATCGCCTCGCGGAAAAACCGGGTGCGCCGCTCGCGCTCACCGAGGAAGAGTTTGCCGCGCGCTCGACGCTGGTCGGGTCCGTCACGTACGAACAGATCAGAGACGCAGGCGACACGTTGACGTATCGCGATCCACTCGAGCTCGCCGGTCAACCAACGCGTCTTCGTTACGCGTTGCGATACGTGAACGCCTCGGGTCAACGTGCTGCCTTCTCAAACTTCCTGAGCATCGAGCCGGCAGCGCGCATCGCACAGGCGCCGGCGCTCTCGCCGTCGCCGAGAGTCAGTGAAGACGCGATCACGATCACCTGGGCTGCGCCCGCGGCGAACATCGACGGCTCAACGCCGGTGAACCTGCTCGGGTACAACGTCTATCGAATGGACGAGTCGCAGAACGATCCGAATCAGTCGCCGATCAACTCCGCGCTGATCTCGGGCACTGAATACGCCGACAAGAGTTTTCAGTTCGGCAACAACTATCGTTATCTCGTGCGCGCTGTTTCGCTCGGAACAGGCGG
>DASURS010000103.1:0-3791 GCA_036279935.1 Pyrinomonadaceae bacterium
CTCCTGTTGCTCGAAGATATTGAAGCCGGGTGCGACGATGCGCAGCTCGTAGGCGCCTGGCTGGAGTCTTTTGAACTCGTAAACGCCGGAGGAGTTTGAGTTGGCCGTGACCGTGACGCCGCGCGCGTTCTTCAGGCTGACTTTCGCGTCGACGACGAGACTGCCCATCGGATCGGTGACACTGCCCTTGAGTGTTCCGGTCTGTAACTTGGAGGCCTGTTGCGCCGCGAGGGGAGGCGTCAGGGCGAGGAGGAGCAGGAGGCAACGCAGCATCGGGTCGGTTCCTTTCTCACGCTTTCTTAGGTTTGTGAGTCTGGGTAGCGAAAAGTTTCAGGAACAATTCAAAAAATCGGACACAACGGTCACTACACGACTTGACGCGGCTTCAGTTGCAAAAAGGAGGCATCACCCTTCGCCGCGCAGTGTTTTGAGATCCTTGATGAGGTCGCTGATGGCGTCGGTGGCGACCAGCATCTTCTTCGCGCGCCAGACGATGCGCGGGGGTTTTTTGTCCTGCGGCGAGCCTTTCACGATGACGAAGAGCTCTCCGTACGGGTAGAAGGCGTTCAGGATGCGACGATACTCAACCAGGTTGAAGAAGATTACGAAGTCGGCTTCGGCCAGATTGGAGGCCGCGCTCAGGCTCTGGTGCTTGCGGATGTACTTGTTGAGTTTGCCGGCGAGCTGGTTGTAGATCCGCGGATAACGTCTCTTGGAATCCGGATCCGCTTTCAGCACGTCGTCGATAATCGCGCGCTCGCGGTCGTTGGCGTCGA
The DNA here is from genome assembly GCA_036279935.1 of Pyrinomonadaceae bacterium. Taxonomy (GTDB): domain Bacteria; phylum Acidobacteriota; class Blastocatellia; order Pyrinomonadales; family Pyrinomonadaceae; genus PSRF01. Next base: position 777 of record DASURS010000103.1, read on the forward strand.
CCACGCGTGATTTGAAGACGACGAGCAGCGCCCGCTCTTTGTCGCGCACCTCAGACAGCGAGCCAACATGATTGCTCGCCGGCTGGTCCTGCGCAGCCACACTCAGGCACGCCAGCAACATCACGAGAGCGACGCACGTCGGCAAAAGGCGAATCAAATCCAATTTAAATATTCGGTGTTGCACTCTTCGGTGGATGCGGCACCGCAGCGCCTTCTTCATTTTCGAGAGCGAGGCCGATGAGTTCGGCGCCCTGCACCGTCAGCGTAACGTAGTCGTTGCCTTCGTACGTATGACGCACGAGCAGCCGTTGTTTCTTCTCCAGATCTTCGAGTGCCCGAACGAGATCGGCGTTGGCGAATTCAGGGGTGCTGTCGAACAAATCTTTCGCCACGATCCTGGTGTGTTGTCGCCGCTGGAAGAACTCCAGGATGTACTGCTCGATGCGCGCCAGCCGATGCTTTTCCATAGCTCCCCCCTGCCTGATGTTCGGATATTCCGGCTGATTATGCGCCCGGAAGGAACCGGCGGGCAATGGCTATGAATCCGTGTTAGGATATCGTCCTCTGCATTCAAATCTTCGGTGTCACATCCAATGCGTCCTCGGTGTCTTGATCTCGGAATGGGAAACCTGCGACTGGCGGGTCCCTGGTCAGCGAGGCACATGAAATTAGTAATTACGCTCTTTTTCTTAGCGATTTTCGCCATTTCCTCTAACGCGCAGGACTTCGCGAACGTTCAGGACAAACTTCCCGTCATCAGATCGACCAGTTCGATCGTGAGCATTCAGGACGGCGATCAATACCGAGCCAACATCTGGCGACTCGTCCCCGAAATGAAGCCGGACGTGTACGAGGCGCAACTCAAGGACGGCAAACCGCAGCGCGTCACTTTCATCACCGATCTGGAGACGATCAGCTTCTGGGTCGAGCTCGGGAAGAAGTACGACTTCATCATCCAGCGCGGCGACGATCTCTGCTACACGCAGATCGTCGGCGTGAAATACGTTCCCGCCGCTGTTTTCGATCAGAAGTATCAGGCCGCGAATCGCGGCAAGATGTCGGTCGAGGTTCCGGAGGTCTACGAGCTGGTGAACGTCGCCATCGCGATGACGCCGATCGGGATCGAAGATCGAAACCTCGTCTACAAAGATTCCGATTACTACAAACGGATGCGCGAGTGGTTCGACAAGTACAAGGACCATCCACTGCTCGCCACGCTCGAAGCAGACTTGCGCCAGGATCTCGGCCGTTACTTCTCGTTAAAGATGAACGGCTACTCGTTCGAGTTCGACTCACGCGGGCGCATCGTGCAAAGCAAGATCTACGATCGCACCGGCTTCAGAGGCGACGCGAGCAACCCGCTGCGGGCGTATTTGCCGCAGTTGCAGTCATTCGTCGACACGACCAACTTTCGCGAGTTCTACAAAGAGAACCTGCCGACGTATCAGGAGCAGATCGCTTTCTTCCGCGACACGGCGAACATCGCCGAGATGAAGAAGTGGCTCGACAAACACTTTCCCACTTCGAGCGGCTACGACACTTACAAGATCATCTTCTCGCCACTCGTCGCGTACAACCAGTCGACGACGTGGTTCGATAGCAACGGTTTTCGCGAGCTGCAACCGCACGTCAACTTCCCGTATCCGCAGGACGTGAAGCGCTCGTACGAGCCGGGGTCCGAAGCGGGCCAGAACGTCTTTCGCGGCAACATCGTCTTCACGGAGATCAATCACGGCTACATCAATCCCGAAGCAGAGAAGTACGCCGATCGCATCCTGAAAGCGATCAGCAACCGCGAGCGCTGGGTCGAAGGCACGCGCGGGCCGGGTTATTACGCGGGCATCGCCACGTTCAACGAGTACATGAACTGGGGGCTCGTGAGTCTTCGTCTGCTGGACTACGCGCCGAAGGACGAGCAGCCGAAGATGATAGCCGCCGTCGAGCGGATGATGACCGCTCGCCGCGGCTTCCCGATGTTTGCTGAGTTTGACAAGTTTCTCGTCAGCCTTTACCAGAGCCGGCCGGCTGGGACGACGATTGCCGACCTGTACCCGCAGATCATCGCCTGGTTCGAAAAGAACAATCGACCGGGCCCCGGAATGTAGTAAACTGACTTACCTCACCGCCCCGTGAAAAAGGAGATCAGCAAATGAAGATCAGGGGCTTGATCTGTGTCCTGACGCTGGCCGTCTCAGCGACGGTTGCCGTGGCTCAAACAGACGGCTTTCAGGAGGCGAGACGCGTTGGCCAAACCACTTGGCGAAGGTTCTTTGTCTTTTCAACCGCGACGAGCAAATACGTGATCCGACATGACGGCATGGGTGAAGTCGATGGCAACGGCGACGTCGGCAGGTTCTTCCATTTGAAACTCGGCATGAACGGCCGCGTCGAACGAGTGTACTTCCGTGAGTATCAGGGCGACATGCTGATCATGTACGAGGTGAGTGACGGACGCAGCGCGATCGCCTTCGTCACGCGACTCAATCCGCAGACGCGAAAGCAGCGCTGGGTCACGCCGATTAACATCAACGGCTTCGGAGCCTGCGTTGTCGAAGGTGATGCAGTGTCGTGCGGTGAAAGTGACCACTCGACGAAGATCGATCTGAAAACGGGCGCCGTGATCAAGAAGACTTCTTCTGCGCCCGCTCGCGAACAATCTTCTTCATCGACTTCACCGACTCGCGAATAAGCTTCTTCAGCGTTGGCGTGTGAACGTCTGACAGCCGTTTGATGTACAGGCACGACTTGCCGGTCCTGTGTTTCCCTAACTGGGCCATTAAGTCCTGGTAACGTTCAAAGCCGGGCATGATGTAGAGCGTGAGGTCGTTCTTGCGCGGCGAGAAGCCGATGAGCGGCCAGTCTCCTTCCTGACCGCTGGCGTACTTGTAGTGATAGGAACCGAAACCGACGATGGCTTCTCCCCACATCTGCGGCTTACTGCCTGTAACCTCCTCCATCATGTGAGCGACGGCGAAACAGTCTTCCCGCCGCGCTTCGTCCGCGACCTTGTTGAGA
>DASURS010000104.1:0-4277 GCA_036279935.1 Pyrinomonadaceae bacterium
AGCCATCGTGATGCCCAACTGCGTTGCGGAAATGTAAGTATTGAGATTGTCGAGCAGTTCCAGCAGCCGGCGCGCGCTTTTGCTGCCGCGCTCCGCAAGCATTTCGATACGCGAGCGCCGCACGCCGACGAGCGCAAACTCCGACGCCACGAAAAACCCGTTGGCCAGCACCAGCACGAATACCAGCAGGATATAAAGGACGCTGATCATGCCCCAATTCTAGGGGCACACGGGCGTAATGTGAAATTTGGCCTGTCGTTAACCTTTCGCCATTGACTGCGATTGGACGGTTTAGCGAAGCAGTTTATTCGATCCGCCCATGATCGAGTCTCCGGGACCGAAGAACACGTGACTGCCTTCGCCGCTCCCGAAAGCTGCGTAAAAGCGAAACATAATCTTGTCGAGCTGCCTCGGCACGATCACGATCCCGGTTCCAAACGTATGACGCAGCCGGCCTTCGTCCAGGCGGCTGAAACTGGGCCCTACCTTGCCGGTATCGTAAAAAACGATCAGCTTCAACGGTCCATACAACTGCGTCATGAAGTCAGTTTGAAACAGAGCGTGCGCCTGATCGCGGAAACGATAATCGTCAAATCCTCGCAACGTGTCTTCGTTTCTTATGTTGGAACCACCAAGCGTTTCCTGGAGGTAAAACGGCACTCGCTGTCCCCGGCTCGTGTCCGCGGCAGACAATCGCCCGCGAAAACGGATCTCGCTCTTTTCGCCGAGGCGAAACTTATGTTTCAGATCGGCGTCGAACCGCCGAAACGAAAAACCACTGCCCGTCGCGTCGTGATAGATGTTGTAGAAGAAATCGTAGGCCAGCCGGCGGCTCTCGGGTTGGCCGGGCAAATGCAGGCCCACATAACCAGTGACGCGAACGTAGGCCGGATCGCCGGCCAACCCCGGCGCGGTCAGATCAGTGAAAATGTCGTTGACTGAAACAGCCGTGGGATCCGTGATTCTCGTCAATTCCGGCCAAATGCCTTCAACGGCGCCGCCGACGTCTAGCCAACGGCTTACGGGAGCGGCTATGTCAGCACCGATGACGGCTTCGCGATAGTGATACTTCGCTTTGGCGGCGCGGCTTGTTTCCGGTCCGATGCCGTAGAAGTCGAGGCGAGGCATGCCTCTCACCTGACCATAGAAGTTCATTTCGAGGTCGCCGAAGCCGGGCTCGAATCGGCTTTGAGTTCGAGTGACGTTCAGTGATGCCGCCAGTTCCCAGTATTTCCGATGTGTGATCTTCGCATCGGCGTCGAAATTCTTCTGCCAAACGACGGATGTGTCGCCATCGTCTTTCTCCGTCCGCTTAAGAAAGCTGTAGGCAACGCCGCCGCCGAACCCGCTACCGGGAACGATGCCGCCGAACGTTGGTTTGATTCCGTGCCACTCGAGACGATCGTTGACCTGTTGCGCGCAGAGGATGATGTTGTCGATGTTCTTTTCCTCCCGGAACTTTTTGCACAAGGGCTCCTTTTGTTGAGTGGGGTTGATTGGCGCCGGCGAAGGCGTTGGTTGCTGCGCGGCCGCGGAGCTCGATGAGAGCATCACGATCAGCAGTGGAAAGGCGAAGGGCGTGAGAAATGTTTTTGAGAATTGAGTATGCATGGAGGTCTCCTTCGTTGGGCAGTGGGAACTGACGAAGTTGCGTCTGTCGGACGTGCGCCAATGAGCGGCGCGCTCATTATTTACCCTTCGTTTTCTTGCCGAGCTTCAGACGCGCCTGCGCTTCTTCGAAATACTTTCCTGCCTGTTGCTCGGTTTTGGGCACGATCGTTCCCGTCTGGGCATTCTTCTTCTGCTTCCGGGTGTCAACTGAGATCATCTGCACTAACGCGACCTCCTGGAGCTCGGACAACTTGCGGTCTCCGTTTGTAGTCATGAGTTTTGATCCCGGTTTCGTTGCCGCCAGCGTGAGAGCTTTTGACGGTTCGGGAATCGAAGGTTTGTCCGAACGTGGAGTCGCGAGAGTCAGACATCCTTCAAACGTATTCGCATTGCGATCGCGTTCCGTCAGCCACGTATTGGGCTTGCCTGCGAGAAACAGTTTTCTGGCCGTCGCGATTATGGATGTGTGGTCAAACACGTCGTGCACGATCGTGCCTCGCGGAATGTAAGGCGAGACGATCACTGCCGGCACGCGAACGCCCAACCGGTCGAACTTGAACGGCGGCATCGCCGACTCCGCATCGCCGGGACTGACGGCGTCGGGAGGCCGCACATGATCGAAGAGCCCGCCATGCTCGTCGTAGGTGATGACGAGGATCGTGCTTTCCCACGTCTGTTTGTTTTTGGTGACCGCCTCGTAGACTTCCTTGATCACTTTCTCGCCGTTGAACACGTTGTGGTCCGGATGCTGATCGCTGGCGAGGAACGACGGACCGCGATCGGGGCGATCGTAGTAGCGCGGCTCGATAAACGAATAAGCGGGAAGTTTGTTTTTCTTGCAGTCGTTTTTGAAGTCGTCGTAGAAGCGGAAATATTTGTTGGGATTGTCGATGCCGATGTGTTTGACGCCGATGGCGAACGTCCAATCCGTGTAGTAGATCTTCGAAGAGACTCCGTGTTCCGTGAGCCGTTCGAAGATCGTTTTCAGAGTGAGGTAGTTTGGCGACATGTTTACGCGGCCTTGCGAGGTGGCGCCGTAAACGAAGGCGCGATTCGGCAACGTTGGTCCGGGCACGGAAGAAAACCAACGGTCGCATACTGCAAATTCTTTGGCGAGCGTCGTCAGCGCGGGAAGTCTCCCGGACCGAAAACACTTCATAACGCGACGGGAGCTGACGAGGTTGCCGGTCTTGGCCTGATAGCTTTTAACGAAGCCCTGCATGTAGGGACCGCTGCCCGCGCCTTGCGAGTTGCCGAAGATCTGTTCGTTGACGCTGATGAAATCATGTCCCGGATCGTCTTTCAGGTCACTGACATACTTCGCGTCGTTTGACACCTGGACCAGGCTGCCGGTGCTGTCCGGATTAGTTTCGTTTCCATTGAGCCCATCAATCGGATAAGTGCTGCTCTTGAGGAACCCGAGCATGTGATCGAACGAGCGGTTTTCGAGCATGAGCACAACAAGATGCTTGATTTCTTTTGCCATGTTGAGATCCTTTAGGTTCCACGGTTGGGTAGAAACCGCGGCTAAGAGAGTTGTTGAGAAACCGTCGCGTAAATCGGATGCCACAGTGCGGGCGGCAGCGACGGCGGTGAATGCTCCACTTTAATACCTGAAAAACTCGCGGCAGTAAAGAAAAAAGCTTTGCCGCGTCGCGAGACTGTGTTGTCATTCGCGAGCGATTTGGATAGCATCCTCGGCCATGTCAACCACTACCGATACCTTGACCGGCGAGCAGATTGTCGAGCTCTGCCGCAAGCACACGCTTTTCGAATGGTCAGTTCAATCCGCTGTCGATCCGATCCCCGTCGCGCGATCGAAAGGCATCTATTTCTGGACGCCGGAAGGGAAGCGCTTCATCGACTTCAACAGCCAACTCATGTGCGTCAATATCGGTCACGGCGACGAGCGCGTCATCAACGCCATCAAGCGACAAGCCGACACACTCGCGTACGCGAATCCCTTCATGGCGACGGACGTTCGCGCGCGCTTGAGCGCCAAACTTGCCGAGATCACGCCGGGCGACATCGACGCGTTCTTCTTCACGAACGGCGGGGCCGAAGCCAACGAGAACGCGATCCGCATCGCGCGCCTCTTCACCGGCCGTCACAAGATCGCCGCGAGATATCGTTCGTATCACGGTGGCACGGCAGGCTCGTTAACGCTGACGGGCGATCCGCGCCGGTGGTTGGCTGAACCCGGCATACCGGGCATCATTCGTATCCCGGATTTCTATCACGGCATTCAGAAGGGCGCCGACACGACGGAAGAGGTGCTGGCGCGCACGGAAGAAGTCCTCGAGCTCGAAGGAACGAAGACGATCGCCGCGATTATCGTCGAGCCCGTAGTCGGAACTAACGGCATCCTGATTCCGCCCGACGGCTACATGCAGGGACTTCGCGACCTCTGCGACAAGTATGGCATCATGCTGATCGCGGACGAAGTCATGGCCGGTTTCGGACGCACCGGCGAGTGGTTTTCAATTGACCATTGGAAGATCGTTCCCGACTTGATCTGTATGGCGAAGGGTTTGACGAGCGCTTACGTGCAACTCGGCGCGGTCGGAATGCGCCGGCAGATCGCGGACTATTTCCAGACCAACGTCTTCAACGGCGGGCTAACGTACAACAGCCATCCGCTCGCATGCGCGGCCGCGATCGCGACG
>DASURS010000105.1:0-12760 GCA_036279935.1 Pyrinomonadaceae bacterium
GTAAGCGTCTTTTGGTGAATAAAGCGAGATCACCATCAGTATGCTGGGGCTCTGCTTCTTCACTGTGACGCCCTGTTGATTGACTTCCGCCGGCAGGCGAGCGGCGGCCGTAGAGACGCGGTTCTGCGTCAGCACATTCGCAGTGTCCTGGTCGGTGCCGACTTCAAAATTGACGTCGAGCAACATACGGCCGTCGCTCGTGTTGGAAGACTTCATGTAAATCATGCGGTCGACGCCGTTGACTTCCTGTTCGATCGGCGTTGCCACGGACTGCTCGACGGCTTCGGCGGATGCGCCGGGATAAGTCGCCGTCACGCGAATGTTAGGCGGCGCGAGAAAAGGGTACTGCTCGATCGAAAGTCCCTTGATGACGATGATGCCAAGTCCGACCGTCAGTATGGAGATAACGATGGCAACGATTGGCCGCCGGATGAAAAAGTTTGCCATTCGACTCAGCTCCCTTCGTTCTTACGTGCGGTCTCGTTCGTCGCTGATGATGGATTGACTTGTCCGCCGGGCCTCACTTTCTGCATTCCCTCGACGATGACTTTCTCGCCGGCGGTGAGTCCCTGGAGCACGATCACGTACTTGTCTGACTGGTCTCCGAGACTGACGCTTCGCACCTGGACCTTGTTCTCGTTATCGACGACGAGCACGGTCTTCGCGCCCTGGAGCTCCTGGACCGCTCGCTGCGGGATCAGGATCGCGTTCTCTCGTTCGGCAACGGCTACACGCACACGTGCAAACTGGCCGGGCCGCAGATAACTTCCCGGATTCGGAAAAACCGCTTCGACTTTCATCGTTCCCGTCTGCGGATCCACCGCGCGATCGACAAACTTGAAAGATCCCTGGTACGGGTGTTTGCTCTCGTCCGAAAGCAGCAGCTCGAAATTGAGCTTGCTGGTGCGATATCCGACACTCGAACGGTCGGTCAGCTTCAGGTAATCGAGTTCGCTGAGGTTGAAATCCACGAGCAACGGATCTGACTTCGAGACTGTCGCGAGGAGCGTGGCCTCGCCGCGTCCGACGAGGTTTCCTTCGTCGACGTTAAGGAACCCGATGATGCCGTTGATGGGTGAAGCGATGTTGCAATAACTCAGATCGAGCTCGGCCTGCGTTACGCGGGCCTTCGCGGCGGCCACTTCCGCCTGCGCTCGCTCGATCGTGTACTTGACCGCGGCCTCGAGGTTCGTCAGGTTGGCCCTGCGCGACTCAACTTGCGCTTTCGCTGATTTCTCGGCGGCTATGGCTGCATCCAGTTCCAATTCAGTGACGGCTTTTTCCTTGGCGAGCGGTCTCATGCGAGCGAGATCCTGTTCGGCCTTACTGAGCACAGCTTGCGCATCGGCGAGTTCTGCCTCCGCCTGAAGCACGTCGGTGCGCTGGCGAGCCTGTGCGAGATCGGATGTCGCCTTGGCTTGTATGGCTTTCGCGGATTGCAGCGCTGCTTCGAACGGGCGTTTGTCGATCGTGAACAGGAGCTGGCCCTTTCTGACGGGCGACCCTTCTTTGAAATAGACCTTTTGCAGGATGCCTTCGACGCGCGCGCGCAGCTCTACCGTTTCGTCGGCCCTCGTTTGCGCAACAAATTCGCTGTAGATGGGGACTGTTTTCTGAGTGACTTCCGCGATAACGACGGCCGGTGCGGGTGGCGGCGCTTGTGTCGCAGTGTCGTTCTTCTTGCCGCAACCGGCAGTTATCGTCAGGGCGAGCGCAATGAGCGCCGCGATCAGCGGAAGCTTGGGCAATCTGAAGAGTCTCATGGTCAACTCCTGGTGAAACCATCCGAAATGACAAATAGGAAGTGCGTAGTGATAGTGCTTACCGTGGCTGATTCTAGGTTTAGCGGGGGCAGGCGAGTACTCGCAAAATTAACAGTAATGCGGCGTTGAGGGAGATGGTAAAAGAGTGGCTACGGACGCTTTGCACAGAAAGTTCGTGCGAGGAGGAGATCTTCTCCCGCAAAGGCGCGAAGGCGCAAAGAAATCCTTCAAAAACGCGGTAGCGCTTTGCGCCTTTGCGTCTTTGCGGGAAGGATGATGGTTTTTTGTGCAAAGACTGGCTACGGATGTTTTTGCCGCGCTTATGACGTCTCAGGTGCTAACGGAGCTGGCCTTCGCCTTCGCTATCATGGCGATTTGCGTGGTTATTCATTCGGCCACGCTGATCAATTTTTCGGCGTTCCTCATCACGAAGCAGCCCGAGCTCACTGAACGTCACGCAATGGCGCGCTACACGGTCATGCTGATCGTGGCGTTCTTCGTACTAATCCTTTTGCACCTTACGGAAACAAGCATCTGGGCGGCCTTTTTTCTGTGGAGAGGGCTCTTTCCGGATTTTGAGACGTCGCTCTATTTCTCGTTGGGAAGCTACTCGACGATTGGTTACGGCGATGTGGTCCTGCCGCAGCGGTGGCGAATGCTGGGTGGAATTGAAGGTCTGTCCGGTGTGCTGCTCTGCGGTCTCTCGGCGGCTTTCGTGTTCGTCCTGATCAATTCGGCATTTAAGTTTCGAGTGCAGCAGCGTTCCATAATCGCTCCGGCCAAACAAACTCTGGTGAGCTGACATGCCTATCTGGCTTTATGAAACACGACCGTTGTTTGCGGCCATCGTGATCATGATCACGATTGAGACCATTTCGTTGATCGGTCTCTTTCTCGCCCGGCGTTTCCTGATCCGTCACTTTCATGCCAGCGAGGGAATTAACGACGCCATCAGCGGCACCGTGCAGGCGATCGGAGTGTTCTATGGAATCACGGTCGGACTGATCGCCGTTGCCGTCTGGAACACGTATTCGAACGCCGGCGATCTGGTCTCGCGTGAAGCGAGCGCTATCGGTTCAATGTATCGAGACGTCGGTGGTTATCCTTCGCCACGGCGCGAAGAGATGCGGTCAAATCTTCGCGAGTACACCGTATTTTTGATCGATAAGGCGTGGCCCGCGCAGACGCGTGGGCATATTCCCGAGGGTGGCGGCGAGATTCTGGACGCCCTTCAGGCGAACCTATTCTCGTTCGAGCCCGCGACGCAGGGACAGGCCGCCATTCACGCTGAGACGATCGGGGCATATAACAACCTGCTCGAATTTCGACGGTTGCGCGTGGATGCTGTTGAGAGTGGATTGTCGGATGTGATGTGGGCCGTGATCTGGGCCGGCGCCGCGATCAGTATCGGTGTGGCTTACTTCTTCAGGATCGACGACGCGAAGTTGCACGCGCTGCTGGTCGCGCTGATGGCCGGCTTTCTCGCCATCGTCATCTTCATGATCGTCATCAACGACAAACCATTTTACGGCTCCGTCAGCGTGTCGTCCGATCCATACAAACTCGTGCTCGACAGAGTGATAGACCGAGTCAAGTAACCACATTCCTAGCAAAACTGACAGTAGCTCGCCGTTCGATTCTGCCTAAAATCGATCACATAGCGAGGACTCCATGAGAACTCTAATTTCGCTTCTACTCGTAATCCCCATTGGTCTATCTTCGGCAGTCACGGGCGCGAAGGCGCAGACGCCGTCGCGGGCGATCAATGCAGCGGCGACGCAGCCGTCCGACAGAGGCTGGCCGCGCGGTTACAGTTTGCCCAGCGAGGCGCAGGTCGTGCTTTACGAACCTCAGATCGCGAGCTGGGACGACCAGAAGCACATGGTGGCCCTCGCGGCTGTTTCCTACGTAACCAAGACCGATAAGAAGCCCGCGCTCGGCACGATCAAGATCGAGACGGACACTTCCGTCTCAACGGAACAGCGGTTGGTGAAGTTCTCAACGCTCAAAATCACTGAAGCAAACTTTCAGTCGCTGGCGAAAGATCAAACGCGCGAGATCATCGCCGAGATCGAAAAGGGAATTCCCGACGATGATCGTCTCATCGCACTCGATCGCGTGCTGGCCTTCGTGGACAAGAGCACGATCACGCCGAAGAACGTCCAGGGGCTGAAAAGCGATCCGCCGCGAATCTTTCTCAGCAGATCGCCGGCCATCCTCGTCAATTTCGACGGCGAGCCGATCTGGAGCCCGATCAAGGACAACGAGCTGAAGTTTGTCGTCAATACCAACTGGGACGTTTTCCAGCACGTTCCGACCAGCCTCTACTACCTGCGCAACGATACGATGTGGCTGAAGTCGACCAATTTGAGAGGCCCGTGGTCGGCGGCCGGCAAACTGCCCGACAGTTTCAGCAAACTTCCGGATGACGAGAACTGGAAAGACGTCAAAGCAAACATTCCCGGCAAACACGAGACTCGCGCTCCATACGTCTATGTGAGCTCTGAACCCGCGGAATTGATCCTGCTCAAAGGCGAACCTGAATACGTTCCCGTTCCCAACACAGGATTGCTTTGGATCAGCAACACCGAAAGCGATCTTTTCAGGATGGGCAAGGAAGGCCCGGTCTACTACCTCGTCGCAGGACGATGGTTCAAGGCGCCGAACCTGAACGGCAACTGGACGTTCGCGACGCCGTCGTTGCCCGAGGATTTCAAGCGCATCTCGCTCGAGCATCCACGTTCGCGCGTGCTGGCTTCCGTTCCCGGAACACAACAGGCCGCGGAAGCCGTGCTGCTCGCGCAAGTGCCGCAAATCGCCCGCATCAACAAGAAGGACATTCAGGCGCCCGACGTTATCTACCAGGGAGATCCGCAGTACAAAGAAATCTCGGGAACTTCACTGGCACGCGCCGTCAACACCGACAAAGACATAATCAAGGTCGGCAACGATTACTACATGTGCTATCAGGGCGTTTGGTTTACGTCCAGCACGCCCAACGGACCATGGACGGTTGCAAGGCTAATCCCCGAGGAGATCTACAAGATCCCACCCAGTTCCGAAGCCTACAACGTCACCTACGTAACCGTTGAAAAGGACGACGACGATAACGACGATTGGGTCACGTACGCCGCCTATGCCGGTTATACCGGATTGATGATCGGCTGGGGCTGCGCGGTCTGGGGCACAGGCTGGTACTACCCGCCTTATTACTGGTACGGCGGTTACTACCCGGGCTATTACCCGTACTGGCGGACCTACGGTTACGCCGCCTGGTACAACCCATACACCGGCAGGTACGGAACGGCCGGAAGGATCTATGGACCATACGGCGGAGTGGGCTTCGGCGCTCGTTACAACCCGAGCACCGGGATGTATTCGCGAGGCGCGTTCGCCTATGGACCAAACGGAGCGCGCGGCGCGGCACAAGCGTGGAACCCGCGAACCGGGACGTACGCCCAAACCCGGCAGGGGGCCGGCGTCTACGGAAGTTGGGGATCCACGAGCGTGGTGCGCGGTGACGATTGGGCCAACACCAAACGCTTCACCAATCGCCAAACCGGAACGACGACCCGTGTCACTCGCGGTGACCAGGGCGGAATGATCAGCCGTCGCGGGCAGGACGGCGGCGGGTTCGTCGGCAAGGGCGGCGAAAACGTTTACGCCGGAAGAGACGGAAACGTCTACCGTCGCGATGGCAGCGGCAACTGGAGCAAGTGGGACAACGGCAGTTGGAACCAGGTCGAGAGACCTAACCGAGGAAACGACTCAGTGCGCGACAGTATGTTGAAGGACAGCGCGCGCAGTCGGGACAGGCAGATTGATCGTTCGACCTACCAGAACCTGGAGCGCGATCGCGCCTCGAGGAACACAGGCGCGCAACGCACGCGCGACCTCGGAACCTATAACAACCGCGGCGGTGGGAACGCAGGCAGCTACCGTGGTGGCGGGTTCTCCCGCAGCAGCGGCGGAGGCGGCTTCAGGGGCGGAGGCGGCGGCTTCAGAGGAGGCGGTCGAAGGCGGTAGTCGCCGTTTATTCGGATCGGTCACGAGGGGCGAACCGACTCCGAAATGCCGGGCCACGACGTTTGAGCAGGTCATGGGCAATCTGGCCGGCGTTGTGGCCCGTGCTTATCTTCCGGGCAAAAACGAATGCAGATTACGATGCGCAACAGTCTCCCCACTGATGACAACATCGCCGGCGTGATTAACGACGTGAAGGTGAGCCGGCAGGGCGAGTTCATCGAACGCGAGCGCCTGCTGCACGATCTTCACGAAAGCGAAGACCTGTTTGCCAAAGTCTTTCGAGTCAGCCCCCTGCCCATGTCTTTGCTCACCGGAACCGAGCTCCGTTATCTCGACGTCAACAACGCCTTTCTCGAGATGAGCGGATATACCCGCGACGACGTCATCGGAAAGACCGCCATGGAGCTCAGAGTTTATGAGACAGCCGAGCTCTGTGAGGCCTTCATTCGGGATCTCCGCCAACATGGCTCATTGCTGAATCTCGAAACCAAGTTTCGCCGGAAGGACGGCTCGTTTCGAGTCCTGCTCTCGTCGATGGAACTGGTTGACTGCGCCGGCGAGCAGTGTCTGCTCGCGGTTTCCACTGACATCACCGAACGCAAAGAGTCGGAGCTCGCTTTACAGCACGCGCACGAAGAGCTGAAACAATTGAAGAACCACTTGGAGGAAGAGAACATTTACCTCCAGGAGGAGTTGCACCTCGATCACTCGTTTGGCGAGATCGTCGGCAACAGCGACGCGATCAGGTACGTGCTGGCCAAAATCAGGCAGGTCGCGTCGACGGATTCGACCGTGCTGATCCAGGGCGAAACGGGTACGGGCAAAGAGTTGGTGGCCAGAGCGATTCACAGTGCCGGCACTCAGCGGGAACGTCCTTTAATAAAGGTGAACTGCGCGGCGCTGTCCCCGACGCTGATCGAGAGCGAGTTGTTCGGACACGAGAAGGGCGCTTTCACAGGCGCTGCCGCCCGCAAGCTCGGCCGGTTCGAGTTGGCGGATGGCGGCACGATCTTTCTCGACGAAGTTGGCGAGCTTCCCTTGGATTTGCAGGCCAAGCTTCTGCGCGTGGTTCAGGAAGGCGAGTTTGAGCGGGTCGGAGGCAGCCGGACAATCAAAGTGAGCGTGCGTCTGATCACCGCCACGAACCGCGATCTGAAAGCGGAGGTCGATCGCGGCCGTTTCCGGGAAGATCTTTGGTACCGTTTGAACGTTTTTCCGATCACCGTTCCGCCGTTGCGACAGCGCAAGGAAGACATTCCTCTTCTCGTCGAGCACTTCGTGAGCCGGTCGGCCAAGCGCCTCGGAAAAAACATCACGTCGATCTCCGGGCGCACGATGAAGGATCTGGAGCGGCACTCGTGGCCGGGAAACGTTCGTGAGTTAGCCAACGTAGTCGAACGAGCCGTTATCGGTGCGCACGGTCCGGTGCTGGATTTAGGCGGGCGCGTCGAGCTCGTCAAGGACGACACGTCGGGACCGGTTACGCTTCAGGAGATGGAACGCGACTACATCGGGCGCATACTCGAGAGCACCGGCTGGAGAGTGGAAGGCCCGTACGGCGCCGCAAAGATCCTTGGATTGAATGCGAGCACGCTGCGAGCGCGCATGCACAAACTCGGCATTCACCGCAATGGACCACACTGACGGGCGGTGTCTTAAAAGTCGGCAATTCCACCAACGGCAGTTGGTGGATGTTTCACTTACTGGCTGAAACCAGGCGGGATTTGAATAATCCACCAACTTCCGTTGGTGGGATTTACGAAGAGGCCCAGTCTATGTAGGTTGCAGGTGAACCATCCACCCACTGCCGTGGGTGGCATTCGGACTTTGACGACACTACCCACTCACGAAACCTCAAGATTTCACCAGCCCGTTGAGTAATACAGATTCCGCTAAATGCTGAGGGTAAGTCTCATAACCGCGGGTCGGTTTTAGTTCTCTTCCTCACGCGCAACTCCTCAAAGTACGTCACTTACGACAATTCATCGCGTGCTCGCGAAGTTGTGCACACCGTTTGCTTCTTGTACGGCGTAGATCACAGTCCGAGTCTCGCAACGCCCAGCGGGACATTTCAAACAAATTCTGTTTGCACCACGCAAAGCGAGGTGCGGAGAAAGGCGGGTACTCGTGTGCCTGCCGGAAGAGAGTCAGAGGTGATCGTCAACACAGCAAGAATCACATTGAAGGCGGACAAGCAGAAGGAATTTCTGCAGACGATCACCCAGTTGCTCGAGCCGATCAAGTCAGCCAAAGGTTGCGTGTCGTTCAACGTTTACATTGACGCCGTAGATGAGAACTCGTCCCTGCTTGTTAGCGAGTGGGAGACGGAAGCCGACTTGAACCGTCACCTTGGCTCGGACGATTTTGCGGTGCTGCGCGGCGCGGTCGCAGCTCTATGTATCAGCGCCCATGAATCGACAGCCCTTGTTTACGCGGGCGGCAGACAAAACTCCCCATCCCCTGCCGGTAATCGCGACGTTGTTGAACTGAGATCCATTACCAGATGAGGAGAAACCGTTTTGTCACAAGCCCCTGGACATACAGTCGCGCGACAAACTAAGAATCTCTTACAGCCCCGACGAAGAGGATCGAACCTCAGACTCGTTCACAGACACAAGACAACTCGTCACGAAGGTGACGCGTCTGCGAACAGCGCGCCGCTTTCCGGCGAAGCACGCGTAACCAGTCACGTGCCGCTTGGTCAGCTACTCGCGGCAACAAAGATGGTGCTTTGGGAGGCCGACGTTGAAACGTGGCGCTTCACTTACGTCAGCGAGCAGGCGAAGAAGCTTCTGGGCTACCCGGTCGCGAAGTGGTATGAGCCGGACTTTCTCGCATCGCACCTCCATCCGGAAGACAACCACCGGATCTTCTGTCAGAGACAATCGCGAGTTGCCGATAATAAAGAGCTCGTTTTTCGGATGTTCGCGAGCGACGGCCGCACCGTTTGGGTGCGCACGCTGATCACCCTCTCCAGAGAAGGTGAAGGGAAGCGAATGTCGGGGTTCATGGTCGACATCTCCGAGACGGTACGTGCAGAAGAAGCGTTGCGACATCTCAGCGGGCGTTTAATAGCCGCGCAGGAGACGGAGCGCAGCCGCATCGCGCGCGAGTTGCACGACGACTTCAATCAGCGTCTGGCGCTGTTGTCGATCGAGTTGGAGCAACTCGGAAAACGGATTCACAAACCCGATCTCTGTTCGAAGTTTCAGAAGCAGGTCCAGGAAATGTCAGCCGACATTCAGGGACTGTCGCACCGGCTGCATCCCGCGAAGCTCGACCACCTCGGATTGTCAGCCGCGTTGAGGAGTTTGTGTGAAGAGCTGTCGGCGGGCGGGGACCTGAAGATCGAGTTTCATCAACACCGTCTGCCGGCGACGATACCGAAGGACGTTGCACTGTGTCTCTTCCGGATCGCGCAGGAAGCGTTGCGCAATTGCATCAAGCACAGCGGCGCCGGCAAGGCGCAGGTGGTGCTTTCGCGAACACGCGACGCCATCCGTCTATCTGTATCCGACAACGGCTGCGGTTTCGATCCAAAGTCGCAGGCGAACGAGCGCGGCCTCGGTTTTATAAGCATGAGAGAACGGCTGCACGTTGTAGACGGAGAGTTGCATGTGTTTTCAGAGCCAGGATGCGGTGTGCGGCTTGAAGTATCGGTGCCGCTGCTGCACGACGCGGTGTTTGTGATTTGAACACGTTGAGATCTGAAGGAGTCAAAGGGAGGAAATCATGAAACGGCCAAGAGTGGTACTCGCAGACGATCATCCTTTAATGATGGACGCTCTGAAGAATCTTCTCGAACCCGACTTTGAGGTAGTGGGCACGTTCACCGACGGGCACGCGCTGGTTGAAGGCGCGCCGAAACTGAACCCGAACGCGATCGTGCTGGACATCGGCATGCCGACCATGAACGGTTTGAGCGCCGGCGAACGGCTCAAGAAGCTGATGCCGTCTGTTAAGTTGATTTATCTCACGCAGAATATCGATCAGGACATGGCCCGCGAGGCGTTTCAACTCGGCGCGTCAGCCTACGTCATCAAAAGCTCTGCGGCTTCCGACATCGTGCGGGCGGTCCAGGAGGCGTTGCGAGGTGGATCGTACATTACGCCTATCCTCACGAGAGGAATCGTTGGATCGTATGTCAAGAACTTCAAACAGGAGAAGCGCACGAATCGTCTGACATTGCGGCAAAAAGAGGTGCTGCAACTGCTGGCTGAAGGTCATTCGATGAAGGGCGTCGCGTTTGTGCTCAACGTTTCGCCGCGAACGGTGGCTTATCACAAGTACACGATGATGGAGCATCTCAGCATTCGCAGCAGCGCGGAACTGATCGAGTATGCGATCAAGCGTTCGCTGGTGACGATCTGATCTTTGTAAATCCTCCCTGCTGTTTTCCCTGTCACTTTTGCGAGTATTTTTCGCGCCGGATCCTTTTAGTATTTAGCCCTACACGCTAAGGGGAAAAGGAGCGACAGTGGCCCGCGCGCGAATCTTGTTGGCCGACGATCATCAGAAGATGCGCGACTTTCTGACGCAGATGCTTGAACCGGAATTTGAGGTCGTCGGTGCGGTAGCAGATGGGCGGTCGTTTCTGGAAGCCGCTCAAAAACTGAAACCCGATCTGTGTCTGCTGGACATCTCGATGCCGATCGTGGACGGCGTCAGGGCCGCGGCCCAGTTGCGGGAAAATGGATGCACTTCGCGGATCATGATGTTGACGATCCAGGAGGACGAGGATTTCGTTCGGGCGTCGTTCAGTAGTGGAGCTTCCGGGTACGTGATCAAGTCGCGCATCGTCCCTGACCTGATCGTTGGAATCAAGGAAGTCCTCGCAGGGCGAACGTTCCTTTCGTCTTCGTCAAAATTCGACAGTTCGACGATTTTGAACGACGTGCGCGCGGCGCTGGGTGATGGGTTATGACGAGCGCGCGTTAAGCCGTTTGCATCACGCGTTTGACTTTCGGCGGTTCTTCGCCGAGCCATTCCGGATGGACGGCGGTGCCGTCGTAGATTGAAGTCGTTTTGAAGAGTTCGTACTCGCCGCGCGAAGCGGCGTTTTTTGTTTTAGCGAGCAGGGCCGTGACTTGTTCGTCAGTCATCGGCCTGAACGTGCGAGCGGCTGTTAGCGCTTGCTCCAGGTCTTTCATGTTCTCGCAGCCGGTGATCACCACCGACGACGGCAGATTCATCGCGTAGTGGAGACATTCGATTGCGCTCGCGGTGTTCGACTCGAGAATCGTTCCGTTGGCGAGCGTCTTCATCGCCAGCACGCCGATGTTTTGTTTGACCAGCTCAGGCAGCACCATCTTTTCAAAGCTTCGATAGTGCGCGTCCATGACGTTCAGCGGCATCTGCACGGTGTCGAAGTCAAACCCGTTTTCCTTCGCGACCTCCAGCATGTACAGATGAATGCGCGGGTCTTTGTGGCCGGTGAAACCGATGAAGCGGATCTTTCCCGCATCGCGCGCCTCGAGCAGCGCGGCGTTCGCGCCTTTGTCGTCGAAGATGCGATGCGGATCTTCGAAGCGCAGAATCTCGTGATGTTGTACGAGGTCGATGTGATCCGTTTGCAGGCGTTGGAGAGATTCGTTCAACTGCCTGGCGGCGTCTTGTTTGGTGCGGCCGTCGATCTTCGTCATCAGGAAGACACGGTCGCGATAACCGTCGCGTAAGGCGTTACCCATGCGGACCTCGCTGGCGCCTTCGTTGTAATCCCAGCAGTTGTCCATGAACGTAATGCCGTTGTCGATGGCGGTGCGGATCATGCGCTCCGCGAGTTCGTCGGTTATCGACTTGAAGCCCAGGTGCCAACCGCCAAGGCCGATGAGAGAAACCTGCATGCCGGTGCGGCCGAGAGTTCGTGTGGGCATCTCGTTGTTAGACATCTGGGCGTCCTCCTGTGGCATCAGTATGTTTGTATTATTCGCGACACGAATGTTCAAAGTGTCGCGAAGAAAAATCTTGACAGTGTCAGTATTGATACTTTATACAAGACGACTCGCGCGAGCACCTGTTCGCGCCGCATAAAAGAGAAACTTCAATGTTGACGAGCCTGAGACATAAAGAACAAACGACGCAATGGCAGCCGTGCGACGGCATGCGTATGGTCGTCTGTTCTGATCGACTCCGACAAGAACAGCCCATAGAGGGTCGTCAAACCAGGCAATAATCAGCGGGAGCGGACTCCCGCTCCCAAATCTCAAAAGTAAAATCTAAGAGAATTAAAGGAGCGGGCAGCTTCCCTGGGAGGCTTCAAGACCCGCTCCTTTAGTTTTTTGACAATCGAAATAGTTTTTGCGAGAGACGAAGGCAGGGAGCCTTCACGGATGACGGTCTCGGTGCTTTGCGAGAGTCCGCGAGATCGCCATCGTCAGGAGAAGTGTGCCTCGAAGTGTGTTCGATGCAGTGTTCTCTCTGCCTTCGTCCGTTTTGTAACACAGCATGTGTGATTTGTTGAAACACGGATTCAGGAAATGGACCTGTAGCTCAGTGGATTGAGAGCGCGACTCTGCGGAGGTCGAGGTCTCTGCGGAGATCGAGGTCGCACGTTCAAGTCGTGCCAGGTCCGCCAAAGTTTTTACGGAGTAGCCGAGCTGGAAAGGCGCGAGTCTCTGAAACTCGTTTACGTAGGTTCGAATCCTACCTCCGTAGCTATTTGTTTGGGACCGATTGGTCCATCATGCCGGCGTAGCCCAACTGGCAGGAGGCGCTAGTTTTAGACTCTGATTTTTCACTTGCGCGCTTTGTCGACTTATATTAAGGTTTCGCCGCAATACTCAGTCTCGGCGGGTTCTCACTTAACCCAAACCACGCAATTGTGAACCCGCAACTTCGTTAGTAATCTTTTCTGCGGCCTCGCGCACCGCAGCACAAACATGAGAATGGCTGATCCAGATTAGCGGCCTGATTGATTTGTCTTCGCTCCTGCGCGGACCGTGATGTCATCGGAAAGTCCGGCGCGGAATGGA
>DASURS010000106.1:0-21611 GCA_036279935.1 Pyrinomonadaceae bacterium
TCTTGAGGCACGTCGCCTTGCTGTCAAAGTTCTGCGTAGTAAAAGTGCCGGAAGCCTCAGTCTTCAGCACGCGCTCGCGAAGCGTCGCGACACTCGGTTGCGACCGATCGAGAAACACGCGCGGGTAAACGCCCATGAAAAGCATCAACGCCAGCAGCGGCAGGAGCAATCCCAACTCGCGCTTGTTCAAGTCGGTCAGACGCGCGTTCTCGGGATTAGTGGTTGGGCCAAACAGCACGCGCTGCAGCATCCAGAGCATGTAAACCGCCGCCCAGATAACGCCCGTTGCCGCGAGCATCGTGACGATCCATGTATGCGTAACGGCTGCAGACGTCCAGGTCCCGATCAAAATCAGAAACTCGCCGACGAACCCGTTAAGAAACGGCAAACCGATCGACGACAGCGACGCGAAGATAAACAACGTCGCGAACCAGGGCATCGGCGTCGCGAGGCCGCCGAAGTCAGTGATCTGGCGCGTGTGGCGGCGCTCGTAAATAAACCCGACGAAGAGGAACAGCGCTCCGGTTGAAACGCCGTGATTCAACATCTGGTAAAGAGCGCCCTGCATGCCGATCTCGGTAAACGAGAACAGTCCGAGCACGACGAAACCCATGTGACTCACGGACGAATAAGCGACGAGGCGTTTCACGTCCGGCTGGACCATCGCGACGAGCGCGCCGTAAATGATTCCGATCACGGCGAGCGTGATAAACAGCCACGCCCAGTCTTTGGAGGCCTGCGGAAACAGTCCCAGGTTGAAACGCATTAGTCCGTAAGTTCCCATCTTCAGCAACACGCCCGCGAGAATGACGGAACCGGCCGTCGGCGCTTCCGTGTGCGCGTCCGGCAGCCAGGTGTGGAGTGGAAATACCGGAACCTTGATGCTGAAGGCGAAAGCAAACGCGAGGAACAGCCAGTAAGCGGTTCGTGCGGGCAACGGGTTCGCCTCCATCGCCTGAAGAATCGTCGTGTAGTCGAACGAGCCGTAAATGAAATACAGCGCAATGATCGCGACCAGCATGAGCAGGCTGCCGACACTCGTGTAGATGAAAAACTTGATCGCCGCGTAGATGCGCCGCTCGCCGCCCCAGACGCCGATCAGGAAGAACATCGGCACCAGCGACGCCTCAAAGAAGAGATAGAACAGCAGTAGGTCGAGCGAAACGAAGACGCCGATCATCGCCGATTCGAGGATCAGCAGAAAGACGTAGTACGAGAGTTGCCGTTTGTGAATCGCTGTCCAGCTTGAAAGGATCGCGATCGGCATCAGCAGCGTCGTCAACAGGACGAGCCAGAGACTGATGCCGTCGACGCCGACGTGATAACGAGCGCCGATCGATCCGATCCACGTTACGTTCTCTTCGAAACGAAATTCAGGACCGACGCCGAGCCCGCGCAGTAACAGGAGCGACACAACAAATGTGGCCGTCGTCGTCACCAGCGCGATCCATTTGTGGTGCTCCTCGCGTTTGGCCAGGAGGCTGTAGACCACGGCGACGAGCGCGCCGGCAACCGGCAGAAGAATCAGGATTGTCAGTAGGTGCGGCATTGTTGTTTACGGCCTCAAATAACCCAGATAAGCAAACAGGCCGATCAAAATGAGCGCGCCGAAGAGAATGATCGCGGCGTACCCGCGTACAAATCCGGCTTGCAGATAGCGCCCGAGTCGTCCTAGTTCAGTTACTGCCTGTCCGATTGAGTGAAGCAGCCCGTCGATCACGCCGATGTCGAATATCTTCCAAAGTCCCTCGCGCGAGCCGGCGACGATAGGTTGAATGAGCGCGGCGTCGTAGATCTCGTCGACGTAGTATTTGTTTTCGAGTATGCGCGGCATGGCGAGCAAGGGACGTTTCTTGAAGATGGTCCAGCCGATGCCGATTCCCAGCGCTGCGATCACGGTCGAGACCACGATCAACGCGACTTCGGCAGCCGCCTCTCCATGCTCGGCAGCGGCGGCTGTTTCCACCTGTCCTTCGATCAGAGGAGCGTGTGCGATGGCAGGCTCCAGCGTGTGCTCGATAACGTTAACGTTGCGATCCGTGAACACCGAGCTCAGCACGTGTGGAACGCCGATGAACCCGCCGAACGTCGATAACACCGCCAGCACGATCAGCGGAATCGTCATCGTCTTCGGCGACTCATGCGGATGGACATGCGACTTGTCGAACCGTTCGTTACTCCAGAACGTCATCACCATCATGCGCGTCATGTAAATGGCGGTCAGCAACGCCGTGACAGCGCCGATGGCCCACAGCAGCTTGCTGTACGGTCCGACGCCCGTCGCGCTCCACGTCTTCCACAGGATGTCGTCTTTCGAAAAGAAACCCGCGAAGAAGGGAATGCCGCAGATCGCCAGCCAGCCCGCGAACATCGTTGCAAACGTGATCGGCATGTACTTCTTCAATCCGCCCATCCGGCGCATGTCCTGCTCGTGGTGCATGCCGTGAATCACCGAGCCGGAACCGAGGAACAACAACGCCTTGAAAAAGGCGTGCGTGATGACGTGGAAGATCGCGGCCACAAACGCGCCGACTCCGCAGGCCAGAAACATGTAACCGAGCTGCGAGACAGTCGAG
This sequence comes from Pyrinomonadaceae bacterium, assembly GCA_036279935.1. Taxonomy (GTDB): domain Bacteria; phylum Acidobacteriota; class Blastocatellia; order Pyrinomonadales; family Pyrinomonadaceae; genus PSRF01. The sequence goes on from DASURS010000106.1 coordinate 2,577, forward strand.
TAAGCGAGCACTTTCTTGATGTCGTTCTGCGCCAGGCCGATCGTCGCGGCAAACAACGCAGTGACTGCGCCGACAATGGCGACGATGAACATCGCCGTCGGCGCGTGAATGAAGATCTCCGAGCAGCGGACGATCATGTAGACGCCGGCGGTCACCATCGTGGCGGCGTGAATTAGCGCGGACACTGGCGTCGGGCCCGCCATCGCGTCGGGCAGCCAAACGTAGAGCGGAATCTGCGCGCTCTTTCCGGCCGCGCCGATAAAAAGCAGCAGGGCGATCGAGGTGGCGCCGCCGGCCGTGATCACGCCAAGCGTGAACGGTTCGACGGGTTGATTTCGGAAGAACGACAACGCCGTCTGCGCAGCTTCGCCAGCGGCGGGGTTAGCAAAGAAGCTGACCGAGCCCGTTACGAAGAACGTCAGCATCACGCCGAGCATGAAGCCCCAGTCGCCGATGCGGTTCGTGATGAACGCTTTCTTCGCGGCGTCGGCGGCTTCTTTCTTGTCGAAGTAGTAACCGATGAGCAGATACGAACAGAGCCCGACGCCTTCCCATCCGACAAACATCAACACGAAGTTGTCGGCGAGCACGAGCGTCAGCATCGCGAACATGAACAGGTTCAGGTACGAGAAGAAGCGATAAAAACCGGCTTCGCCGTGCATGTAACCGACGGCAAAGACGTGAATCAAAAAGCCGACGAAAGTGACGAAGAGCGCGTACGTGCCGCTGAGGCGATCCATCGCCAGCCCGAAGTCGGCGCGAAGTGTGCCGACCTGCAACCAGGTCCAGATGTGATCGAGCAGTGGTTCCTCGCCGCGCAGTGCGCCGTGCGGTTTGAACGCGAGATAGAAGGCGACGAGTGTCGAGATCGCGACGGAACTGCACGCGACGATGCCGATGAAACGTTCGTTGCGAACGCGGCGGCCGGCGAACCAGTTGATGACCGCGCCCGCCAACGGCGCGAAGATGATCAAACTGAGGAGATTTGTTTCCATTACAACTTCAGTATGCTCGCGTCATCGACGTCCAGCGATTCGCGATTGCGAAAAATGGCGATGATGATGCCCAGGCCGACTGCGGCTTCGGCGGCGGCGACGGTCATCACGATGAACACGAAGAGTTGTCCCGTGACGTCCTGAAAGAAACTCGCGAAAGCGACAAACGTCAGGTTCACGGCGTTCAGCATCAGCTCGATGCACATGAACATCGCGATGACGTTTCGTTTGATGATCACGCCGGTGACACCGATCGTGAACAGCACGGCGGAAAGCGCGAGATACCATGAGAGTTGTGGTTCCATAACCTTTTTTTGCTTGCTGTGCCTTCTGTGCCTTTTTGTGCCTTTTTGTGGCTAATCTCGCTTCGCTTCGTTGTTGCGCGAAATCAGTCCGCCGCGACGCGCGAGCGTCATCGCTCCGACAATCGCCATCAGAAGCAGAATCGAAGTGATTTCGAACGGCAGCAGGTAGCGCGTGAACAATGCCGAGCCGATCGACTGCGTCAGTCCGACGTCCGAGCCCGCGACGCTCGTGGTCCCCTTTTCCTGCACCGACACGAGAATGAAAGCGACTTCGGCAATCAACACCGCGGCAAGTACCACTGCCACCGGCACCAGAAACTTCAGACGCGTCCGCCGATGTGCTTCTTCCTCGACGTTGAGCAGCATGATGACGAAGACTACGAGCACCATGATCGCGCCCGCGTAGACGATCACCTGCACGGCCGCGATGAACGGCGCCGCCAGCATCACGTAAAGACACGCCAGCGAGATGAACACACCGATCAGCGAGATCGCGCTGTAGAGCGGGTTACGCTGCGCCACCACGGCCAGCGCGCACCCAATCGCCATTCCCGCAAATAAAATGAACAGAAGTGCCAGCATCACAAATTCGGAAACAGGAAGATCAGCGTCGCCGTGATAAAAATGCTCAACAGCGCAAACGGCAACAGGATCCTCCAGCCAAAGTTCATCAGTTGATCAAACCGAAAACGCGGCAGCGTCCCGCGCAGCCAGATGTACATAAATAGAAAGAAGATGACTTTTAGAATGAAACCGATCGCGCTCACCAGCCCGAACAGAAACGTCCCGCGCCCGAAGATGTCTTCCGCAAACGGCACGTTCCAGCCGCCGAGAAACAACGTCGTCGCCAGCATCGACACCGTGAACATGTTGATGTACTCGGCGAGGAAGAACAGTGCAAACTTCATCGCGCTGTACTCCGTGTGAAAACCGGCGACGAGCTCCGTCTCGGCTTCCGGAAGGTCGAACGGAACGCGGTTCGTTTCGGCGATCGCGGCGATCATGTAGATGATGAAACCGAGCGGATGAAACAGGATGAACCACCGCGTGCCGTGCCAGCCTGACTGCATCTCGACAATCTGCGCGAGGTCCAACGTGCCGGCCAGTAGAATGACGCCGATGAGACTCAGTCCGAGCGCCAGTTCGTACGAGATCATCTGCGCGGACGAGCGCAGCCCGCCCATCAGGCTGTACTTGTTGTTCGACGACCAGCCGGCGAGCATGATCCCGTAAACGCCAACCGAGGTGATGCCCAGCACGTAAAGCAATCCGATGTCGAAGCGAGCGATCGTCAGTGGAATTACTATGTCGGTGAAGGGAATCCGCACCTCGGGCCCGAACGGGTAGACGATCATCGTCATCAGCGCGGCCATGGTCGCGATCACGGGCGCGAGAAAGTAGATGAAGCGCGTCGATTTATCGGGAACGATGTCTTCTTTAAGGATGAACTTCAGCAGGTCCGCAAACGGTTGCAGCATGCCGCCGGGGCCGACGCGGTTCGGACCGAGCCGTCCCTGGATGAAGCCGAGCACGCGGCGTTCGGCGAGCACCGTGTACGCCACGATCAGAAGCACGACAGTGAAAGCCACGGTGATGGCTACGAGCTTGAGGACGATATCGAGAGCGGTCTGGGAATCCATCTATTTTCGATTGCCGATTGCCAATTGCCGATTTTTAAGAACTCCCGATCGCCTACTTCAAATCGGCAATCGGCAATTGGCAATCGGCAATCACTTCGCCGTTATCTGGTACAACGGCGATATCGCCGTCGTCTCGGGTCGCGGGTTGCCGTTTGCGAGCAGGTGAAACTGCGCGACCTTATCTGTCAAAGTGCCAATCTTGAACAACTCGTGTCCGACCTCGGGTGTTCCGAAGATCTTGTCGCCTTCATCGGCGAGTGCTTCAACGGCAGCGCGAACGGCCGCTTTGGCTTCACTCACGTCAGTCTGGACGACGTTGTGTCTGACCTGAATCGGTTTTGTTTCGTCTTTCAGCACCGGATAGCGCAAGCCGGTGTACGCCGGGACGCGTTCGGCGATCGCGCGGAAGACCGCGCTCGCCGACATTTCATAGCCGAAATCCATTCCTAATTCTTTCGCGAGTTGCGCGACGATCACCCAGTCGGGCCGCGACTGGTGCAGTGGGGCAATCGACTGCCGCACGCGCTGGACCAGCCCGTCGTTATTCGTGAACGTGCCTTCCTGCTCGGCGTACGAAGCGGCGGGCAGGACGACGTCGGCGTGCTCAGTCGTTTCGGTTTCGAATAGTTCCTGCACGACGAGGAAATCGAGTTTCGAAAGCGCGTCCTCGCGCCCTTCCAGGTGTGGCGGCAGGAAGCTGCCCGCGACGTACATCGCGCGGATCGCATCGCCCGACGCTGCGAGCATTTCCGACGGCGTCATCGCGCCGTCGAGCATTCCCATGTCGTGCGCGCCGATGCTGTTGTTGAATAACGGCAGCGGATGAAACAGCACGCGCCGGCCTTCGGCGGCAAAGGCTTGCGGAAGCTGGCCCACGAGCGCCTGCGCTTCGCGACTGAGTTCACCGCCAAACATGACGACGAGGTCGCCTTGCGTGCCGTCGATGATCTGGCGCACGGCGTCAATGTCTTTCGTCTCGATGCCTGCCTTTTGCGCGGCCAGCGAGTCGTACGACTTGTCCGCGAGCGCGAGGACGATCGCGTCTTCCGTCCCCGGCCGGATGTGCACGAACGCCGCCGCTTGTTCCACCAGGCGAATGCGAACGGAGTTGGCGATGATCAGTTTCGCGCCGCCGTTTCTCACTGCCTGCCGGATCTGTTTGCCCGTCAGCGGCTGCAACTCTTCAGGTTCGCCGCCGATCAGGACGATGGTCTTCGCGTAACGGATGTCGCGATGCGTAGCGAGAGGCGCGCCGAGGTTTTCGAAGAATGACTTCAGACTGAAGCGATCGGTCGCGGTGTAGTTGTCAGTGCCGACTAACTCGGTCGCGAACTTGTGCAGCACCTGCAGCGCTTCGTTCGTCAAACGCGGACTGCCGACGACGCCGATCGAATTCCGCCCGTGCTCGTTGGCGACACTGTCGAGCCGCTCCGCGACGTGACGAATCGCTTCATCCCAGGTCGCCGGAATCAGTTTGCCGCCTTTTTTGTAACGAATCATCGGCGTGCGAATGCGCGCCTCGTGATTGATGAACGGATGCGCGAACCGGCCTTTGACGCAGAGAAACTCGCCGTTGATCCCGTTGACGTAACGATCGCGTGCCACGACGCGCAGCACTTCACCGCCGCGCGAGCCGATCGACATCTGGCAACCGTCAGAGCAGAAGTTGCAGGTGGAAATCGTCTGGGCCAACTCCCACGGGCGCGTCTGGTGACGATAAGTCGCGTCGAGCAGCGTTCCCGTCGGACAGACCTCGATACAGTTGCCGCACTGCGAACAGTCGAGCCAGCCCATGTACGTGCCGATGACGGTGTGCGCGCCGCGGCCGCCGGCTTCGATCGCTTCCTCGCCCATCCACTCGTCGCAAACGCGCGTGCAGCGTTTGCACAAAATGCAGCGCTGCGAGTCGTTCGCCACCATCGGCGAGAGATACTTCTCGGCGTAGTAGTTTTTCTGTTCGGTGAAGCGTTCTTCGAGGCCGCCCCAGTCGAACGTCATCTCCTGGAGCTCGCATTCGCCGCCGCGGTCGCAAACCGGGCAATCGAGCGGATGGTTCGCCAGCAGAAACTCAGTCATGCCGCGCTGGGCCTTCTCGATCTCTTCGCTTTGCGTGGTGACGACCATGCCGTCCGTGCAGGTGATCGTGCAGGACGTTTGCAGCTTCGGCATCTTCTCGATGCGCACGAGGCACATGCGACACGAAGCCTGCAACGCGAGGTCGGCATAGTAACAGAACGAGGGAATGTCGAACCCTTTTTCGCGGCACACGTCGATCAGACGTGCGCCTTTGGGAACTTCAAATAACTGTCCGTTGATTGTGACTTTTACTAACTCAGTCGCCATTAGGATCTCAGATCTGAGATCTCAGATCTCAGATTGCTCAAACTACGTGCCATTTGCCTTAAGCCGCCGTGCGAAGTCTTCAGGGAAGCGCTTGATGGCTGACTGGATGGGCCACGATGCCGCGTCGCCCAGCGGGCAGAACGACTTTCCTTCGATGTTGTCGCAAAGGTCGAGCATCAGTTGCGCGTCTTCCGGGCGTCCGCCGCCTTTGTCGATACGCTTGAAGACCTTCACCAGCCAGTCGGTCCCTTCGCGACAAGGTGTACACCAGCCGCACGATTCGTGTTTGTAAAACTCAGTCAGGTTTTTGGTCGACTCGAAGACGTCGACGGTCTCGTCCATCACGATGAAACCGCCGGAGCCGACGCTCGATCCCGCCGCTACCAATCCTTCATAGTCCATGCGCACGTCTTTGCCGATGATCTGATCGGCGCGCATGATGTAAACGGAAGAGCCCCCGGGAATCACGGCCTTCAACTGCTTGCCTCCAAGGATTCCGCCGCAGTCTTCCATGATGAACTTTTCCATGTCGTCATAGCCCATCGGCAGTTCGTAAACCCCGGGCTGGGTGACGTGACCGGAGACGGACCACAGTTTCGTGCCGCCACTCTTCTCCGTTCCGAGTTTCTGATAAGCCTCGCCGCCCATTTTGATGATGTCGGGCACGGCCGTCAGCGTCTCGACGTTGTTGACGACAGTCGGGCACGCGTACAAACCGGAGACGGCAGGGAAGGGGGGCTTCATGCGTGGATGGCCGCGCAGTCCTTCGAGCGAGCTGAGCAGCGCAGTCTCTTCGCCGCAGATATACGCGCCGGCGCCGGTGTGCGTGTGAATGTCGCAGGAGAAGTTTGTGCCGAGGATGTTTTGACCGAGTAGTCCCGCGGCGCGTGCTTCTTCGAGCGCGACGTCCATGATGTCGATCAGGTATCGGTACTCGCCGCGCGTGTAGATGTAATTCGTCTTCGCGTTCAGCGCGTACGCGGCGATCAGCATGCCCTCGATCAGCATATGCGGATCGCGTTCCATCAGGTAGCGGTCCTTGAACGTGCCGGGCTCCGACTCGTCGGCGTTGCAGACGACGTACTTCGGCTTTGGCGAGTCTTTCGGCACGAAACTCCACTTCATGCCGGTCGGAAAGCCCGCGCCGCCGCGCCCGCGAAGTGACGACTTCTTCACTTCATTGATAACGTCGTCGGGCGACATCGAGTCGAGCACTTTTTTGATCGCTTCGTAGCCTCCGTTGCGACGATAGACGTCGAGTGAGCGCGAGTTCTCGAGATGAACTCGACGGAGTTGCAGTGGCTCACAACCGATTGCTTCGATACGCATAAACGTTTACGGCAGTGAATCCAAAACCTGATCGATCTTCTCGGGCGTCAGGTTTTCGTGATAGTCGAAATTGACCTGCATCATCGGCGCCGTGCCGCATGAGCCGAGACATTCGACTTCCGACAAAGTAAACCGTCCATCAGCCGTCGTCTCGTTGACGTTGATTCCGAGTTTCTTCGCGCAGTGCTCTGTAACTTTTCCCGCGCCCATGATCTTGCACGACAACGTCTTGCAGACCTGGATGTGATACTTGCCGATCGGCGCGGTATGGAGCATCGAGTAGAAAGTCGCGACTTCCCAGATGTCGGTCACGCGCAGCGACAAACGGTTCGCGAGATACAGGACGCCCGCCGGATCGAGATAACCCCGCTCGCGCTGAACGATAAACATCAGCGGCAGAATCGCCGAACGCGCGACCGGATACTTCGCCAGGTGCCGATCGATCTCAGCCTCGACTTCCGGCGAGAACGTCGCCGGCTCGACCGACAAATCGACTGGTTGCGAAAGCGGCTGGATCTTGATGACCTGGGTGCTCACCGATCGATTTCCCCCAACACGATATCGAGCGAACCGATGATCGCCACGACGTCCGCGACCATCTCGCCTTCAGACATGACCGGCAGCGCCGATAGATTCACAAAACTCGGTCCGCGGAAGTGCACGCGATTCGGCCGCGGCCCGCCGTCCGATTTCATGTAAACACCCAACTCGCCTTTTGAAGCCTCGATCGGGTGGTAGACCTCGCCCGCCGGAACATCGAAACCTTCGGCGACGATCAGGAAGTGATGGATGAGCGCGTCCATGTGGCTCTTCATCGCTTCGCGATCGGGCAGCACGACCTTCGGCGCGTCTGCTTTCACGGACCCCGGCTTCAGTCGCGACAGCGCCTGCACGGCGATCTTGTGCGACTCTGTCATCTCCCGCATGCGCACCATGTAGCGCGACCAGACGTCGCCGTCGGGTTCGGTCGGAACTTCGAAATCGTACGTCTCATAGCCGCTGTACGGATTCGCGCGCCGGATATCGAGGTTCACGCCGCTGCCTCGCAAACACGGTCCCGAGAGTCCCCAATCGATCGCGTCTTCGGCGGAGATGCGTCCGATGCCCTGCGTTCGTCGTTGAAAGATTCTGTTGCCGGTGAGCAGCGTGTGAAACTCTTCGAGCGACGGTGGAAAGCCGTCGAGAAACTGTTTGCAGCGGTGCTCGAATCCGGCGGGTAGATCCATCATCAAGCCGCCGATGCGGAAGTACGACGGCGTCAGACGACCACCGGAAGCCGCTTCGATCAGGTTGAGAATCTTCTCGCGTTCGCGGAAGCAGTAAAAGAAGACCGTCATCGCGCCGATGTCGAGCGCGTGAGTTCCGAGCCAGACGAGGTGCGAGGCGATACGCTGGAGCTCGCACATCAGAACGCGAATCGTTTGCGCGCGTTCGGGGATTTCCAGACCGAGTAGTTTCTCTCCCGCCATCACGTAGGCGAGGTTGTTGCCGAGCGGATTGAGATAGTCCATCCGGTCGGTGATCACGATCCCCTGCTGATATTTCTTGTACTCGAACAGCTTCTCCATGCCCGTGTGGAGATAGCCGATGTCGGGCGTCGCTTTGAGGACCATCTCGCCGTCGAGCACGAGCTCGAGGCGCAGGACGCCGTGCGTTGACGGGTGTTGCGGTCCCATCGAGATCGTCATCTGCGTATCGAGCGGCTGATCGACGATTTCAAATTGTGGCGGTATGGTCGCTGAGCTCATCTCATTTTCCATTTTCCGTTTGTCATTTCTCATTTGTCATTTCAGAGGCCAAGTCCCGGCTTTCAAATGACAAATGACAAATGGAAAATGACAAACGGAAAATGATCATTTCAAGCTATACGGTTCGTAGCCACGCAACGGAAAATCCTTGCGCAGCGCGTGTCCTTGCCAATCCTCCGGCAACAGGATGCGGCGCAGATCCGGATGGCCGTCGAAGATGACGCCAAACAGGTCGAACGTCTCGCGCTCGTGCCAGTTCGCCGTCTTCCAGACGCCGGTGACGGTCGGCACGTGCGTGTCTTCTTCGTTCAGCAAAACTTTCAATCGCACGCGGTGGTGCTTCGTCGTCGAAAACAGGTGATAGTTGACTTCGAAGCGCGGCTCTTCTTCCACGCCGCGATCCGCGCCGCAGATGTCCGACAGAAAATCAAACTTCGTATCCGGCGACGTCTTTAAAAACGAGCACGCGGCCACGATGTGCTCGCGCGGTACGACGATGGTGATCTCGCCAAACGCCTCGATCACCTCGACCACCCACAACGGTTGTTCATGCTGTAACGCCGCCACTACTGGTGACGGCGCTTGAGCCTCTGAGGCTTCGATAGGATTTTCCGTCGACATCTGTGCCGTTATTCGTGCAAGTTCGCGTTTAGGATGAACGCCGCCGTTCGTGTCTCGAGGCGATCGTATATGGCCTCGATTCCGGCAGCGTGTTCTGCCGTGCCGTCGAGCCGTCGGTGACCGGCAAAGTGCCGGGCACGACTGCTTCGCGCGCTTCAACTTCGGGAACGTCGCGGCGGTCGCGCACGCTTTCCTTCATGACTTTGTCCTGCAACATCATCACCGCGTGAATCAGCATCTCCGGCCGTGGCGGGCAGCCCGGAATGTAGACGTCGACGGGAACGATCTTGTCCACTCCCTGAACGATCGCGTAGTTATCAAACACGCCGCCGGACGTCGCGCAAGCGCCCATCGAGATCACCCACTTCGGTTCCGGCATCTGATCGTAGATTCGGCGCAACACCGGCGCCATCTTGCGCGACACGCGACCGGACACGATCATCACGTCGGCCTGGCGCGGGCTCGCGCGAAACACTTCCGAACCGAACCGCGCGAGATCGTTTCGCGATGACGTCGCGTTCATCATCTCGATCGCGCAGCAAGCGAGGCCGAACGTCGCCGGCCAGAGTGAAGATTTGCGCGCCCAGTTAATTAATGAGTCGAGCCGCGTTGTCAGCACTTCCGGCAGAGCTTCGGCAATTACGTTTTCCAGTCCCATTAAAACTACCTCCGTGGAATACCACGGGTTTAGATACCCCTACGCTGCTGGTCGTTGCTGTTGGAGCTGTCGATCCTCAATTTCGTGCATCGCCCGCGCTTCGGCTTCAGCTTCGCGCCGCGCTTTCTCGCTCCAGTCAAACGCGCCTTTCTTCACGACATAGATGTAACCGGCGAGTAGCAGTCCAATAAACACCATCATTTCCAAATACACGAACCAACGCATCGCGGGGCCTTGCGCCGCCAGCGATTTGAACACCGCTGCCCATGGCACGAGGAATATCACTTCGATGTCGAACAAGATGAAGATCATCGCGATCAGATAGAACTTCACCGAGAAGCGCTCGCGAGCGGACCCCACCGGATCCTTGCCGCACTCGTAAGGCATCAGCTTCGTTCTGGTTCTCTTGCGCTGGCCGACGAATTGAGAGAGAAAGACATTGCCCACGGCGAAGCCGCCGGCGACGACGAACATCAAAAGGATTGGCAGATAGTCGTAAAGCCGAAACGTCATCTCAGGCAGACTCCTTCCTGCCGGAGACTGATTTCAATCGGGAATCAATCCTGCGCGGCGCCTGCCAATCGATCGCGAGCTTGAGAATCATTGTACAAGCGTGATGCTAGTCGAAGTGATCAAGGGTGTCAAGCAAGGTTCCCCGCCAGTAATTCCGCAATAAAAATGCTGATTGACCGTGAAAAAATGCTTGTGTTACCGTTCAGCTAAAGCCGCTTCGGAGCGGCGTTTACCGTGAGCCTGTGATTACTGGATTCAACACTGACATCGAGCACGATGGGGTTGTCTATCACGTCCAAACCGAGGACAAGGGACTCGACTCACCTATTATCCTTTCACTCGTCTATTCCGGCGGCACGATCCTGGCCAGCAAACGGTCTCCTTATAAAGATCTAATAGCCGAAGGATTCAGCGACGAAGCACTCGCCGAACGGCTCAAGCGACAGCACAAACTGATCTGCGCCGCCATTCACTCCGGACGCATAAACGATCTCAAAAAGATGAGCGGCCGCGCGAAGGAGCCGGCTGCCACCGCGCACGAGACTGTCGTTGAAACTGAGGATGCGATTGAAGAAGTGACTGAAGTCGAGACCGCGCAGGCCGAATCTACGGAACAGCCGTTCGAGATCGAATACTGGCCATTGACACAGCAATGGACGCCTCCGCCGCCGAAGGAGGAAGTCGAGACCGTCGAAGAAACGGCCGCGGAAGAAGAAGGCGGCGAACAGGTTTCGGAACCTTATTTTGAAGAAGAGGAAGCCGCCGAAGTGCTTCCGGACGGCCTCGTTATCACGCTGCTGGACGACGAAGAAGAGTTCTTCTCCGGCAACACCTACACGCTGCGTGTCCATATTAGTAATCGCGTGAACGGGGACGAGACGCCGCTTGCCGGCGCGGCTATTTCAATCAAGATCCTCGGCACGACGTTCCGGCCTTTGATCTACTCGCTCAAAACCGAAAGCGATGGAGTCGCGACCGTCTCGACCGAGATCCCGCACTTCACTTCGGGGCGCGCCGCCGTGCTCGTGCGCGTCGTCGTCAAAGACCAGGCGGCCGAGCTTCGCCGAATCATCCATCCCGCCGAGTGAGGCCCTGAGAAATTGCGCGTTTACGTAAACGGCGAACCCCGCGAACTGGATCATCCGCTTACCCTCGCAGAGTTAGTTATCGAACTCGACCTGCCGCCGTCGAGAATCGCCATCGAACTGAATCGCACCGTCGTGCGTCGCAACGACTGGAGCGCCACGACCGTCAACGACGACGATAGGATCGAGATCGTCCACTTCGTTGGTGGTGGAAGCTAAATCCGTGTAAAGTTTCAGGCATGTCGAAAGCAATCACACAGAAGGATTCGAGCCAGTTGATCATCGCCGGACGCGCATTTAGTTCGCGTTTGATTATCGGCACTGGAAAGTATCGCAGCTACGACGAGATGCGCGCGGCGCACGCGGCTTCGGGAGCGGAGATGGTGACAGTCGCCGTGAGGCGCGTGCCGCTCGATCGCAGCAGCGAGTCGTTTCTCGACCATCTCGATCCGGCGTTGCAGATCCTGCCTAACACCGCCGGTTGCTACACGGCGGAGGACGCGGTGCGCACCGCGCGTCTTGCTCGCGAGGCGCTCGAAACGGATCTCGTGAAGCTGGAAGTCATCGGCGACCAGACGACGTTGTTTCCTGACAACGAGCAGACACTCGAGGCCGCGCGAATTCTCGTCAAGGAAAATTTCGTCGTGCTGCCTTATTTCAACGACGACCTGATCATGGCGAAGAAGCTTCTCGACGCCGGATGTGCAGCGATCATGCCGCTGGCGGCGCCGATCGGTTCAGGTCTCGGCGTGCAGAACCCGGCGAACCTGCGCATCATGCGCGAGCAACTTCCAGATGCGACGATCATCGTTGACGCGGGCGTCGGCACTGCGAGCGATGCGGCGATTGCGATGGAACTTGGCGCGGACGGCGTGCTGATGAATACGGCGATCGCGGAGGCGACGGACGCGGCGAAGATGGCGACGGCGATGAAGCTGGCTATCGAGGCCGGCCGGCTCGCGTATGTCGCCGGACGCATGCCGAAGCGTTTGTACGCGAGCGCGTCGAGCCCGCTTCAGGGCGTGATTAAGTAAGGTTTCAACTTAAACGAGTTGAAGAAGCGATCTGTGTTCCGCGTCTCGTCGACGTCCTTGAAGACTAGCGTCACCGTCTGAAACATCCGATTTCCCACCAGAAATATTTGTGACTTGACGTCCGCCGCCGGAGTTTCCGTTGTGAACTCGATACCGGTGTGACCGTCGACTGTGATCTCGCGGCTCGACAGGAGCGTCCCTTTGAGACTCTTGAGGAACTTGTCGCGGTTCGCGGTGAGCGCGGTGTTTGGGTTGAGCTTCGCTTCAACGCCGTAATCGCTGTAGCTCGCGACGTACGTTCCGCGTCCGTAAGTGATGGTGAACGAGTGCAGCGTGTACGACGGTCGCTTGTCTATCGCCTCGACTGGCTTGCCGGGCATCAGGACGGAAAAGCCCGCGCCCTCCGGTTCAAACCTGGCCCATGGCGGCGGCGGATCGTCCTGCGCCATCGCCACGCTGCCTAACATGATTATTAACAGAATGGTTTTGTACATTACGGTAAAGCCAACTCGATTTGTTGCTGCTCGCGCATGACGCGATCGCCGAGGTCCGTGGTTGAGACTGTCGGGTAAGCGCCGCCTTTCACCTTCAGACAGCCCGCAGAGATGAGCGCATCAACGTAAAATTGGACCTCGTCGTGCGCCATGTCTTTTAGCAGTCCGTACGTCGACAGCTCGTTCAGGTTTGCGCTCATCACCTGCCTCGCTGCGGAGCCGCGCAGAGTTGCGGCGAGAATCTTCTTGCCGAAGCGGCCGTTCATTCGTTTGGCGCACGCGAGAATTTTACGCACGCGCAGGAGTTCGTCGGCAGTTAACGCGCGAGGGTCCGTGTTGATTGCTTTCGGCGTCTCCTCGAGTGCGACCTCCTGAACAGTTCTCGGCCGGCAGTTGCCGCACGTGCCGCACTGGCGCTCGTGATGGCGATCGCCGAAGTAGTTGAGTATGTGCGCGCGGTAGCAGTAATCGGTGTAACACAGATTGATCAGCTCGCGAAGCTTGCGACGTTCCAGCTCCGCGCGCCCGGCGATCTGTCCGGCATCGACGCGAAGCGATGCCAGCGGTGCGTTGTCGAGCATGACGATCGCACGCGGTCCGCGCGCGCCTCGCGCTGCCGGCGCTTCTCGCGAGATGTGTCCGGCGCGTTCCAACTGATAAAGCGCAGACTGCACGGCCATCTCGTTCTTCTCGCCACTCAGCTTGCCGATCTGCGCCGTCGTTAACTCGATCCGTTTATCGCCCCTTCTCAGCAGCGCGTCGTAGACGTTTCTGATGGTGCCGATGTCGGGATACGAGCCTTCGATGAAGAAGTCGTGCGTGTTTTTGTCGGCGTAGTTGAACAAGAGCACGCACGTGGACGGCAGTCCGTCGCGGCCGGCCCGCCCGATCTCCTGGTAGTAAGCTTCGATTGATCCGGGAATCTGGTAATGCGCCACGAAGCGGATGTCGGGCTTGTCGATGCCCATGCCGAAGGCGTTCGTGGCGACGATCATTTGCGTGCGGCCCGACATGAAGTCTTCCTGCGCTTTGACGCGCACGCCGTCAGTCATTCCGGCGTGGTACGTCGAGACGGTGAGGCTGGCGGCTTTTAGTTCGCGTCCGACCTGTTCGACTGCTTTGCGCGTCGAGGCGTAGACGATGCCGGAGCCGTCGGCTTTTTTCGCGAGATGACGGATGCGGCTTATCTTCTCCTTCTCTTTTTCGGTGTGGACGACCTCGATCGAGAGGTTCGGGCGATCGAACCCGCTGACGAACGTCTGCGGTTGAGTTAGACCCAACTGTTGAATGATGTCGGAGCGGACGTAAGGCGTCGCAGTCGCGGTGAGTGCGATGGTTTGAATGCGTCCGAGCGAGCGAATGACGTGTTTGAGTCGCAGGTAGTCGGGGCGGAAATCGTGGCCCCACATCGAAATGCAGTGCGCTTCGTCGACGGCGAACAGGGAAATGGGAATCGACTGGACTGCTGACGTGAAGCGGCTGCTGCGAAATCTTTCGGGCGCGATGTACACGAGCTTGTGCGCGCGCCGGCGGAGCGACTCGATGCGCGCGCGTTGCTCCTGTTCCGAGAGCGAACTGTTGATGAAAGTGGCGGGCAGGCCGCGCGCCTGAAGTGCGTCGACCTGGTCCTTCATGAGCGCAATCAAAGGCGAGACAACGAGCGTGACGCCGTCGAGGATCATTGCCGGAAGCTGATAACAGAGAGACTTGCCGCTTCCTGTCGGCATGACCACGACAGCGTCTTTGCCTTCGAGTATTGATCCGACTACTTCGCGCTGGCCTTCACGGAAATCGTCGAAGCCAAAATGCTGGCGCAAAGTGGTGATTGCTTCGCTGAGCGAGGGCATGAGGGAGTCTAAGAGTTTCCCCTTCTGTAGAGCAAGCATTTAATAATGCAGTGATCGAGCATAGATTGATCTGTGTGGACGTGTTTCTCGGGCTTGGCGGCGCGAGCGCAAAATCGGTTGAGTTGTTGCGCGTGTCAGTGCAGCCGTTCGTCTTGCGCGTGGCTGCGTTTGTGTTGCTTGCGGCAGGTGCTGGTGCTGCGCCGCGGAAGCATGATGCGTTGGTGCCGTAGCCGACGAGATCGACGATGTTCGCACTGTTCGGACACGAGCCGGTTAAGACGCTTGTGCTGTTGACGAGAGCGACTTTGCCTGCGCCGGCGGCCATTGCGATCGTGCCGGTTGCGTCGGGGTTGGGCAGCGCTGCGCCGTTACTTCCGCCAGCCTGCTGGACGAGGTAGTACTGTCCCGGCGATAAGACGGTGGACGTCAACGGCGTCGCGGACCATGTGGTTGCAGTGGCGCCGGAGTACTGAACGGACCAGCCCGCGAGATTCACAGGCGTGTCGCCGGCATTGAAGATCTCGATGAAGTCGTTGCGGAACGGAGCGCCGGAGTTTCCGCCACCGCCGAAGACCTGGCTGATGACGAGCTTGTTTGCAGCGACTCCGCTGATCAGGACAGAAACCGGATTGCTCTTGATACCATCCGCGTCGACTATCAGTGTTGCCGAGCCCGCACCAGTCAAACTTGCCGGCAACAACACGTGAATCTCATCGAGTCCGGCTAAGTTCCCGGGAGCGGCCGTTTCAACGATCGTTGGTTGTCCGTTGATTGTCACGGATAAGGAAGCAGCGTGTCGTAAACCAGTGGCAAAAATCGAAAGCCTGCGCTGCCCGCTCGCAGGATTGAACGGTGCGGGCTGCAATGTATCTGAATCGAGAATGATTCCTTCATTGCCGGCCGTGAATACATTCGGAGCGACGGATGAAATTTTCACTTCAGCCCGCGACGCGAATCCGTCAGCATTCGTCACAACGACTTCGCCTGCGCCAACAGCTACCGTTTCAGGTACGACGAAGACGACCTCGTCAGGCGACACATAAAACATTCGCGCCGCTTCACCATTCACCTTGACTGTAGTACCCGCCAACGAGAACGGCGGATTGAGACCATCCGTAGCGGTCTCAGTCCGAATCGCGAACGAACTGCCGCGCAAATGCACGATACTACCGGGCGCGATTGGCACGGCATCGACGATCGCGGAACGGTTGAAAGAGAGAATTGAAAGCGCGACGAGGAAGTAGAACTTGAATCGAAGCATGTGAGGTTGCTCCCTTACGTAAAATTTTTCTGCGCATTGTACACATCAAACAGGAAAACTCAAGTCAATTCTGTTGTAAGCTGTCCGTGGTGCACCAAAGCATGAAGATCCTGGTCAGCGGTTCGCATGGACTCGTCGGCAGCGCGCTTATCGATTTGCTCACTACCGAAGGGCATGAAGTCGTGCGGCTTGTGCGCAGCGGCCGCAACGTCGGTTCACCCGAGATCGAGTGGCACCCGGACAGAGGGCTGATTGACAGCGAACATCTCGAAGGGCTCGACGCCGTCGTACATCTCGCCGGCGAGAGCATCGCGTCGGGACGTTGGACCAGCGAAAAGAAGCGCGCGATTCTGGAAAGCCGCGTGAACGGAACTCAGTTGTTGAGTGAGTCGCTGGCGAAGTTGTCGCGTCCGCCGGCGGTTTTCCTCAGCGCTTCCGGAATCGGCTACTACGGCAGCCGGGGTGACGAACAGCTAACCGAACAAAGCGCGTCCGGCGATGATTTCCTCGCGCACGTCTGCCGCGAGTGGGAGAACGCCACAACTGCGGCAACCGAGAAGGGAATTCGCACTGTCATCGCGCGCTTCGGCATCATTCTCGACGCTAAGGGCGGAGCGCTGGCGCAGATGTTGACGCCTTTTCGCATGGGGGTCGGCGGACGTGTCGGAAGCGGGAAGCAGTGGATGAGTTGGATCGCACTCGAAGACGTGGTCCGCGCTATTCGTTTTCTGCTGCGCGACGGGGTCGTCAATGGACCAGTGAACTTCGTCTCGCCGTTTCCGGTGACGAACGCGGAGTTCACGAAGACGCTCGGCCAAGTGCTGTCGCGGCCCACGATGTTTCCGATTCCTGCTTTTGGTGTGCGCGTCGCGTTCGGTGAGATGGGCGATGCGCTGTTGTTGTCGAGTCAGAAAGTCGAGCCGGCAGTGTTGCAGGCGAGGGGCTACGCGTTCCTTTGGCCCAGGCTCGAGCCAACTTTAAGAAAACTGCTTCACCGCGAATACGCGAAAGCTTAGTGCGTCGACGACGACGTAAACTCCGGCAGCACTTCAAAAACCTCGAGCGCGTATTTGACGTTTCCAAACGGCGCCGACACCTGCACGCCCTGAATCTCGTCACGCACTTCCATCAACGACTCGCGCGCGATACGTAATCCTTCTTCGCGCCCCGCCTCTTTACTGATCGCTGCAGCGTTGCGCATCCGTTCCATGATCGACGGCGTCACGCGAACGCCGGGCACTTCGTTGTGCAGAAACTCAGCATTGCGATATGAGACGAGCGGCCAGATGCCGGCGATGATAGGAATCCGCACGTGCTCGATGCGTTTCAGGAAATCGCGCAGTTGCTCCGTGTCGAACACCGGTTGCGTGATCGCGTACTGCGCGCCGGCCTCGACTTTCCACTCGAACCGCTTGATCTCTTCGTCGAGATTGATCGCACCCGGATTGACGCCGACGCCGATGCAGAACGACGTTGGTTCGCCGATCGGATTGTTTCCGAGATCGAGGCCGTGATTGAGCTTGTTGACCATGTTGGTCAGGCCGATGGCGTCGATGTCGAAGACCGCGGTCGCGTCAGGGTATGGTCCCATCTTCGGCGGATCGCCGGTGATGACGAGCAGGTTGCGCAAACCGAGCGCGGCGGCGCCCAGCAGGTCGGACATCATTCCCAACAGATTTCGATCGCGGCAGCAGTAGTGCAGCACCGTTTCGATGCCGATCTGTTGTTCGACGAGGACTGCGGTCGCGAGCGCGCTCATGCGCGACTGTGCGCGCGCGCCGTCGGGAATGTTTACGCCGTCGACACCCGCGTCTTTCAGCAGGCGAATGGAGTCGAGCGTCTTCTTCGCGTCGACGCCTTTCGGCGGCAGCACCTCGACTGAAGTGACAAACTCGCCCAGCGCGATCTTGCGTCCCCACTTCGATCGCTCTTCCGGCGGCACGACCTTGATGTCGGGTGGCGTGATCTCAATCGCGCTCGGCGCGCCTGATGTGAACGCGATGCGCTGCGCGCGTGGCGATGCGGCGCGCACTGAATCGGAGATCAACTTGATGTGCGACGGAGTGGTTCCGCAGCAGCCGCCGATGAACTTCGCGCCCGCCTGGATGAATCGTTTCGCAAACTTCGACATGTACTCCGGCGAGCACATGTAGAACTGGCGTCCCTGGACGTCGCGCGGGAGGCCGGCGTTGGGTTGGGCCGACAGTTTCTTCTTCGTCACCTCGCGCATCTTTTCGAGCGCGTTGAGAATGATGGCTGGGCCGACGCCGCAGTTGAGACCGATCACGTCAGCGCCCCAGTTGTCGAGCCGTTCGGTGAAGAGCTCGGGCGTCGTGCCGAACAGCGTGTTGCCGTCCGTCATGATCGTCATCTGCGCGATGATCGGAAGTTCGCAGAGCTCGCGGATGGCGGCGATCGCCTGGCGGATCTCGGAGACGTCGGAGAACGTTTCAAGGCAGAAGAGATCGACGCCGCCTTCGAGCAGCGCCGTGGCTTGCGTCTTGAACATCTCTTTCGCTTCGTCGAACGACGTTGGACCGTAAGGTTCGATGCGCACACCGAGTGGTCCAATCGCGCCGGCGACGTAAGCGCGGTCGCCGGCTGCCTTGCGGGCGATTTGCGCGGCGCGGGCGTTGATCTCGTGCAGGTTTGATTCGAGCCCGTACTGCTGGAGCTTGTGGGCCGTCGCGCCGAAGGTGTTTGTTTCGACGATGTCGGCGCCGGCGCGTATGTACTCGGTATGAATTTCCTGAACGAGTTCCGGATTGCTGAGATTGAGCTCGTCGTAGCAGCGATTGATGTAGACGCCTTTGGCGTAGAGCATCGTTCCCATCGCGCCGTCTACGACGTGAATGCCATCGGAGTCGAGAACGTTTCTGAATGAGTCCATTTTTGTGGGGCCCGGTCTCAGGGCTTGGATCTTTGGTCTTAGGTCTTTGTGCTGCGTTGGTCCAAGACCTAAGTCAGAAGGCCAAAGACCGATTTCAATGAAAAAAGCCCCGCGCTAAACAACGGGACTTCAAATCCGTTTTGAAGTTTTTCGGGTCTCTGTCTTGCTGCCCGAGCTGTTTAGCTGGTTATTTTGCGTGGCCGCAAGTCGCCTTAACTCACCACGTTTTTCCTTCGCTGCTTATACGCCCCGCGCGCGGCGGCTGTCAAGTT
>DASURS010000107.1:0-3482 GCA_036279935.1 Pyrinomonadaceae bacterium
GCTTGACCTGGTGCTGTCGGTGGTTGAGGCGGCAGAAGAATTGGAGTGTTCGTTGGAGTATCGGACCGACATTTACGAGGCCGAGACGGTCGGCAGGATGTTGGACCATTTTCGAAATTTGTTGTCGAGTGTTGCTGTTGATGCGGAACGGAAGGTTTCGCAGGTTGATCTGTTGAGTGCGGGTGAGCGCGAGGAGTTAATTGGATGGAACGAGACGGCGCGTAAGTATCCGCGACAGTTGTTGCACCAGCAGTTCGAGCAGCAGGCGGAGCGTGCACCTCAAGCGGTGGCGCTGCTGTGGCGGGGTGAGTCGGTGACGTATGGAGAGCTGAACCGGCGCAGCAATCAATTGGCGCATTACTTGAGA
This sequence comes from Pyrinomonadaceae bacterium, assembly GCA_036279935.1. Classification (GTDB taxonomy): domain Bacteria; phylum Acidobacteriota; class Blastocatellia; order Pyrinomonadales; family Pyrinomonadaceae; genus PSRF01. The sequence continues at coordinate 368 of DASURS010000107.1, forward strand.
GCGCAGGGTGTTGGGCCGGAAGTGCTGGTCGGTGTGTGCATGGAGCGGTCGATGGGGTTGGTGATGAGTCTGCTGGCGGTGCTGAAAGCCGGCGGTGCGTATCTGCCGATCGATCCCACGTATCCGGAAGATCGCATTGCCTTCATGCTGGCCGACGCGAACGTGCAACTAGTGTTGACGAAGGTGCCGGATCTGGCGCGGCAGTATCCGGAAACAGCGCCGGAGTTGACGGCGACTGATGAGAACCTCGCGTATGTGATCTACAGGTCGGGATCGACTGGGCGGCCGAAGGGTGTGGCGATCGCACATCGCAGCGCGCAGACGCTGGTGTGTTGGGCGCTGGAGCAGTTCGCGGCGGAGTGGCTGGATGGCGTGCTGGCGTCCACGGCGATCTGTTTCGACTTGTCGATCTTCGAGTTGTTCGTGCCGTTGAGTGCAGGTGGGCGCGTGATTCTGGCGCAGAACGCGTTGCAGTTGCCGGAGTTGGCGCATGCGGGTGAGGTGAAACTGATCAATACGGTGCCGTCGGCGATGGCGGAGTTGGTGCGCAGTGGGTCAGTGCCGGAGTCGGTGCGCGTCGTGAATCTTGCCGGTGAGGCGCTGGGACGCAAGCTGGTGGACGAGATCTACTCGCTCGATCACGTGGAGAGCGTTTTCAACCTGTATGGACCAGACGAGGACACAACTTATTCGACGTGGGAAAGAGTCGACCGTGAGGGGACGGTGCTGATCGGGCGGCCGATCGCGAACACGCGCGCTTACGTGGTGGATGCGTATGGCGAGATCGTGCCGGTGGGTGTGAGCGGCGAGTTGTTGCTGGGTGGTGAAGGACTGGCGCGTGGGTATTTGCAGCGCGGCGAGTTGACGGCCGAGTGCTTCATTCCCGACGGGTTCAGCGGGCGTGCCGGCGAACGTTTGTATCGTACCGGCGACCTGTGCCGTTACCGCGCGGATGGGCGGCTGGAGTATCTGGGCCGTTTGGACCAGCAGGTGAAGGTGCGTGGTTATCGCATCGAGTTGGGCGAAGTGGAGAGCGTGTTGAGCCGCCATCCAGAGGTGCGCGAGTGCGCGGTGGTGGTGAACGAGGAGCGGGCCGGCGACAAGCGGCTGGTGGGCTACCTGGTGCTGGCGACTGAAGGCGCGGAGTTGGAAGTTAGTGAACTGCGACGCTTCCTGGGCCAGCGGCTGCCGGAGTACATGATTCCGGCGCAGTTTGTAGCGCTGGCGCAGCTACCGCTGAACACGAACGGGAAAGTCGATCGTAAGGCGCTGGCGCAGACGGAGTTGTCGACCTGTGACTCATCGATAGTTACTCGGCGATCTCGGCGCTCTTCCTGCTCTCTGCGTTACCATTTCGTAACAACGCTTAACCGCTGAGGGCACTCCTGAAGAGAACGCGCGAAAGGTGATCGATCTGCTCACCGAACGCGGGTTCATGCTGGGTCCGAAAAACGAAACCGATGGTCCACTGGTTGAATTTGCGGGCGGTCTGGTGCAGGCTACTGCAGTGAGGCGTCGCACGGGCGCGGAAAACGTATGTCACAGGCGATCAAGAGAATTGACTGGCGAGTTTTCGGGATCCTGCTGGGGCTAGGGTTGCTGGGGATACTGGCAATGCTTCCCTACATCGTCGATATGCTCCAGAGCAGCATCATGACGAGGATCCCGTCCAGCGACATTCCACTGGCGCTCGTCATACCGCTGGCTCTCGTCCAGAACGGGATTCTGCTTTCGGCAACGATCCTGATCGGCATGCTCGTCGCGAAGCCCATCGGCTTGCGCATGCCATTGATCAGTGCATGGGCCAACCGCGAGCGTCCGGAGAACGTAAGGGCAATCGTGTTGTGCGGAATACTCGTTGGCGCGGCGGTGGGCGTCGCGTTGGTGGCGATTGAAGCGCTGTTCTTTTTGAAACGTCTGCCGGCCGCGATGCTTCCGTTGTTCGACATTCCGGTCGCAAAGCGCGTGCTGGCGGGCGTCGTCTACGGCGGTTTTACCGAAGAGTTGCTCATGCGGCTGTTTCTACTCTCGTTAGTCGCATGGATTCTCGGAAGATTCTGGAAAACTGCCGACGGACTGCCGGCTTCCGGAGCTTTCTGGACCGCGATCATACTCGTCGCGATCATGTTCGGTCTGGGTCATCTCCCGGCAACGTCTGCGATAGCTCCGATAACGCCGCTGCTGGTCGTGCGAGCGATCGTGTTGAATGGAGTCGCCGGGATTGCGTTCGGTTACCTTTACTGGAAACGCGGTCTGGAAGCGGCGATGTTGGCCCACATGATCACTCACGTAGTGATGCAGATCCCCGGCGTGATGCTGCTGAAGTCGATGCTGTAATCCCTTCCGTTTTTTAACCATCCTTCTGACGAAGGCAATCGCGCTTACTGATCCTTTTGTGAATCAACGTAGAAGTTACGATTCACCTCGAACGATTTGATCTCTTCCGGAAAATCCAGCGTCTGTTTGGTCTCGTTCGGCGTTATCGTCATCTCCTTGCCGTTGACGATGACGCGGATGGGCATCGCAAACCCCTTCACGACTCGCTCGTAATTAAAAGTGAGCGTCTTTCCATCCGTGCGGTATCTCAGTAATGGAATCTGTGTCGTCCGCAGGTACTGATCGAACACCTTGCTCAAGTCGGTGCCGGCTTTCGTGCTGATGTACGACTCGATCTGTTCCGTCGTGACGGTCTGATGCCAGAAATCGGTGTTGAGACCGTGCAGAATTGATCGCCACTTCTCGTCGTTGTTGATGATGTGGCGAATCGTGTGGAGCATGTTTCCGCCTTTCGGATACATGTCTCCCGATCCCTGCCGGTTCGTGTTGTAAGTGCCGATGACGGTGCGGTCGTTTCTGATCCCGCGACGAGTGCCGATGACGTAGTCTTCCGCGTCTTTCTTGCCGAAGTGATATTCGACGAAGAGGTTTTCCGAGTAGTTCGCGAAGCCTTCATGAATCCACATGTCGGCGGCGTCTTTCATCGAGATGTTGTTGCCGAACCACTCGTGCGCCGATTCGTGAACGATGATGAAGTCGAACATAAAGCCGACGCCGCAACTGCACGGGTCGCGTTGCAACTACCCATTGCGAAACCAGTTCCCGTAGGTGACGGAGC
>DASURS010000108.1:0-13481 GCA_036279935.1 Pyrinomonadaceae bacterium
CTTGCACGGCACAGGCGTTGCGGTGTATATTGCGGGGCAAGAGAGACGGTTGGTGGATCCTCCGTCTCAAGTGGTTGCTGGGGTGAGGACAGTAACCACGAATATGGATGGGCGCGACGCACTCCCACGTATGTCGCGCCCATTCGCTTTTTGTATACAGATATCCGTAGCCCCAAAATGCGCCGGCTCGAACTCGCCCTTAAACAAGAAGCTCGACGAAGCGAGATCAACGTCGGCAAAGGATCCAGACGGAACCTTGCTCAGCTAATCTCATCTGCACTGCCTCGGCATCCACGCCGTCTCGCAATCATCTCCAACCCGCGGGTTTTTGGGCTCTACGGCCGCGAGATCGTGCGAGATCTGAAGCGCGAGGGCTTCAAGGTTTTCGAGTGGTTGATGCCCGAAGGCGAGCGCTACAAGTCGTTCCGCTCGCTCGAAACGGCGGTTAAGTTCCTCAGCGCAAACAACTTCGAACGGGACGACGCGGTTGTCGCGCTTGGCGGCGGCGTCGTCGGAGACCTCGCCGGGTTCGCCGCGGCGATTTACCTGCGCGGGCTGCCAGTCGTTCAGTCGCCGACGACTTTGCTCTCGCAAATCGACTCGTCAGTCGGGGGAAAAACGGCGATTAATTTGCCGTCCGGAAAGAACCTCGTCGGCGCGTTTCATCAGCCTGCGTGCGTCGTCATCGATACCGAAACGCTCATGACGCTGCCGCCGCGCGAGTTGGTTTCCGGGTTTTGCGAGATGACGAAACAGGCGCTGATCGCCGATGAACCGCTGTTTGAAAAGACTGTGATGGCACTGCGGGAAGTCGAGAAATCGAGGGATTTTCTGCTGACGAGCGAGTTTGAAGAATTGATCGCCGGGCATTGCGGTTTCAAGGCCGCGATTGTCGCCAACGACGAGCGCGAATCGACCGGCCGCATGGATGCTAAATCGCGGCGCATCCTGAATTTCGGGCACACGACGGCGCACGCGCTGGAGGCGATTACGAGCTATCGGGTCTTTCGTCACGGCGAGGCGGTTGGTTATGGAATGTTAGTTGCCGGAGAACTGTCCCGAAACCTCGGTCTGCTGGGATCGAGGGACCTCGAGTTGTTGCGCGAAGCGGTGAATCTTTGTGGTCCGTTGCCGCGCGCTGACAAACTCGATTTCAATCAAATCATCCGCGCGCTAAAGCACGATAAAAAGAGCGTAGATGGTCAGATCAATTGGGTGTTGCTCGAAGGGGTGGGCTTGCCGCGAATCGTCGAGGGCAGGCTCGTCAGTGCGAAATCGTTGCGACTCTCGTTGCGGGCCGGGCTACAGGCCCGCACGAGCCAGAAGGAAGTTCACACTAATGCGAAGATCAAGTGAACGAGGCGGTTCTACGTTACAGTTTCTGATCATCATGACCGTGCTGTGCGCGGGCGCTTATGCCGGGTACCTTTACGTCCCGGTCGCGTATAACGCCCACACCTACAAAGAGCTGATGCAGCACTATGCAGACGTAGCGGTGGCCCAGAACTATCCGCCTTCCTGGGTGACCGAGCAACTGTTGAAGAGTAGTGCTGAGTATCAGATTCCGGCAGACGCCGTGATTACGTCGGCCCAGCGCGACAATCGCGTCGAGGTCAAAGTCCACTACGTGCGGCCCATCGAATTTCCCGGCTACACCTACAACTACGAGTTTGATCACACAGTGAAGAGCACTGCGTTCCTCGCGTTCAAGTAACCACAAAAAGGCACAAAAGCCGCAAAAGGCACAAAAACAAGAAAGGAAGGAAGGGGGCCTCCGGTTTCTTTCCGCTTCCGTTCCCGTTTCCTTTCCCCGTTTCTGTTTTCCCTTTTTTTCTTTTTGTGCCTCTTGTGCTTTTTGTGCCTTTTTGTGGCTACCGCGGAGCTCCGTCCAAAAACGCCTTCAGTTTTCGAGAACGAGAAGGATGGCGTAGTTTGCGCAGCGCCTTCGCTTCGATCTGCCGAATGCGTTCGCGCGTGACGGCGAAGTGTTGACCGACTTCTTCGAGCGTGTGTTCGGAGCCGGTCGTGCCGAGCCCGAACCGCATCTTGATGACTTTCTCTTCGCGCGGAGTGAGCGTCGCGAGCACTTCGTCTGTGATCTCGCGGAGGTTCGACGCGACGACGGCGTCGGCAGGATTCAGGATCGACTTGTCTTCGATAAAATCGCCGAGATGTGAGTCTTCTTCTTCGCCGATCGGCGTCTCCAGCGAGATCGGCTCCTGCGCGATCTTCAAAACCTTCCGCACTTTCGAAACGGGAATGTCCATCTTCCGCGCGATCTCTTCGCTGGTCGGCTCGCGTCCCAACTCCTGGACCAGCGAACGCGAAGTTCGAATCAGCTTGTTGATCGTCTCGATCATGTGAACGGGAATGCGGATCGTTCGCGCCTGATCGGCGATCGCGCGCGTGATCGCCTGGCGGATCCACCACGTGGCGTAGGTGGAAAACTTGTAACCGCGCCGCCACTCAAACTTGTCGACGGCCTTCATCAAACCGATATTCCCTTCCTGAATCAGATCCAGGAATTGTAAGCCGCGGTTCGTGTACTTCTTCGCGATCGAAACGACGAGCCGCAGGTTGGCTTCGACCAGCTCGCGTTTCGCCTGCCCCGTTTGCTGTTCACCCGTGACGATCGCCAGCAACGCTCGTTTGATCTCGATCGGGCTGACGTAGTTGTCGATCTCGATCTGCGCGAGACGTTTGCGGGCGAGAACGATCCGGCGTTTGAACTCTTTCTCGTCCTCGGGCTTGATGCGCTTCCGCGTCGGCTTGTCGCTCAGACTGTCGATCTCTCGTTCAGCTTCGCGGACGGTTTTCTGGACCGATCGGATCGAGTTAATCAAACGCTGGCGCGCGCGCTCGGTCAGATTGAGACGGCCGATCTCCTGCGCGATTTCGAGTCGAAAGCGCGCGACGCATCGCTTGAGCTTCGTCAATTTCTTACTCTTCTTGCCGCGCGACACTTTTTGCTCGAGATGCAGCTCATCGAGCTCTTTCAGGGCGAGGCTGGCGAGACGGTTGATATTCTGAATGCCTTCGATGGTCCACGTGCGATACTCTTCCGCCTTGTCTTCGTCGCCGGTCAGTTCGGCCTGTTCGGAGAAGACGACTGTGTCGCGGATGTTCAATCGTCCGGCTTCGAGCTCCTCGCCGATTTTCAACAACTCGCGCACGGCGATCGGCGAACGCGCGATCGCTTTCTGAGTTTTTAGTTGGCCGCGCTCGATTCGTTTCGCGATCGCGACCTCGCCTTCGCGCGTCAACAGCGGCACAACGCCCATCTCGCGCAAATAGAGACGGACCGGATCGTTAGTTTTCTCCAAAGCGCCGGCGGAGAGATCGAGCTCGATGTCTTCGTCGAGGACTTCTTCGTCGTCGTCAGCAACAGTCGCGGCCGCCTGCTCGAGCAGGCGCTCGTCGGAATCGGCGACGGGAATGTTCGAGCCTTCGAGTTTCTGAAGGACGTCTTCAATGTCGTCGGGAGAGACGACATTGTCGGGCAGTTCGCGGTTGAGATCGTCGAACGTCAAGTACTTCTTGTCGCCGCCGAGCTCGAGCAGCCGTTCCATTACATCGTCGCGATCCTTGTCTTCGATACTCACGTCTTAGCCTGCCTGGGGAGAGTCAGATTTCAGTTTGATGTGCTTCCGAAATTGGCATCAGCGCTTTTTGCCGTCGCTGCGACAGCAGCATGTATTCGTTCGATAATGTGGCGACTCGTTCGGAGTCTTCGGCCCTTTCCGCCTCAGCCAGTTCTGATTTCAACTGCTCGATCTGATCGTGGAGCTTCATGACGCGAAAACTAAACACGCACTCGGCCGGCGTCAGGCTCTGGTTGATCGCGTGGAGTTCGCGGGTGTCCCATTTTCCTGAGTCGCCCATCATCACGGTCGCGATCATGCTCGGCGAGATGTTGTCTTCTTCAGTCTGCCGGCAGATGCTGTCGAAATCGACGTGTTCGCCTTTTCGCGTCAGCTCGATGACGCCGCGAAAGATCGGCGCCGTCATCAGGTCTTCGTAATCGTCGGGCTTCAGAATCGCTAGAATCTCGTCGCGTTTGCGGTCGTCGGCGAAGAGCAGTTCGAGCAATCGCTGTTCGGCGATGGTCGGTGTTGCCTGCGGCCGTCCTTGAATCTTGTGTTTGGCGTCTATGTGTGGGCCTCGTCCGCGAAGTGATATCCAAAGCTCGCGTCGCAACGCTGAATCGGTAATCCGGAGCGCATCCATTGCCATGTCGAAATACTCTCGCTTCTGGACGCTACTGTTAACCGCCTTGATGTAAGGAAGAACTTCTTCGACGGCCTCGCCCTTCTCCACGGGCCGGTGAAGATTGCGGTCCCGTAAAGCATTCTCGATCACGAATTGTATGTGTGGTTGGGCCTGTGCTCGTCGTCGTTGATATTCAGTAACGCCAAACTTTCGGATGAACTCGTCGGGGTCTGCATTGTCGGGAAGCACCAGCACTTTCACCTCGATATCCTCGGCGAGAAGGATTTCGATGGACTTCTTGGCTGCCATTACGCCCGCACGATCGCCATCATAGTTGACTACCACTTTGCGCGCAAACCTGCTTAGCAGCTTTGCCTGGTCCGTCGTTAACGCAGTTCCCAAACTCGCGACGATGTTACGGACACCGTACTGGTAAGGCACGATCAGATCCAAAAATCCCTCGACGAGAATCGCGAACTCCTGCCGCCGGATCTCGTCACGCGTCAGGTTTAGACCAAAGAGATTTCGGCCTTTCACGTAAGCCGCTGTCTCCGGTGAGTTGATGTACTTCGCGTCTTCGTTTTTCAGCGTGCGGCCGCCGAAAGCGATCGGCCGTCCCTGTGAATCGAAGACCGGAAACATCAAGCGTCCGCGGAACCGATCGTAAGAACGGTTGCCGTCTTCCTTTTTTGCAACCAGACCGCTGCGATCGATCTGTTGTTGAGTTGCGCCTTTGTGACGGAGGTAGGTTGAGAGTGCGTCCCAACTGTCGGGCGCGTAGCCGAGCCGAAAAGTTTTCTGTGTTTCGTCGGTGAGCTCGCGCTGCTGAAGATACTCGCGAGCGATGCGTCCCTCGCTGCTTGATTCGAGCTGTTTCTGCCACCACTCGAGCGCCCACGAGTTCAGTTGAACGACTTCGTCCGCTTCCTGTCGACGTGCTTCGAAGCGACTGTCGTCAACCAGCTTCGGCAACGGCATGCCGATCTTGTCGGCGACGATCTTGATCGCCTCCGGAAACGCGACCCGCTCGATCTCCATCACGAAATTAAAGACGGACCCGCCTTTGTGGCAGCCGAAACAGTAGAAGATCTCTTTCTGTGGACTGACCGAAAACGACGGCGTCTTTTCTTTGTGAAACGGGCAGCAGGCCATCCAGTTTGCGCCCTTTTTCTTGAGCTGCACGTAGTCCTGAATGACGCGGACGATGTCTGCCTGTCGTTTGAGATCGTCGATGAAGGTCTGGGGGTAACGCATTGGGAGAAGCTATTGTCTCAACTCGACCAGCGTTGCACCAGCCCCGCCTTGATCGGGAGGCGCGGGCACGAACCGCTCGACGTGAGGATGGCCGTCCAGCAGACCGCCGATGGCCCGTCGCAGAGCGCCGGTACCGTGTCCGTGGATGATTCTGACTTTACTGAGGTTCGCCAGCGAGGCTTCGTCGAGGAATTTATCGACGGCGTCGACTGCCTCGTCAGTCGTCTGGCCAATGACGTTTAACTCTGACTGGGCCTTCTGCTCGGCGGCGGCAGTGGCATGGAACTCGGCCTTCGCAGACTGGCGGAGCTTTTCGAGTTTACCTTCTTTGGGTGTTTCGTCGTCTTCCATCAGTTCGAGATTTTCAACTCGTTCCCTGAAGCGCAGTGACTTCACGCGCACTTCAGCTAAACCATGTTTGAGCTCATCGACGATGCCCGTCGAGCCGAACGAGAGCAGTTTCACTTTGTCGCCGACTACTATGTCGCGTGACGGAGGTTTTGTTACCACGGCTTGAGGCTTAACGTCCGGCTTGAGCGATCTTTTGATTTCACCGATATTTCTTTGTACTTCTCGCTCAGCGCGCACACGTTCAGCTTTGTTTTCAATCCGTGTTACCAGCTCGCGCCCACGCTTTTCGAGATCGGCGAGTGTTCGCTGGACCACGCTATCGAAAGCTGTTTGCCGTTCGCGTTCGTGCTTTTCAGCTTCCTTATCAAGCGAAGCGAATTTCTCCGCTACCGCCGCTCGCTCTTCTTCCAGTGCGAGACGCTGCGCTTCAGCGTCTTCCGACTCACGCTTGATGCGTTTCAAGTACTCGGACGCTTGCAACGACGAGTCCTTAACTGAACTGACCGCAGCGTCCACGATCGACGCAGGTACGCCGAAGCGACGCGCGATGTCGAGCCCCGACGACGCGCCTGCAACGCCGACGATCAACCGGTAAGTCGGCCGCAGCGTCTTCTCGTCAAACTCGACGCTGGCATTGATGACGCCTACTTCATTGCCCGCGTACATCTTGAGTCCGCTGTAATGGGTCGTGGCGATCACGTGTGCTCCGCAAGCGCGCCGGAAGTGATCCACAACGGCAACGCCGAGCGCTGATCCTTCTTCCGGATCCGTGCCGGTGCCGACTTCGTCGAGCAGCACGAGCGCCGGCGCTTCGCACAGTTCCAGCATGCGCGAGATGTTCGCGACGTGCGACGTGAACGTCGAGAGGTTCGCCGCGAGCGATTGATGATCGCCGATGTCCGCCAGCACCGACGCGTAAAACGGCACACGCGCGGACTTCGCCGGGACCGAGATGCCGGACAACGCCGCCAGCGCCAGCAGTCCCGTGGTTTTCAACACGACCGTCTTGCCGCCGGCGTTCGCGCCCGAGATCACCATCGCGTTCTTCTCGTCGCCCAGACCAAATGAGACGGGCACCACCTCACCACCAGTAGCACGCAGATTTTCTTCCAGCAACGGATGCCGCGCTTCGATCAGTTCCAGCCGGCCACTCGACAGCAGCGACTCCGGGGCAGGGTCGATCTCGGGAATCACGCAGTTGAACCGCTGATGAAATACGGCCTTGGCGTTGATGAAATCCAGTTCGGCAACTGCCTGCGCCGCCATTTCGATCGCCGGCAACTGCACGCGCAACTCTTCAGTCAGTCCAAACAGGATGCGCGCGATTTCGCGCGCCTCGCTTTCGCGCAGTCCTTGCAACTCGTTGTTGGAGTCGATCGTTTCGAGTGGTTCGACGAAAGCAGTAGCGCCGGACGACGAGTACCCGTGGGCCACGCCCGCGACGCGCCCTCGATGATCCGACTTCACCGGAATTACGAAACGATCGTTGCGCATGGTTACCAGTTCGTCCTGGATCGCTTCGGCCGAGCGTCGCATGACGTTTTCGAGCGAACGAGTGATCCGCGAACGCAGCGACGTGATTTCGTGGCGGATGTTGGCGAGCTCCGGACTTGCGCGATCGTCGAGCTCTCCGTCGGGCAGGATTTTGTTCGTGATCCGGGCGACGACCGTGTTCAGGTCGCGCGGCAGCAGTTCAACGAGCTGCCATAGTGCCGGCGCGTTCTCGCGCTCGTCGTAAATTACAGCACGCGCCGCCATCGCGTGCTCGCACAAGTGGGCCACCTGCAACAGCGCCGACGTGTCGAGCGTCAGACCTTCGACGTGCAGACGGACCAATGTTTCCGCCGGGTCGGTCGCTTCGTTGAACGTCCAGCGCGCGCCGCGATTTCTCAGCGTGACGCACTCGGCGAGCGCCGTCAGCTCGCGACGCAACTCGAGCGGCTCGCCAATCGGCGACAACGCTTCAACGCGCCGTTTACCCGCTTCGGTCTGCGCGTTTCGTTTTATCAGGCTCAGGAGGTGCTGATACTCGAGAATTGCGAATGCCTGGTCGTTCATGTGCGGTTTGTAAGGTTACAACGCCCACGGACGACAAACAAATGGGCGACATATACAATGACGGCCATGGACGAATTCGATCGATATCGCGCGGAGATGAACGAAAAACTGCTCGGCAGCGGGCATCTGGGCATTAAGCGTTTCTTCGCGCTTGACACCCAGGCTTACGAAGACGGCGCTCTCGACAAGAAGACGAAAGAGTTGATGGGCCTCGTGGCCTCGACCGTGCTTCGCTGCGACGACTGCATCACTTACCACGTCAAGCAATGCGTCACGATTGGCGTGACGCGCGAAGAGTTTCTCGACGCTTTCAACGTCGCGCTCGTGGTGGGTGGCTCGATCACGATCCCGCACTTGCGGCGCGCAATAGAGCGCGTTGATGACCTTTTAGCTCAATCATGAAATACGGATTTTTTGTGCTGCTACTTGTTTCGGCTGCGTTCGCGGCACGGTTTACGCTTGGTTTCGAACGAGGTGTTTCGATGTCTGCTCAGGAAAGAACAACACAAACGCGTGTGCGCGCCCCCGAGATCCGTGGCGGCAGCGGCTGGCTGAACACGGATAAACCTTTGTCGCTCGCCGCGCTGAAGGGTAAGGCGGTATTGCTCGACTTCTGGACTTACGGCTGCATCAACTGCATCCACATCATTCCCGATCTGAAGAGACTCGAAGCGAAGTACGCCAACCAGCTGGTCGTGATCGGCGTCCACTCCGCCAAGTTCAAAAACGAAAAAGAGACGGAAAACATCAGGCGCATCATCCTTCGCTACGAGATCGAGCATCCTGTTTACAACGATTCGGAGTTCGCCGTCTGGCAGAGTTACGGCGTGCGCGCGTGGCCCACGCAGGTGCTGATCGATCCGGCGGGTTACATCGTCGGCGTCGCTTCCGGCGAGGGAAATTACGACGTCATCGATCAGGCGATCGCCTCGGTCGTCGACGAATCGCGCAAACGAGGCGAACTGAACGAAGAGCCGCTGAAACTCACGCTCGAACGCGCGAAAGTCGGCGACTTGCCGCTCGCGTTTCCGGGTAAAGTCCTCGCCGATGCCGCGAACGATCGACTGTTCATTGCTGATTCGAACCACAATCGTATCGTCGTCACCAAACTCGACGGCACGCTTGTAGAAACCATCGGCGTCGGTGAAGCCGGCGCCGCCGACGGCGCTTTCGACGAAGCGACTTTCTATCGACCGCAGGGTCTCGCGCTCGCGGGCGACGATCTGTACGTCGCGGATACTGAAAACCACACGATTCGGCACGCTAATTTGAAGACGCGCACCGTCGAGACGATCGCCGGAACAGGGAAACAGTCGCGCGCGTATCCGCCCAAAGGCGGGCCAGGAAAGACAACGGCTCTCAGTTCACCGTGGGACCTGCAACTCGTCGGGCGCACGCTGTACATCGCGATGGCTGGTCCACACCAGATCTGGAAAATGAATCTCGACACAAACGACGTCGACGTCTTCGCCGGTTCCGGAAGAGAGGCGCGGCTCGACGGATCGCTGCTTCAGTCAGGCTTCGCTCAACCATCGGGAATGGCAACGATTGATAACACGCTTTACGTTGCCGACAGCGAGTCGAACATCATTCGCGCCATCGACGTCATTCGCGGACAAGTCGAGACACTCGCCGGCGGCGATCTGTTCGAGTTTGGCGACGTTGACGGCGAAGGCGACGACGTCCGTTTGCAACACCCGCTCGGTCTGGTCGCGTTCGGCGACAAGTTGCTGATCGCAGACACCTACAACCACAAGATCAAAGAGCTCGATCCGAAACGACGACGCGTCACGACGTTCGCCGGCGCCGGAAAGCCGGGACAAGCTGACGGTGCGTCGCCGTCGTTCTACGAACCTGCCGGTCTGACCATCGCCAACGGCAAACTCTATGTCGCCGACACGAACAACCACGCGATCCGCGTCGTCGATTTGAAGACGGAAAAAGCCGATACGCTACGCATCAAAGGCCTTACACCACCCGCTGGAACGATGCGTCTCAGCGAAAACGCCGATGGTCCAAACGCGGATGAGACAAAACTTCCGGCCCAACAGATTCGCGCCGGTGAGAAGGGTTTCCTGAACATCGACGTGCAACTACCCGCAGGCTATCACCTCAATCCGGCGGCGCCGCAGCGTTACAGGGTCTCAGTTGACGGCAACGCCGTCACGTTCGCCGAAAACGACGCTGTGCGCACCGCGAAAGATCTCAAGCTGCCGCTGCGAATCCCTCTGACGTCCGCCAAAGCAGCCGGCACGGCGAACGTTCGCGCGCAAGTCACGCTCTTCTACTGTCGCGAAGACAACACCGGGACGTGCAGGATCAAAACGCTGATCTGGCAGGTTCCTGTTAATGTCACCACAGACGCTTCAGCGACTGCGGAAATCAAACTTCAGGGCAAGTTGACCGCGGATTAGTCAAATGAGAATATCGCTACTCCCCTAAATTTAATTCCAAGGAGTGAGGGCCGTGGCGAATAAACCATTTCTCACTGATATAAAAACCTTGCGCGAGCGCGCGCGACAGCACATGGAAAATGGTGCTGTCACCGAAGGCTATACTGCGGATCGCGAAACTGTTGTGAAGCTCTTGAACGAGGCATTGGCGACTGAGATCGTTTGCGTCCTGCGCTACAAGCGACATTACTTCATGGCGTCGGGAATTCACGCGGAAGGCGTGGCGGCGGAGTTTCTCGAACACGCCAACGACGAACAGGGCCATGCCGATCAAATCGCACAGCGAATCGTTCAACTCAAGGGTGAGCCGAACTTCAATCCCGAAGGACTGTTGATGCGCAGCCACGCCGAATACGTCGAAGGCGAGTCGCTCATCGACATGATCAAGGAAGATCTCGTGGCGGAACGCATCGCAATCGACAGCTACCGCGAGATGATCACTTACTTCGGTACCGACGATCCGACTTCGCGGCGTTTGCTCGAAGGTATCCTGGCCGTCGAGGAAGAACATGCCGACGACCTGGTCAGCTTGTTGGAGAAGATGGGTTAATCCGTGTCCTGGGCCGCTCATCCAATGTAGGAACACGGATTGTCTGAAAGCGAGTCAAACCGAACCGCCAGCGCGCCTAATCCCGGCCGGCCTACGATGTGCCGTAGTTGCGGTGCGATCGTAGGCGCCGGCCAGCTTCAATGCGCCGTCTGCGGCACACCAACCTCGAGCCAGTCTGCGTCGTCGCCACAACATCGCCCTCCGGATCGCGAAACCCTCCGTTTCGCGCGCGCCGTCCTCGATCGCCCGTACAAATTCACTATCGTTTTTCTGATCGCAAACTTCTTCATCTTTCTTTTGATGTGGGAGTCGAGCGGGATGGATTCGCAGACGATGTGGCAGGGCTTTCCTGAGCCGGTGCTGGCTCTGTACGGCGCTAAGCTGAACTACCTGATCAATGCGCCGCATTATCAGTGGTGGCGTTTCGTCACGCCGATGTTTATTCACGTGAACCTGCCGCACGTGCTCGTGAACATGTACAGCCTGTGGATGGTTGGACCGTACGTCGAGAAGCTGTACGGTTCGGCGAAGTTCGTGGTGTTCTGGGTTTTGACGGGAATCGCGGGTGTGGTCGCGAGTTATCTGACCGTGCGGCCGAGCCTCGCGGGCAGTTCGCTCGGACGTTTCATCTTCAAGACCAACGACGTGCCGTCCGCGGGAGCGTCGGGCGCGTTGTTTGGTTTGGTCGGCGTGCTGTTTGTGTTCGGGATCAAGTTTCGCCACGAGCTGCCGGAGGGTTTCAAGCGAGCGTTTGGAACTGGAATGATTCCGATCATCCTTATCAATCTCGTGATCGGTTTTCTCGGACGAGGATTCATCGACAACGCGGCGCATCTTGGCGGGCTGCTCGCGGGCGCCGCGCTCGCGCTTGCGGTTGAGTATCGCCGGCCGGGAGAACGTGGGAGTATCGCCACGATTTGGAAAGTGTTGCAGGCGGTGTCGTTGATCGTGGTCGTGTTGAGTTTTTATAAGATAGTCAGGAATTTTAACCGGCAGGTTCCGATGTCTGCGCAGCAGATCGCGAAAGCGCGGAGCCAGGTGAGATTGAACTTTGTGAATGCGATGAACCTGCTCCAGGAGCAGGTCGCGCGAGTAATTCACAACAAGGATGCGAGTGAAGTTGAAACAGTCAGTCAGCGGGCACTGCAGGCGCCGCCGCCCGATTCGCGCGCGGCGGAGTTAAGAGATCGACTGCTGGTGATTCTGTCGAATATGGCGACCGCCACGATTGACCGTAAGCCCATCGACCAGAGTCTGATGAACGATTATTACGCGTGGGAAAACGAGTACGCAGAATGGCTTAAAGGAGCGACCAATGGAGATTAAGAAAGTCGGAGTTTTGGGATGCGGCCTGATGGGTGCGGGCATTGCGCAGGTGGCCGCGACGGCCGGGTTTGAGACCGTCGTTAAAGAAGTGTCGGACGAGTTTATTAATAAGGGTTTTGGCGGGATTGAGAAGTCGCTGGCGAGGTTTGCGGAGAAGGGGACGATCACGGCTGAACAGCAAACGGACATTCGCGCGCGGTTGTCGGGCACGACGTCGTTCGAGAAGCTGGCGGATTGCGACATCATCATCGAAGCCATCATCGAGAACCTCGACGAGAAGCGCAGCACGTACCGGCAGCTCGACGAGATCTGCCAGCCTGACACGATCTTCGCGTCGAACACGTCATCGTTGTCGATCACGGAGATGATGACGGCGACGTCGGCTGAGCGTCAGCGGCGTTTCATCGGGATGCACTTTTTTAATCCGGTGCCGTTGATGAAGCTGGTCGAGGTGGTGCGGACGATTTTGACGGACGACGACGTTTACGAGCAGGCGGTGGCGTTTGGGAAGACGCTTGGGAAGGTGCCTGTCCGGGCTGGGGACAAGACGGGATTCATCGTCAATCGTCTGCTGGTGCCGTACATGCTGGATTCGATTCGGGCGTTGGAAGAGGGTGTCGGGTCGATCGTTGATATCGATAATGCGATGAAGCTTGGGTGTGGGTATCCGATGGGGCCGTTCACGCTGGGGGATTTCGTGGGTTTGGACACGACTTATTACATCGCGGAGATCATGTTCAACGAGTTCAGGGAGAAGCGTTTTGCGCCGCCGCCGTTGTTGAAGCGGATGGTGTTGGCGGGGCTGTATGGCCGAAAGTCCGGGCGCGGGTTTTATGACTACACGAAGGACCCGAAGAACCCGACGCCGATGAATCTGGTCTGACCAAATTAGCCGTTTTCGCCACAAAATAGCCGTTTTCGGCAATATACACAGCTGGGGTCGGTTGCTACAATTCGGGTCATGAAGGGAGACTCAATGAGCGAAGATCTCACACAGAAACTGCCCAGCAGCGACAGCGAGAAGATCGGTTTAATCCTATCAACGGTCCAACACCTCGAAACCCGCGTCGACAAACTCGAACAGAAGGTCGAAGAGCGGCTCTACGACACGCGACCGATCTGGCAGAAGGTAGTTGCTGATATTGCTCAACTGCACGAAGGCCAAGCGCAACTGCAAGAAGGTCAAGTGCGACTGCAAGAAGGCCAAGCGCAACTGCAAGAAGGCCAGAATCGACTGGAAGGCGAAGTACGAGAGATCAAAGGCTCAGTGCGCGAGATTT
>DASURS010000109.1:0-25303 GCA_036279935.1 Pyrinomonadaceae bacterium
TGCAAGCCGAGCGGCGTGATGCCCGCGCCGTAAGCGGTCTCGCGTTCAAAGTGGTCGACGCCCGCGACCGTAGTGCGCGACACGATCGTTCCTGTCGCAACGGCAACCGGAATCGCGTCGAACGTGTATTGCAGCGCGAGCGCATCGTTCGCCGCGAGCGTCCGGCCGTATCGCAAACCAGCGATGAAAAACTTGCGGTCCTCGGCTTCGTCGTCTCGCAGTCCGGCGAAGATCGTCGTCGCCTTTGGCGAAAAACCTCCCCAGAAACCAAACTCATTGTCGCCTCGTTCCAGAGTCTGTGCCGCAATGGAAGCGGAGGCGCAGATTAAAACTACGATCACACAGATAAATTTCATTCAGTTTCCTCTTTTCGATATTCGCGCGTGTACTTCACGTAGTTTTTCCAGAACTGGGCCAGCGACGCGACTTCGTCTTCGCTCAGCGGCCGCCTCACCTTCGCGGGGAACCCCATCACCAGCGACTTCGGCGGAATGATCGTGCCGGGGCTCACGAGCGAGCCGGCAGCGACCAGCGACAACTCGCCGATGCGCACGTCGTCGAGCAGTATCGAGCCGATGCCGATGAGCGAACCGCGTTCGACGTAGCAGCCGTGCAGTGTGACGCTATGGCCGACCGTCACTTCCTCTTCGACGATCACCGGATGCGTGCCGTCGCGGACGTGTATGACCGAGTTGTCCTGGATGTTGCAGCGAGCGCCGAGGCGGATGTAATGGATGTCGCCCCGCACAGTGCAATTGCACCAGATAGACGCCTCTTCTCCGAGGTGTACGTCGCCGATAACTTGAGCGCTCGGGTCCACGTAGGCTGTTGGGTGAATCTGTGGACGGACCCCACGAAACGGTCTAATCATGATTTTGGCGATAGTAACATATCAGTGTCATCCGTGGTCCCGTGTGCTAAATTGCACCCATGTCCCGACGTCTTCTCTGCGTGATGCTGTTGCTCGCGAGCTCGACCTCATGCAGCACGTCGCTGTTCAAAGTCAAGCCGGTGACGGAGTTGCCGCCGCTATCCGAGGCGTCTCGGAGTGCCGACGCGGGTGGTGTGACGATTCGAGTGGCGCCGCTGCTGAGCGACGAAGAGAGTCAGGAACTGTTCGAAGCGAACCTGCCGGTGAGCGGCGTGTTGCCGGTGCGTATCGAGATGGCTTTTCAGAGTGGGCTGCCGATCGAAACGAAGCGCGCGCGGTTTCGTCTGCGCGACAGCGCGAACCAGGAGTGGAAACTGCTCTCGCCGAAGAATGCGATCTCGCGGATCTTGAAGGCGAACGGCGTCACTCTTTACAATCCAAATTCTCGCAAACAGTTTGCGCAGGAGTTTGGCGCCTATGCAATCGATCTGAAGACGCCGCTATCTTCGTCTGATTCTCGGCGACAGGGTTTTATCTTCTTTCAAACGCCCGACAAGCGCCCGGTAAGAAACGACCTGCGATTGACGCTCAGTGTCGAACGTCTCCCGCAGGCCGCCTCCATCGTACTCAACTGATTGTGTTTACTTAACCCTGCGGTCCGGTGGCACGCACGGTCACTTCTGTTCCTGCGTTCAGTTGCAGGTCGTCTCGACCCTGAACGTAAACGGAACCAGCGCCTGCGCCCGCGCCAATCGCCGCACCGATTGCCGCGCCTTTACCACCACCCGCAATCGCGCCGATGATGGCGCCAACCGCGGTACCGATAGCCGTTCGCGTAACCGTCGTCTTGGTTTGATCGCTGTCGCGGACCGCACCCTCATTGTCCACGCGAACTGTGTCTCCATTCGGCGTACGAACGCTTTCGAGAATACCGGCGAAGGCATAGCTCCGTCCGTCTCTCATGCGTATCGAGTCGAAGTCGAATGTCATCTCGGATCGACCGGTGATTCGACCGCTGCGACTGACGTTCGTCACTCGCCCTTCAATCGTGGCGCCTTCATACTGACCCGGCGATCGCACCGTCATTGTGAACCGGTCGCCTTCGCGAACGTTCTGCGTTGACAGATCGTTGTTGAGCACGGCCACCACCTCGGTTCCATTCGGAATAACGAAAGTGCCGACTGCACCGGCGCCGCCGACGTTCACGTCTTCACGATTGGTATCGTAAATGTTCAACTGAGCGACGTCGGAAACGCGATCGTAGTAAGTCCTGACCGTCACCGGCTGGTTTACGCGCTCCGTGTAAAGCGTGCGGGTCACCAGCAGTTGCCGGCCGTTGGCCGTCGGATCGAACGTAACGGTGAAATCGTTTGCACGTTCGCCGGTACGGTTAATCGTCAACACGTCGCCCGTCAGACTGGCTCGCACGCGAACCGTGCGTCCACCCTGCGTCGTTTCAACCTGCTCGCGGCCATCCGCGACGAAGTTGATCTGCGGCGCGCGCGTGGAAGCGATCGTCACTGAATTGCCACGACGATCTATCGCGAGCATCTGCGGCGGATCGAGCCGTCGCAAGAGCGAGTCGTAAACGCGTTGCCGTTCCGACAACGACAGGTTTCGGGTCGCAGCGTCGACAGCGCGACGAGCGTCGTCGCCCTGGCTGGCGTTATAGCGGAACGTTCCGGTCAGGTCGCGACGCGAGCCGCCGTTAGCACCGCCGCCCGGCGTCGTCGTCTGCCAGTTTCCGGCTACGTTGAAAGCATTGGCGAGCCGATCGAGATCTGTTCGCAGCGTGCTCCAACTGTTCTCCGTCTGATACGACAACTGCCGATCGGCTACGAAGGTGTTGAGATAAGACGCACTGTTCAGCAACGTGCTGACGTCAGACGATCTCGACTGACGGCTGTTCACGCGATTGCGAAGTTGGACCAGCGAGGTTTCGAAACTCGAAAGCTGCCGGCGCGCTTCGTCAGCCGAAGAACGATCGTTGCCGTAGAACCGGTTCAGGTCCTGACGGAAAGCGCGGCTGAAGGTCGTGGTCGCCGTGTTGATACGCTGGATCAACTGGCGCATCTGCACGTCGCTTAAGTTGTAATTGTCGTTGTTGTAACCGCCCTGATATCCGCCGCTGGTACTCCACGACGCGGTCAGGTTGTAGTAACTGGCAAGCTGGTCCACGTCGGCGCGCAGCGCTTGCCATTCGCGTTGCGTACCTCCGCCGATGCGGTTGTTGACCAGGAAATTGTCAATCGACGCAGCGCGATCGAGCACGACGCGAGCGTCTGACGCCGACGTACGCCGGCTTCCGAGACGGCGGTCGAGTTGATTCGTCGCGGTCTCGAAGTCGAGCACCAACCGGTTAAGATCGTCAGCGCGATAATTGCCGCGGTCGGACGCGTTTTGAATTGCGCGTTGAAGATTATCTGTGCGGGTTTGAATGCGGCTGATGGTGTCGCGAATGGCCGTTTCATTGACGCCGTACTGAGCCATACCGACGCTGGTCATGCCGGCCGCCACCAGCATCACCAATAAGGCTTTAAAAGCCGTTCTTCTAATGGTTGTCATGTTCTCTCCTCCTTTAGCTCCGGAGAAGAGTCTTTCAACAGGCGTGCCAAAGGCTGCGAAACGTGCCGTTACGCGTACTTTCTTAAGGATTTAGCCGTTTTGGCTGGAGTGATATCGTACGCTTTCGGACATACGATGTATTGGTTGGTGTAAATCCCGTTAATCAGTGGAACCAAACCCACCCGCGCCACGCGCCGTCGCGTCTAAATCGTTCACCCACATCGCGTCGGGCGTGATGATCTGCTCGATAATCAATTGGCAGATCTTGCTTCCGGCCGGCAGGCGGATGGGTTCGTCGGCGGTGTTGTAGAGCACGCAGCAAAGCTCGCCGCGATAGTCGGAATCGATGACGCCAGCGAGAACGTCGAGACCCTGCTTCATCGCGAGGCCGGAACGCGGAGCGACGCGTCCGTAGAAGCCGGGAGGGATCGCGACGGCCAATCCCGTTCGCGCGAGCCCGCGCGATTTCGGTTGCAATTCGACGTCTTCAATCGAGCAAACATCGAGCCCGGCGGACAGCACACTTCCACGCGATGGCAGCACCGCTCTCGAATCGAGTTGCTTGAAACGTAGTGCGTCTGGTGTGGCAGGCATTGAACTCGTAGAACACTTTATAACACGAGCTCAGATGTCTTTGCGTACACCTGTGCGTTAAATCTCCATCCGCGGCGCGCGATCGTTTATCCGTTATGACCGAACATTGCGAGCGGCTCTGTCACAGGCGGTGCGATCGGATAAAGCTCGCCTTTGAGTTGCGTTATGCGCGCTTCGAAGGCGTCCAACACCTCCTGCGGTGCGGCGGCGACAATCATCTCGTCGCGCGCTTGCTGTAGCAGGTTCAGTTTGACTTGTATGTTGTGTTTTTCTTCCGTCGTTAAATTGTCGTTCTTCGAGCTGCCGCGAATTATGAACGGTTGCCGCTTTGTGTAAAGCACAGGCAGCGTCCACTCTTTCAACTCCTCGGCCGCGGCGGGCATGGCCAGTCCGTTCGCGTGATGATGCGCGAGCCGTGCACGAGCCTCAGAGAGAAGCTTGGCCCAACAGATCTCTACTTGCGATTCCTCATCTGCCTTCACGAGCTCAGTCAGCACGAGGTTGTACAGGCCGCGGCAGAAGATGTGTGCGTCCGTGCTCGCGACCATCTCGCGCATTCCGATTGCGGCCGGGAATCCCTCCATCACGAGTCTGCGCGCGAGGCTCTGCGCTTGCGCAACAGGCGCGGCCCCCAAACAGCAGTTCAGCGTAACCAGCCACGTATTTCGCGTCGTCGGGTTGAGGGCAGCGAGATTGGCGGGCGAAATCTGAACACTGCTTTTCTGCATCAGCCAGTCGGCCCTCGTGGAAAGCAAAAGGCGCGGCGTTGGCTCGGTCGCGCCGTGACAGAAGAAGTGAATGATGTTGGGATCGAACTGTTCAATCTCGTTCTGTAGATCGAACCCGTCGCCAAAGTAGGAAGTCGTGATCGATGGATTTTGCAAACTGTCGATCTGTTGCTTGAGACTGTCCTGGCAAAGCATGACGCGCACCTTCGCCGGCACCCGTGCGGCACTGATGACACTCCAGAGCGCGTCCCACTCCGGTGTCGCGTCGACGCCAGTCGCGGCGAGGACGACCATGATCTTGACCGGCGGATCGAAGTAGTACTTCTTAGTGTCGTCCTTGCTGGACGCGATGCGGCCGATGGGCCAGCGCCCGTCGAGCGCCAGGAACGAGCCGCTGGGACTGAATAACGTCTCCCACGGCAGCTCGTCAGCATGATCCGAACGAATCTCGATGTAGATCGGATACTGATCCCCGTTTACGCTGAGCGCCAATTGAAGCGCCTGCTGCACCGACTGGTTCGCCGACAGCAACTGATAAAGCCATTGACCCGCCTGGCTGACCATTTTCGGAGCAAGTTGCCCCTGCCTCATCTGGTCAATGGCATTCGCCACCGGCGTCGAAGCTAAGGTGCTGATCACGTCGGCGTTGGCGATATTTGCGTCCACTTCTTCCAGCCAGACCTTATCGTTGCCGCTTTCTTCAACCTGAATTCTGACGATCATTCTCTTCATAATCGGTCCTCCGTTCGACGCGCGCGCGCTTCATTTCTTCAGGCTGTATTGGCTGATAACGTTCGAAACGAACATCAGTGTTTCCTCGACCGCTTGTTTGGTTGAAGCTTGTGACTCAGAAGTTGAACTCTCACTGCTAATCTCCGACGCAGTGCGCTCGAGCCAGCGAAAACCTGACGAAACCCACGTGCCGTGGTCTTTGGGAGTCGCCGGATCAAATGTGCTTTTGATAACCACGGGCTGCCATCCACCTCCGCCCGATTCGGGAGGATCCGCCGAAACCAGCTCTTCAGTTTTGATTAATTTCGGTGAGCAATACAGGGTTGTCGACGATTCCCAGTTCGTCAGATTGTGGCGATCGCCGCAATAGAGCGCCTCATACGTTGACGCCAGATCTTCGTAAGTTGGGTCGTCGTGGGAGGTGTGGAGCAGCGCCACGCCCGGGCGCAGGCGCGCAAGCTGCTCCGAAAACAGTCTCAGTGCGGGAATCGAATAGTTGTAAACGGGAGAACAGAACGCGGCGGAGTAAGCGCCGACGGAATCGAGAAACGTGTTGAGCTGGCGTGGCCCAACGAAGCGCGCCCAGTTCTCGTCGTTATTGACCAGCGGAGACTGGGCCAGCGCGAGGGCGCCCTGATCCGTGTAAAGGAAGCCATGACAAACGAAATGGACCAGGTCGATCGTTTGGCCGGCGAGCGAGTCCATCATCCAACGCAGCCACGGATTCGTCACCTTGTCGCGCTCGTCAACGACTTTGCGCGTGCGTTGTGGCGCTTCGTATTGGGCGGCGCCGGCGGGATCGTAAAGCACCACTCCGTGCTCGCCTTTCGGGACGATTTTCGGAGCCAGCGCTGTTTTGAGAGCGTCGTAAACCTTCGCGTCAGCAAAGATGTGTATCGTCGTTCGGATTTTCTGCGTTTCGAGAATCTGTCTAGCCAGCAGTGGCACCGCGTTCTCGATCGCAATACTCACTTTTGCTTTCGGCGAGCTGGCGCAAATGACGATGTCCAGCGTGTTCCAGTGCGGGAAGTAACTGCTCGCCGGAAAGAACGACAAACGGATCAGACGCGTTCTGAGCGCCGGTTGCAGCAACGATTCCCACGGCACGATCGACAACACACACAAAGGAGGATCGACTTCGAGCCAGAGCGGATCGTCCTGGTTGGCGCGGTCCGCCATGCCGTCCAACAGAGACGTCATTACGCTTTCCGGAATCGCGAACTCCGGCTGGGTATAGCGATAGCTGTACGCGGAGATCTCTTTGAGACTCGCCGGCACGTTCATCTCAGACGCAGGCACTTGCACTCGCACGCTCCGCACGCCTGAGAGGAACAGCTCGAAAACAACGACGCCCTCCGTCGGATTCGCTTCACTCGCCTCCAGCGACACTCGCAAGGTGTCAAGGTCTCGCAGCGTGCGTCCCAAATAGATGCCCATCCTGAGCCTCCTTAACTTTCAATAACTTCGCTTGCTCACGTGCGAAGAATCGCCGTCGGGTCGCCGAGAATGACCATGCTCTGCACGTCACGCGCGGCGAGTTGACAGAAGAGCAACGTGCTCCTCGTATCTGCTCCGCTGTTGAAATCTCGAAAAGCCTGATCGTAGGCCGTATAAAGGCTTCCGAGTTTCTCGTAACACGAGCGCAACGCCATGCCCAGCGGTTCCGGCTGGAACAGATGATTGAACAATGCCAACTGTAGTGGACCAGTCAAATAACCATTAGCGTGCGGTTGCTGTAGTGTCCAGTCGAACGTCGGCTCGACCTGACCGACGAAAGCGCGCAAAGGCTTCTTCGCGCCCAGCAACGCTCGCGGCAGCGGCGCTACGAGCGAACCGACAGTCGCCACGCCTTTGAGCAACAGATCCACGTCCGATCCGGGTGGGACCAATCCGTCATACATCGTCATCGAGTTACTGCCGGCGGAACAGCAAGCGTGCGCGTACCAGATCGCGCCGTCAGGTTGCCAATCGGCGAGGATCTGCTCGGGCCGCATGAAATCGTAGTTTTCGTCAACGAGCAATCCGAGGTCGCGCGCCATCGTTGCCGCGTCGTCGAGCGGGCCCGTTTGGCCATGACTCGTCGTCAGAATGAAACCGGGTTTGAGCTCTTCCAACGCATCGACCAACATCCCGGACGTCGCGCCACCGTCGAAGCCGTCGATGAACTTCACCTGCTTCATGTCGGTGTAGTTCTTGAACTCGTTTTGAATCCTGTCCGCGATGGAATCGCGCATCAGTTTCGTTATGTCTGCCTGGCCATTGTTCGCTGACCAAAAGAGCGCGTCATGCGCGTCGGACTCAGCGGTGCTCCATTCGTTGATCAGTGCGGCGACGTAGTTCTCCAGCGCTTCACCGTCGAGGTCGAGACGGCCGACCGCGCGGCTCGCGTTCAGATTGAACTGCAAACCCCACGGAATCGTCTCCGGCGAACCGTAAATCAGCAGATAAAACGGCAGACGCCCGGCGGCGAGACCCGGCAACGCACTGTGCATCGGAACGATCTCTTCGACGCCCGTGCGATACGTCGTCAGGTGCGTGTATCGCAGGGTCCATTCGGAGCGATAACGAAAGACGGGTGCGTCGTTGCGCTCCGCGCGGAGCCGGCGAATCGGCTCGGGCGCATCGTCCGCTGTTGCCAGTTGGGCGGGCGAGAGTTCCGGACGATGAGGAAGCACCAGTCCCCAGCCGACGTCTTTGTCTTTCCAGTTTTTTACGTCTGCGAGCGGCGGCGGCGCGAGATGCGGCGCGAACGTCTTGGGAATGTTGCCGGCCCCCATGGCCCACGCGAGCGCGGCTTGTGAGATCACGGCAGTAGAAACAGCCTTGCCGCTGCCGGTGTGAGCGTTCAGAGTTAAGGTGTCGGGCCAGTTGTTCATGTTCCAGCAAAGGATCTTTCTACATGATTCTCTCGAGTCTGACTTCCGCGTGATTGGGTTGACCGTAAGTCAACACCGGATGACTCGCCGGACTGACGTAATCTCCCGGACTGAGCTCTCCATCACCGTCAACGTCCACGTGTACGCGAACGGAATACTGAGCTCGCTCATCAACAGACTCGACGCGAAGCTCGAACGGTAACGCTTCTTCTTCGCCGCCTCGGTGCGACACTCCACGCAGCACTTGTTCCGCGGCGACCTCAGCAGCGGCGTCGGCACGGCTGACATTTTCCAGGCGAACGTAGACCGTCGCGCCCGTAAATGGTGCAACGTCTTTGTCGAACAATATGCGCCCTCGCACGAAGGGCTTGTCATTTGCCATTGGTCATTGGACATTTCTCATCTGTCATTTAAGGACGAGAAAGGATCCGCTGCCTACCACGCGAGGTCCGGATACAAGGCCCGCACGCCTGCGATATCGCCGGCGCTGAGGCCCTCTCGCTGTCCAATCGTATCGCCGCCGGGCTTCAAAGCTTCAATCGTCGGATGGCCGTTTTTGCTGAACGCCATCGACGAGTAGTGCATGATGGATTCGTAATCGTAAGGCCCAAGGTCGTCGCCGTCGACGATGTGCTGCGTGAAATTATGGTCGCGCCCTTTCTCGATGTTCTCCCACCTGATGCGAATGTACTTCGAGCGGTCTTCGCGGCTCGCCTCGTGCCACAGTCCGACCGCGTGTCCGATCTCGTGAATGGCGGAACCGGGATCGCAATCCTCGTGTAGCGAGATGATCTGCTGCCCACCGCGCCTGCCCACTTCGGACCAGCATCCGTCCTGGACCTCAAACCTGACGTAATGCTTGTGGGCCGGATCCTGCGGGTCGCGCTGCACAAACCTGATCGGAGTCCTGGAT
Source organism: Pyrinomonadaceae bacterium (assembly GCA_036279935.1). Classification (GTDB taxonomy): domain Bacteria; phylum Acidobacteriota; class Blastocatellia; order Pyrinomonadales; family Pyrinomonadaceae; genus PSRF01. The sequence goes on from DASURS010000109.1 coordinate 9,280, forward strand.
TCCCAGTGGGAAATCGCATACGTGACTCGGACCGGCAACGGCATCGCTGTGTCGACCTCGTACGGAACGACGCCGTTCTTCCAGCGGAAGACCTTTCCAGTGATGCCGATCGCTGCCGGCGCCGGCGTAGCAGGCGTGAGCTTCACGTCGCGCGCTGCAATTCCGCTGACTGGAATCTGTGCGATCGGCATTTCCAGACCGCCGATCAGCTTGTCCATCTCCTCGACCGTGCCGAGCATGATGTCGCCTTCGAAAATCGCGCGGCCGTTGATGGCGGAGTATTCGACGGGTTTGAGGATGCCCTTGGGAACGCCTTTATCGAGCCAGACGAGACCGAGTCGCGGATCGTCCGTTGATCGGAACCATTCTGAGTAGTTGGGTTCGCCCGCCATGATGTCTCCTTTTGCCGCACTGAACTGGTTGGCCGTTCAATATCAATGCGAAAAAAGAGAAAGACGTTTCAGTGTGAGGACACGATTTTTGAGGACCGCGGATCGGGGCGTCGGTTACATCTTCGGCAGCGTCACGCCTCGCTGGCCCTGGTACTTCCCGCCGCGATCTTTATAAGAGGTCTCGCAAACATCGTCTTCGTCGGACTCGAAGAACACGACCTGCGCGACGCCTTCGTTCGCATAGATCTTCGCCGGCAGCGGCGTCGTGTTGGAAAACTCGAGCGTGACGTACCCTTCCCACTCCGGCTCGAATGGTGTGACGTTTACCAGGATGCCGCAACGCGCGTAGGTGCTCTTGCCGAGACAGATCGTCAGGACGTTGCGCGGGATACGGAAGTACTCGACCGTGCGAGCGAGTGCAAAACTGTTGGGCGGGATGATGACGTAATCCGCCTTCACGTCGACGAAGTTCTTGCTGTCGAACTCTTTGGGATCGACGATTGTGCTGTTGATGTTCGTGAACAGTTTGAACTCGTCGGCGCAGCGAATGTCATATCCGTAACTGGACGTGCCGTACGAGACGATCCGCTTGCCGTCTAATTGTTTGACCTGGCCGGGTTCGTAAGGGTCGATCATTCCATACTCCGTGGCCATCATGCGGATCCATCGATCGGACTTGATGCTCATTTTGGTGTTTGGTCTTTGGTTTTTGGTTTTTGGTCTTGAAGTCCGGCCATTCTAAACGTGCAAAGCACAAAGACCCAAGACCAAAGTCCTAAGACCCCCCTTTCCGAATATTCACTGTGCCGTCGCCAACCGTAAACTTGAAAAACGCTCCGCCCGAGCCCGCCCGTGCGCGCATCGTTTGCTCGGTGATTCCCGGCTTCTCGCGCGAGACGAGCCCTTCGTGAGTGTTGACGATCTGTCCGCGCCGCAGAATGTCGGCGTCGATGTCGCCGTTGAAACCCGCCGGGAGATCGACGTTCAGCGTACCGGTCGCGAGCCGAATGTCCGCACCGGCGCCGCGCCAACTGCGTACCGGAATCGTCAACGTCACAACGCCCGCCGTGACGGTTGTGGTAACAAGGCCGCCGGTCAACGTCAACGCCGTCTCACTCTCCGTTGCACTGATGCGCAACGCGCCCTCGACGCCGCTCAGCTTCACGGGACCGTAACCGGCGTTGATTTCGAGATCCGTGTTCGCCGGGACGCGCAGCACGTAGTCGATCTTCCATGGAAAGTTCAGCAGCCGTTTCGGGAAGTTTTTCGCCGACTTCTTCATGAACGCGCGATCGTGAGTGCCCGTCGTGAGTACGCTCAGATGATTCAGATCCTCATCAAAAACGAACGTGTTGACTTTGGCGAGTTGGTCCAGGTCGGCTTCCGTCGGCGCGTTGAGCTCGATCTCGGCAGTGAGTTCGACTTCGTTGCGCTGCCAGCCTTCAACGGTTACCGATCCACGCGGCGCGCCGATGACAGTGACTGTCCCGCCAAAACCGAAGCGCACGGATTGTTTTCGCGTGGTCGTTCGCTTGACTAACTGCGTCGGTAAGGCGGCGGCTGCCTTGTTGTCCTGCGACAAAGAAATTGGCGGCGGAATCAGCAGTGCGAGCAAAAGGACGAAAGAAAGTTTGGACACGGCGGCTTATAGTATCAAAAGGATGAAAAAAAGGACGCTGCTCGCGCAACGTCCTTCATTCATGGATTGCCATTGCAAATGCGAAGAGTTATCTCCGCAGAAAGGTGATCTGGCCGCTGAAATTCGTGACCGACACGGACGAACGACCGTCGCCTACGTCGCCGACATACTTGCGGCCGTCCTGGGTCTTGAAATTGTTGTTCCAGAAATCATTCAACGCGATCTTTCGCGCCGGCGAAGCCGCGACGAGACGGAACGCCGAGTTCCAGGGAATGCGAATCGTGATGTCGCCCTTGTTTGATTTGAACTCGTAAGTGCCGCCGCGCGAAAACTCACCGTCGAAGAAGATGTTTCCGATAACGTTCTGCGCCACGACCTGCGAGGCGCTGATGTTGGTCAACTCGATGTCGCCTTCAGAGGAAACGTGCGCGCGTACCAGGCCACCGCGAATGTTCGAGACGCTGATGTTGCCGCGGCGTGTTTCCAGATCGACGGACGAATTAACCGGAACTTGTAGTTTGAAATTGATGTCGCCGATGTCGGTGCGTCCGCGATTATCGCTCATGACGTCGATCATCAGGCATTGATCGATTTGCTTCGGAACGATGTGAGCGTTCTTTGATTCGATTGTCGCCGACATGCGGATCTCGTCTTTGTCCCACGACTCGACGACGATGGTGCCGGAGATGTTGCGCAGCTCGACGCGGACGTTCTTTCCACCGGGGTAACGCTTGGAAACTTGTTGTTGGGCGACAACGGGGACTGCGAATGCTAAGAGGCAACCTGCGAGCAGGCAGGCGAAGACTGTCGGTTGCCGGAAGAATCTAGTTTTCATCAGTGTGGGGCTTCTATCTAAAACAAATTTCACGCGCAAAACTTCATGAGCGCTTGAAATCACAAATCAGAAAATTCTTTGAGCAACGCAAGCTTGTCGTTCAGCGACTCGTTGAGCATCTGTTCGGAAATCTCATCGTGTGGATTCCGCTTCAGGTCTTCGAGAGACGACGTTACGGCCTGGTTGATGACTTCCATGTTGCGGTCGAAAGTCGCGCGCAGCTCAGGGCTCCAGCGGGCCTTGTTCAGTTCCACTCGCTGGTTCCAGTAGTTGATTACCTGTTGTCTCTGCCAAACGCGGTCATTCACGTTCGAAGCTTCGACTCCGCTCGCCTGCGTGGAGGGAACGGCAGTTCCCCAGCGGCGTATTCCGACGACGGTGACCAGAGAGACCAGCAGCACGATCGCGACGACTGAAGCAGCCAGTTGGGGCAATGAAAGTTCCCAGCTGCGGCCCATCAGGCGTTCCCAAAAGGACGGCCGCGGGTCGGCGGTCGAGCTCGTCACACCACGTTGCTCCGCCTCGACGACGTTTCGGATGCGGAGCCAAAGGGCCTGTTCGTTTGGCGGCGCCTCGTACTCGCCGCGTCGCGTGCGGCAAAAGCCCACAATCGCGGAGAGGTCCTCGCGAACGCTCTCGCAATCCAAACAGTCGCTGATATGCGTATTAAGGAGAAACTCATCGCCGCGGCTGATGGAGCCGTCGACCAGGTCGTGAATGAGTTCCTGACACTGCTCGCAGTTCATTGCTTATTACCTTCGTTCTGTCTTACTGGCGCACACAAAATAAAATCGAACTGTTTCCTGGACAGAACCTTTCGGTCATTATCAATCAAGGGAAGACTGCGTTTTAAGCCGGGTCTCGATAGTCTGGAAAACCACCGGCTATTATCTTCGACTCTATTCAGGCACTTTCTGTTGCCTCAGAAGCGTGCGCAATTTCATCCTCGCTTTATGTAATTGCGACTTCGACGTGCCGACGGAACACCCGAGCATTCTGGCGATCTCCTCGTGCTCGTGCCCTTCGATGTCGTGCAGCGTAAAAACCGTCCGATAACCGGGCGGCAATTGAGCAATCGCCTTGTCGAGGGCGATGCGATCAACCACCGGCATCGAATTCGGGTTTTCAGTGCCTTTAACGATCTGGATTGGGGTTTCGCCGTCTTCAGTCGTTTGCTCCATGCGCACGCCGCGTTTGCGGAAGTGCATGAGCACCTGATTGACCGTCAGGCGGTGAAGCCAGGTCGTAAAAGCGGATTCGCCCCGAAAACTACCGATTTTTCTAAAGAGCTGGATGAAGACCTCCTGAGCGAGATCTTCGGCCTCCGAAACGTTACCGGTCATTCGCAGGCACAGCGAGTAGACGCGACGATTATGGCGCTGGTAAAGCTCCTCGAAAGCTGCCATATCTCCCTGGGCGGCTTTCTGCCCCAGCTCATAGTCTGTCGTTTGCGGTGTCTCGGGTTCGGCTGCGGTCACGTGCTCGTTTGCTCGGGCAAGCTGGGAAGAATCTCACAACTTCCGGCTTGTGCGGCACGATTTCTCACGCTTTCGCCAGTTTCAAGGGAGCGGCACTGTCCTGCTAACGACCCGCGTGGGGATGCGGTTCCAGGTGCAGTACCCTCAAACGCGGCTGTGATGCGGCGCTTTGAGCGCGTCGTTGCCTTGCCCGACTCTAAAAAATAGTGATTTTCCTCAGCCGTCTCCTTGTTTTACGGCTGGAATGCAGGATACGGCGTAGCGCTCTTTCTGTCCACACCGGTCAGGTCCAATAGGTGCGATCAAGTGAACGATAGCCCACCGCTTCCGAAACGTGCGTCGAGGTGATCTGGTCAACGCCTTCGAGATCGGCGATCGTGCGACTCACTTTCAGGATGCGATCGTAAGCGCGGGCGGAGAGGCCGAGCCGCGCCATGGCGCTTTCGAGCATCCGCTCGCTCGCGGTGTCGATTTGGCAGTAGGCGCGGATCATGCGCGGAGTCATAGCGGCGTTCGCGAAGATCTTCTCGCCTTTGAAACGACGCAGTTGACGCTGGCGTGCTTTCATCACGCGATGGCGAATCACGGCGGAGCTGTCGGTTTCAGATGAAACGTCACCCGCAAGCTCACGGAACTTCACGGCAGGAACGTCGATGTGAATATCGATGCGATCGAGTAACGGACCGGAGATACGCCCGACGTAGCGTTGAATCTGCAACGGCGAACAGCGGCACTCACGCGTCGGATCGTTCCAGAAACCGCACGGACACGGATTCATCGCCGCCGCGAGCATGAACGACGCCGGAAACGTCAACGTCATCGCCGCGCGGCTGATGGTCACTCGCTGATCCTCGAGCGGTTGCCGCAGCACTTCCAAAACACTGCGATCGAACTCCGGCAACTCGTCGAGAAACAACACACCCTGATGCGCAAGCGACACCTCACCCGCCCGCGGCACACTTCCACCACCAATCAGCCCGGCGTCGCTGATCGTGTGGTGAGGCGAACGAAACGGACGTTCGGTTACAAGCCCGGCGCGACCGGTCAGACCTGCAACGGAATGGATCTTCGTCAACTCGAGCGCGGCGTCGAACTCGAGCGGCGGCATGATCGTGGCAAGACGTTTGGCGAGCATCGTCTTTCCCGATCCCGGCGGGCCAATCAAGAGGATGTTGTGCGCGCCGGCGCTCGCAATCTCGAGCGCGCGCTTCGCCGACACCTGCCCACGCACCTCCTTGAAATCGACGCTGTAGTGTTCCGTTCGCGCAAGCACCTCGGCGGTATCGACGAGCAGCGGCGCCGGCGGATGCTCCGAACGCAGATCCGCGATCAGATCGACAGCGCTGCGCAGATCGGCAACCGGATAGACGTTGATTCCGGACACGACCGCCGCCTCTTTCGCGTTCTCTTCCGGCAGGATCAGGTAACGAATCGAAGCTTCGCGTGCGAGGATCGCGATCGGCAGCGCGCCCTTGATCGCGCGCACGCGACCATCGAGCGAGAGCTCGCCAACGCAAAGCATGTGAATGAGGTTGTCCGTTTCGGCGAGATCGCCGTTCGCGCCCAGTATTCCCAACGCGATCGGTAGATCGAAACTCGCGCCTTCCTTGCGCACGTCCGCGGGCGCAAGATTGATCGTCGTCTTTTGCAGTGGAAAGACATAACCGCAGTTCTGGATCGCGGCGCGGATCCGTTCGCGCGACTCACGCACGGCCGCGTCAGGCAGACCGACAATAGTTATTGACGAGAGTTGATCGTTATCGCTGCGAGTGGCGGAAAGATCGACCTCGATATCAACGAGGTCTGCGTCGATTCCATAGACGGCGGCGGAAAGAGATCGATAGAGCACGTGAGGAAGCTCCTTAGACTTAAATTGAGGAACAAGAATTTGAAAAGCCGGCGGTGAAGCCGGCTTTTCGCAGTTACAAATTTATCGACGCCGCGAAGGCGCTGGCGCGGCTGACGGGATCTTGATCTCCTGTCCGGCCTTGAGCTCGGCGTCAACCGGGATACCGTTCAAACGAGCAACTTCGTTCGCGTCGAGATTACGACTGGCGGCGATGCGCGCTATCGTGTCGCCCTTGCGAGCACGAGTCGTTCCGATACCGCCGGCCGGTGCTGCATCAGCGGGCTGGCCCGTCGCTCTCACCCACTTGGTGAGTCTGACGTTGCTGTTCGGAACAACCAGCTTGGTCGCCGACTTCAGATCGACGCCTGTATTGAATGACTGAAGTTGAGCTACGTTGATGCCCGTTCGACTCGCAACGCTTTGCAGGTCCTCACCTGGCGCAACAGAAATGATGCGCGCGGTTTCGCGTCGCTCGGGAGCGATGCGCTGAAGTAGCGAAGCAAACTGTTTCGAACGGCCCGCCGGCACGCGCACGTCGTAAGTGTCGCCGCGCGGCGTGATGTCTCGCTTCAGTTCCGGATTGAGCGTGCGAATGTGATCGATACTCGTGTCGGTTGCATCGGCAACCAGTTGCAAACTCGTCGCTGTTGGAACGCGGACGACGTCGTATGTCCACGGTGCGTCAGGCTTGATGCCTTTGAATCCGTACTTCTCGGGGTTCTTCGCGATCAGGATCACGGCCAGGATATTCGGCACGTAGTTGCGCGTTTCCTGAGCGATGTACGGATAGATCATCCAGAAATTGGAGCTGCCGGCGCGTGCGATTGCGCGGTCGATGTTGCCTTCGCCCGTGTTGTAGGCAGCCATCGCCAGTTCCCAATTGCCATTGTAGCGATCAGCCAGCCATTTCAGGTAACGAGCGGACGCGCGCGTTGATTGTTCGATACTGTTGCGCTCGTCGATGTAGGCATTCTGTCGCAACTGGTATCGCCGGCCGGTGCTCGGAACAAACTGCCACAAACCGGAAGCTGACGCCCACGACACGGCTCTCACCTTCCACGAGCTTTCAACCTGGCCCAGCCACGTGACGTCGAGCGGCACGCCTTCTTCAGCGAAAATCTTGCGCGCGATCTTCATGAACTGGCCCGAACGACGCAGACCACTTTCCATCGTCGTGCGGCCGCGGCCCTGGTAGTAGTTGATGTATCCCTGGATGAGAGGATTGAGCGTGAACGCGAAGTTGACGTTCTTCTTCGCCGCTTCGAGATCCTCTGCGTCCTTGTTAGTGAAAGTTGTTTCGTTGGGATTGAGAACGAGTTTGCTCAACTCGTCGAGTGGCGAAGGCTCAAACTTCTGATCGCGAAAACCGATCTGCGCAGGCACCGGAGTCTTTGCTGGTTCCTGCGACTGCTGCTGCGTGTTCTGCGCCACCAGCGTCATGGTCGCAGTGTTAGGAGCGCCCGGCTGCACTGCCGGAACTTCTTCGCGATAGATGCGCTCGACTAACTCGAAATAATAAGTCTGCAAGCGTTGGCTTGCGCGAACGTCAAAGCCCGACTCCAAAATCGAATCGACTGCTCTATCGAACTCCTGCCTCGCTTCGTTGCGCTTGCTGTCTTCGAGATTGAGTTTGCCTTTACGGAAATGATCCTCAGCACGCGCGATGACTTGCGTAACGCGTGCGTCCGACTGTTCAACTTCAGTTGGGATCGATCGTGCCGATGAAGCTGCTGGAATCTGGGCGTAACTGCTGGCCGCTGAAGCGACGAGCGCCGTTAGTAAAGCCACACGGGCAATCAAACGGGTGAAGCTCGCTGACATCAAATTCGTCGTTCTCCTTCAAAGGAAGATGCGAATACGCGTGTGGCTTTCCGGGAAGGAAAATCACAACGGCTGCATTCACTTTGTCAGGTGCGGTATCTAATGGCTCCTCTATGATTTGGACAATGCCAGACTCACGCTAAGGAGCCGCAATCACCTCGGAGGTTACCACACGGTTTTTTAGGGTGTCAAACAAATGCCCTGCTTGAAACACAAGCCCAATAAGTAACTTTTTCCACCAAAGTCGCTTTCGGGCTCGTGGGTACAGATGCCTCCCCGCAATCCGAAGGTTGCGCGCCGTCTGCCACCGCGTGCCCGAAGCGACCTTGTTACGGTACGGACATGATGCTTAACGCGCTGGACCACCTCCGCGTTGCAAAATTTTGGCAAAGACTGAAACACCAATTTGCGCAATTGAGCACGGTTTCCGTACACCCCGGTGCCGAGGTCGCCTTCGTAACAAAATGGTTAACATCGTCAAAGAGCAACCGTTAGCGGCGAAATGACCTCGTAACCACGGATGGTACACCGGTTGCCCGACGCTTAATGGCTCTCTCAGACTATCGGCGCGGGCTCGCGCCACAAGGCGGTTCCAAGGAAAAGAATGTCCACTGTAGTTCAAAGAGAAGCGCGAATTCATGAATTCCCGAAGGCGGTCGAGGTCGCAGTCGCCCCCGCGAAGTCCCAGCTGTTTTTTAATCGCGAGTTAAGCCTGCTGGCTTTTCATGCGCGAGTGCTGGAAGAGGCGTTCGACCTCAGCAACCCGCTGCTCGAAAGATTGAAGTTCCTGTCGATCTTCTCGTCGAACCTCGATGAGTTCTTCATGATCCGTGTGTCGGGTCTCAAAGAAGAAGAGGAACAGGGAATCAAAGATGTCGCGCCGGATGGCACGACGCCGACTGAACAGCTCGCACGATTACGCGAACAAATCGTGAAGTTCGTCGACGCACAGGCGAAGTGTTTGCGCGACGATGTATTGCCGCAGTTGACCCAGACCGGCGTGCAGCTCGTTTCGTACGACTCGCTCTCGCGGCATGAGAAAGAAGATCTGAAAGAATATTTCATCGAAAAAGTATTTCCCGTCCTGACGCCGTTGGCAGTCGATCCGAGCCATCCCTTCCCATATATCTCGCCGCTAAGCGTGAACATCGGATTGATGGTTGAGGCGCCGAAGGAGATGAAGCTGTTGGGCCGCGGGAAGACGCTCCAGTCGCGCTTCGTGCGAATCAAAGTTCCGTCGTCAGTGGTGCCGCGCCTGGTGCCGATTGGATCCGCGGGCACACGTTTCGTGCTGCTCGAAGAGATCATCGAAGCGAACATCGACGTGCTGTTTCCGGGAATGAACGCCGGTCAGTGTCATCGCTTCCGCGTGACCCGCGATGCCGATATCGAGATACGTGAAGAAGAAGCGGAAGATCTGCTCAGCGTCATTCAGGAAGAACTCCGCCGGCGAAAGTTCGGGACACCAGTGCGTCTAGAAATCTCGCCCGACATGCCGCAGGAGATGATCGACTACCTGAGTACATCGCTCGGTCTTGCAGCAGAAGATGTTTACGTGTTCGACGGTCCGCTGCACCTCCAGGACTTGATGGCGCTCTACGACGTTGATCGGCCCGATCTGAAAGACGAGCCTCTCAAGCCGGCAGTTCCGGAGTGGTTCAAGTCACATAGGACGATCTTCGAGGCAATCAAAGAACGCGATCGCCTGTTGCACCATCCGTATGACTCATACGACTGCGTAACCGGCTTCATCAACCAGGCTGTCGAAGACGAAGACGTCGTCGCGATAAAGATCTGTCTCTATCGCACGGGTCCTGACTCTCCGATTCCGCCGGCGTTGATCCGCGCCGCCGAGCAGGGCAAGCAGGTTACGGTGCTCATCGAGCTCAAAGCCCGCTTCGACGAAGAGCACAACATCGAATGGGCCAGGAAATTGGACGAAGCCGGGGTTCACGTCGTCTACGGCGTCATCGGTCTGAAGACGCACGGCAAACTGACGCTCGTGGTCCGCCGCGAAGGCAACGCGCTCAGACGCTACGTCCACATCGCGTCAGGCAACTACAACCCGACGACGTCATGCGTTTACACGGATCTCGGCCTCTTTACAGTCGACGACGAGATCGGCCGCGATGCGACCGAGCTGTTCAACTACCTGACCGGGTTTTCGAACCAGAAAGACTATCGAAAACTGATGGTCGCGCCCGTTCGGCTGCGCGAAGACCTAAACGCGCTCTTCGATCGCGAGATCGAGCACAAGCGCGCGGGACGTCCGGCCCACGTGATTGCGAAGTTCAATCGACTCGCGGACCTGCAAGTCGTTGAGAAGCTGTACGAGCTATCGCAAGCGGGCGTGAAGATCGATCTGATCGTGCGCGGCATCTGCATACTGCGTCCGGGCATTCCCGGTCTCTCTGAAAACATCACGGTGCGTAGCGTCGTCGGGCGGTTCCTCGAGCACAGCCGTGTCTTCTGGTTTGCCAACGGCGGCGACGACGAAGTCTACATCGGCAGCGCCGACTGGATGACGCGAAACCTGAGACACCGGATCGAGGTCGTCGCTCCCGTGACCGATCTCGAGTCGAAACATTATTTGCGAGACGTGTTGATCGATGCATATTTGCGCGACAACACGAAAGCCCGTGAACTGCATCCCGACGGAACTTACCGGCCTGTTTCCTCAGGCACGGAAGTCTTCAACAGTCAGGCTTACTTTATTGGTCGCCCGATCAGCGAGAGTTAGCGTCCCCTCTTAAAACCGTTCCCCAAAACTTCCCCCTTGCGCCGCGAGTTCCAATCGCGGACTGGAGAACCTATGACTGGTGTAACAAAACTCCGAACACTGATCCTGCTGGCTATCATCATCAGCATCTCGTCGATAGACGCGGGCGTCGGCGTCGCCGCCAAATCGAAGAAGAAGAAACAAGCTCCGCAGGGGACGCCCGTGATGTGGCGGCGGCCGGCGGATATTTCGTCGCGCGATCTCTACCTTGGCCCGGGCGGAGCGGGCATGCGGCCTGATTTGCGTCGCATCACGTTCATAAAAGAAGACAAGGGCGGCTACTCGAAGAAGTATCGCGTTCGCGACGCAGCGGGTCGTGAGTGGGTCGCGAAGATCGGCAAGGAAGCCCAATCGGAGACTTCGGCGATCAGGCTGTTGTGGGCCATCGGTTACATCACCGAGGTCAACTATCTCGTACCGCGGGTGACGATCCCCGGCAAAGGAACGTTCACCAACGTCAGGTTCGAAGCACGTCCGGAAGAGTGGGATCGCGTTGGCGAGTGGAAATGGAAACAGAATCCGTTCGTCGGCACGCCGGAGTACCAGGGCTTGAAGATCATGATGGCCCTAATCAATAACTGGGACCTCAAAGATTCCAACAACGAGATCGTCCAGGCAGGCGGACAGGAAGGCACGGAGCTTCGTTACATCATCAGCGATCTCGGCGCGACGTTTGGTCATGCGAGCACGACGCCGTTGTTCTGGCGTCTGACGCGCAGTCGCAACAATCCGGACAAGTACGCGAAGACGAAGTTCCTGGAGAAGGTCAAAGGCAATCGCGTCGTGCTGCACTTCGGCGGTAAGAATCGCGGGCTGATGAAGGACATTCAGGTTCGCGACGCGCAGTGGCTGAGCAGTTGGCTCGGCAAACTCAGCGATCAACAACTTCGCGACGCCTTTCGCGCGGCGAACTATCGCACGGACCAAATCAACGCGCTCGCTCGCACGGTCCGCGAGCGCTCGAACGAACTGCGCTATCTGCGAACCGCGGAAGAGATCGGCGCCCGGTAGTAATCGAGGATCTAAATGTCTTCTAATCCAAAGAGAAAACAGGAAATCATTACGCTGGTGGTGGTATTCGCCGGCGTTTTGTTAGTCACGGCGCTGGCGGTCTATTACATCGGCGGCGGCAGACAAACGACGCCGACCGCATCGCGGCAAACACAACCAGCGGCGCCGAACGTCGAAACGCCGGTTGAAGAGCCTACTCCAGCGCCGCGCACCGGCGGCGCTCCGGAGGACAGCTTCGTCGATCGAATGTTCGGCATCCATACCACCGGCGCGCACGTGCTTGGCGAAACCTGGGCTGAAACGATGGGTCGCATCACGCTGCGATTCATGCTGGCGGCACTGCTCGGCGCGGCACTGGCGTTTCGTCCTCGTAAGAAGGTGCTGGCGCTGAAGCGGAATCCTTACGTCGCTCAAACGCAAATCCTGCTGGCCATCGTGGCCGCCGCTCTGATGATCGTCGTTGGCGACAACGCGGCGCGCGCTTTCGGTATCTTCGCGGCGGTATCGCTCGTTCGCTTTCGCACGAACATCCGGGATCCGAAAGAGATCACGGTGCTGCTGATCAGTCTCGCACTCGGGCTTGCTTCCGGTGTTGGTCGCTGGGATTTGGCGCTGGTGCTGGCAATCTTCGCGCTGATCGTGTTGTGGCTGCTGGAATGGCGCGAACCGGAGCTCGTGTTTCGCTCGATGGAGCTGAAAGTCACCACAAAGAACGTCGTCTCAACGCAGAAGGCGCTGCGACAGGTCTTCAAGCAACATGGGTTTGATAAAGAGTTGCGGGCGGTTGATCGTGAGGCTAGTGAAGAATCGCCGGGAAGTATCGTTTACTCAGTGGACGTGAGCCCGAATGTCAGCACCGATGAACTCAGTGCTGACATCCTTGCGCTCGATGGTCAAAACGTTGAAGGCATTGAGTGGGATCAGAAGAAGAACTACTCGTACATGTATCAGTAGCGCCGGTGCTTACTTTTTGACGTCCGAGGTAGTAGCCACGACCGCGGTCTTGTGATTGACAGCGTAGTCCTGGACGAACTTCTTCATTTCACCGTGTCCCCAGCGAGTGTAGAAGTCGTACTTCTTCATTTCGGCGTAGACCTGATCGTAATTCCAGCCGTAGTGATTGAACCGATAAACGGCGCCCATGACACCCGTGCGGTGGCGTCCGCCGGCGCAGTGAACGTAAAACTTGCCTGTTGAGGGATCGTCAACCAGCTTCAAAAACTCCTGAATCTTCGCATCCGCGGGATAGTCCTTGTCGCTCATCCCGATGTTGACGTAGCGCATTCCGAGCGCTTCAACCGCGGTCTTTTCGTAATCCTTCGGATCGTCGCGCAGATCGATCACAGTCTTGATGCCGAGTGCTGCGAGTTCCGAGTACTCCTTCTCCTTTGGCTGTCCGCCACGGAAAAACCGGTCGTCCATCTGGCCGAAATTCTTGATACTGACGGTGGAAAGTTGCTGCGACTCTTGCGCAACAGCGGCTACGGAAGAAAGCGAAATCAGGGAAATTATCGCGAACAGAACAGAAGCGTAGTTACGTCTTAAACTCATCCAGACTCCTTGTTTTTAACTGTTTGGTCGACTCGTTGCGACTCTGCCGAAAGCCGCAGGGGACATCATCAAAACCAAAATTCAGATTCCCGTCACCATCCGATGGTTGTACTAAAACTCACTAAAGATGACTGCATTGAATTCATGCGGGATGCGCCGTCGCCGCCTGCGGCATCCGCTGCGGACGCGGTCCTGATGATACCGGCGGAACTACCTTGTCGCCCAGTGCCTCGCGAAATACCTGCCGCATGTTGTCGACAAAAACAAAGCGAATGTCTTTGAACGGTTCTTTGGGCACTTCATCCAAATCGCGGCGATTCTGCTGCGGCAGGATGATCGTGGTCACACGAGCACGCCGCGCGGCCAGCACTTTTTCCTTCACTCCGCCGATGGGCAGCACGTTCCCGCGTAACGTGATCTCGCCCGTCATCGCAACGTCTTTGCGAACCGGACGGGTCGAGAGAGCCGAGACCATCGCAGTGGCCAGAGTGATGCCGGCTGACGGGCCGTCCTTGGGAATCGCGCCTTCGGGAATGTGGATGTGCAGGTCGTAGTTGCTGAAGTCTTCCTCCGCAATGTCGAGCTCCTTTGCGCGCGACTTCGCGTACGAATACGCGGCCTGAGCTGATTCGCGCATGACGTCGCCGAGCTGACCAGTCAGGACGAGGTTTCCTTTCCCTCTCATGCGCAGTGCCTCGATGAAGAGCACGTCGCCCCCGACGGCTGTCCATGCCAATCCGGTTGCGACGCCGACCTGGTCCTTCTTCAAAGCTTCTTCGGGAATGATCTTGGGCGCGCCGAGAAACTCGTGCAGGTTTTTCAACGACACGCGGATGGTGCCTTTGTGTCCTTCGGCGATCTTGCGCGCGACTTTGCGACAGATGCGGCCGATCTCGCGTTCCAACTGCCGCAGTCCGGCTTCCTGCGTGTACTGCTGAATAGTCGTCGTCAGGGCCGTCCGCGAGACGTGAAGATCGCGGGCAGTGATGCCATTCTCCTCCATCTGTTTCGGCAACAGATGACGCAACGCGATCTCACGCTTCTCTTCCTCGGTGTAGCCTGCGAGCCGGATCACTTCCATGCGATCGCGCAGCGCGGGTTGGATCGTGTCGAGAACGTTCGCCGTGGTCATGAAGATCACGTTCGAGAGGTCAAAAGTGACGCCGAGATAGTTGTCGCGGAACGAGTTGTTCTGTTCAGGGTCGAGCACTTCGAGCAGTGCCGATGACGGATCGCCGCGAAAGTCAGCGCCGACCTTGTCGATCTCGTCGAGCATGATCAGCGGATTGTTCGTGCCGGCCTGTTGCACGGCTTGAATGATTCTTCCGGGCATCGCGCCGACGTAAGTTCGACGGTGACCGCGAATCTCCGCTTCGTCGTGAACGCCACCGAGCGACAGTCGCACAAACTTGCGATCCAAAGCACGCGCGATGGACCGTCCGAGCGACGTTTTGCCGACTCCCGGCGGGCCAACGAGACAGAGAATCGGGCCTTTCGGTTTTTCTTTCAGCTTGCGGACGGCGAGCGCTTCGAGGATCCGGTCTTTCACTTTTTCGAGACCGTAGTGATCTTCGTTCAGGACGCGTTCGGCTTTTTGCAGATCAAGATTGTCGACCGACGAACGAGACCACGGCAGATCCGTCATGATCTCCATCCAGTTGCGCAGCGTTGCAGTTTCGGCTGCGTCGGGATGCATGCGTTCGAGCTTCTTGAGTTGCCGCAGGGCTTCTTCTTCGGCCTGCTTCGGCATCTTCGCCGCTTCGATCTTCTCTTTGAACTGCGCGGTTTCTTCGGCGAGCTCGTTGCCCTCTCCGAGTTCGCTTTGAATGGCTTTGAGTTGCTGGCGGAGATAGAACTCGCGCTGCGAACGATCGATGTCGGCGCGCGCCTGTGTGTTGATCTCCTGCTGCACCGTCAGGACTTCGATCTCTTTGTTGAGAAGATCGTTGACGCGGCGCAAACGCGCGGTCGTGTCGGGAATGTCGAGCACCGACTGCGCATCGTCAACCTTCAGCTCCAGGTTCGAAGCGGAGAGATCGGCGAGGCGGCCGGCGTCGTCGAGGTTCGCGATGATCGCCATCACTTCGGGCGAGATGTTCTTGCCCAGATTGATCGCCTTCTCCATCGAGGCGCGGACGTTGCGCACCAGTGCCTCGACTTCCAGTGAGCGCTCAGGCGGCAGCACCTCCTGCATGACGCTGACGCGCGATCGCAGATACTCGCCGGTCGCGTCGACCGATTCGATGTGGGCGCGCGACAAGCCCTGGACCAGGATGCGGATGCGGCCGTCCGGCAGTTTCAGCATGCGCATGATGACGGCGGCAGTGCCGACTGAATACAGGTCTTCGGCAGCCGGCTCTTCCTTGTCGAGATCCTTCTGCGAAGCGAGCAGAATCATTCTGTTCTCGCCCAGTGCTTCGTCGACCGCGCGGATCGATTTTTCGCGCGACACAAACAGCGGCACGATCATGAACGGGTAGATCACGATGTCGCGCAGCGGCAGCACCGGAAGCTCGTTCGGGATCTGTAACTGTTGGTCGGTCTCGGTGGTATCGATTGCTTCAGCAAACTCGGGTTCTTTTACGATTGCCATGGTGCTTTACTCATTTTCCATTTGTCGTTTGACATATGACCAATGTTTAGGACTCCTCCTTGACGGTGATTACAAC
>DASURS010000110.1:0-15131 GCA_036279935.1 Pyrinomonadaceae bacterium
CGGCAAAAGAATACGTGACTGAAGCAATCAGACGAGCGCCGCGAATTGGTCACGGCGCTCGGCCCATATGAGAAGTGGTCTTTGGTCTTGGGCCTTTGGCCTTTGGTACGAAGGACAAGCACACCAAACACGAAAGACCCAAGCCCTAAGTCTCAAGTGCCAAGACCCAAGCCCCAAGACCTAAGCCCCAAGCCCAATCTACTCGATCGTCACCTTCTCCATCTTCACTTCCTCTATCGGGCGATCTCCGGGACCGGTCGGAGTGGTCGCGATTGCGTTTACCACGTCCTGTCCTTCGGTGACGCGTCCGAAGATCGTGTAACTCGGCGGCAGCGGATAGTCGACGTGCATGATGAAGAACTGCGATCCGTTTGTATTCGGTCCGGCATTCGCCATCGCCATTGTTCCCGCTTTGTATCCCGTCTGATAGACCGCCGAACTGCGATCAATCTCGTCGTTGAAACGTCCGCCCCATGCTGACTCGCCGCCCCGTCCGGTGCCGGTCGGGTCACCGCCCTGAATCATGAAGCCCTTGATCACGCGATGAAAGATGATGCCGTCGTAGTAGCCGCGTTGGGCCAGCGTGATGAAGTTCTCCGTCGTCTTGGGAGCGTCAGCTTCCAACATCTCGACGCGAATCGTGCCTTTGTTTGTTTGAATCACCGCCGTTCGATTTGCCATGTTGTCTCCTCGCTGTTATTCAAGATGAACTGTTCGATTGCGAGCGCGACGCCGTCTTCGCTGTTCGAAGCGGTCGGATGCAGGCCCGCGATCTCGCGTAAAGAAAGCGGGGCGTTCGCCATCACAACTCCGGTCCCCGCAAAAAGCAGCATTTCCAGATCGTTGTAGTTGTCGCCGATGGCCATGATCTCGTCGGGACTGACGCCGAGCTCCGCCGCTGTCGCCGCGACGCCCGCGCCTTTCGACGCTGCCGGATTCACGATGTCGATCAGCGTGAAGTCCTGTTCCGGATACTTCGTGCCGAGAATCTTCACGGTCGCGCCGAGCTCCGCGTGCAGCAGCTCTTCAAGCTGGTCCATCCGAGCGAAACTGCCGGAGAAGGCGAGATGGATCGGTTCATGGTCCAGGTACGCTTCCAGTGATTCCACTTGCAAAACTGAACGCTGTCCTTCCTCTTCGCCGTGAATGCGGCGCGCCCAGTCGATGTACTTGTGGACTGCCGTGTTCTCGCCCGAGATGCGATCGTAAACGAGCGTTCCGAGACCTTCGTAGTCGTCGCTCAACAGCGGATCGGCGCCTGCTTCACGTCCGACTCGCAGTGCTTCACGGGCAGCGGCGAGTGGCAGCGGCAGCACGGAAACTGTTTGTAAGGTCTCGGCGTGTTTCGTTAACGCACCGTTGTGGGAGATGACCGGGACGTCGAGTCCCAACTCCAAAGCAATGGGCCGCGAATCGCGGAAACGGCGGCCGGTCACGAGCGCGACGTGTACGCCTGCGGCGCGCGCATTTTCGATTGCCGTCCGATTGCGATCGGAAATCTGGCCCCGGCGATTGAGGAGTGTGCCGTCGAGATCCAGAGCCAGAAGACTTATTGCCATAAAGACGAACAAGGTAATGGAAGATGAGTCGGAAGGCAAAAGCCCCCGTCATTTTCCATTTGTCATTGGACATTTTTCATTTGTCATTTAGGAATAAGAGAAATGACAAATGACAGATGTCAAATGATATATGACCAATGAAGACCCTTTCCTCTTCCCCCAGACCCCGCTTCCTGATATTATGCGCGCCCCCACAAAGTAAGAACGAAAAACCTGGAGGTAAAAGGGATGCGAAGAGTAGCATTGTCTATTGCCGTGATTGCCGCTGTGTCGGTTTCAACGCTCGTCTGGGCGCAGGGCTTCAAGAAGATTAGCGAGTACCTGACGGGTTACGAGGAGACGCCGTCGGCAGTGTCGACGACCGGTAACGGAACCTTCAACGCGCGTATCGCGAACGATAACTCGCGGATCGACTGGGAGCTTAGTTACGCCGATCTGGAAGGCGCTGTTCAGCAGGCCCACATTCACTTTGGACAAAAAGGCGTTACTGGTCCTATCAGCGTGTTCCTTTGCACCAACCTCGGCAATGGTCCCGCTGGAACTCAGGCCTGTCCGGCGCCACCGGCGACGATATCCGGGACCATCACGGCGGTGGACGTCACCAATCTGGCTAATGAGCGGGGCATTTCCGCCGGCGAATTTGACGAGTTGCTCGCGGCGATTCGGGCTGGCGTTACGTACGTAAATGTCCACAGCACCAGGTGGCCCGGCGGAGAGATCCGCAGCCAGATTGATGGCAACAGCGGCCATCAGCACTGAGGGTTTTTTGGGATTACGAAATTTAAAGGCGTTTTGAACTGCGGAAAAATCCGCGGCGGCGTAATAAACATGCACCGAGAGCAAGAGGTTTGCTGCACCTCGCAACAAACCTCTCGCCCGGCACCCACCCACCTCTGACACAACACAGATCTGCCCACTCGTTACCTCAGATCCTCATTTGTGTCGCATACTGCACCCGTTTGCCCTGATAAAATTACATAACTGCGAGGACCCCTGCTTATGAACGTCACTCATCTCGAATGCGCACTCTGCGGCCTCGAACACGAGGCACGTCGGTTGCTCAATCTCTGTCGCGCCTGCGGAAAACCATTGCTGGTCCGCTTCGATCTCGAGCGCGCTAAACTGACTTTGACAAAAGAATCGCTGCCCGCCAGACGCGCGGACATGTGGCGCTATCGCGAAGTGCTCCCAGTCGACGCCGACGACAACATCGTCACGTTCGGCGAAGGTTGGACCCCGCTGTTGCCCGCCCGAAGACTCGGGAAGAAAGTTGGCGTCCACCAGCTTTACATCAAAGACGAGTCGCAGAACCCGACTCAGAGTTTCAAAGCGCGCGGCATGGCGGCGGCGGTCTCGATGGCGAAGGAGCTCGGAGCGACGAAACTCGCCGTTCCTTCCGCCGGCAACGCCGCGGGCGCCCTGGCTGCCTACGCCGCCCGCGCCGGCTTGCAGTGCTTCATCTTCATGCCGCGCGACACGCCGCGAGCGAACGTCGTCGAGTGTGAACAGACCGGCGCGCACGTCACGCTGATGGATGGTCTAATCACCGACTGCGGCGCCGAAGTCGCGCGGCGAAAAGAGTCGGAAGGCTGGTTCGACGTGTCAACGCTGAAGGAGCCGTATCGAGTCGAAGGAAAGAAGACCCTCGGTTACGAGCTCGCCGAACAGATGAAATGGGAGCTGCCGGAAGTCATCATCTACCCGACCGGCGGCGGCACCGGACTGATCGGCATGTGGAAGGCGTTCGACGAGATGGAACGCCTGGGATGGATCGGCAGCCGCCGTCCGCGAATGGTGACGGTCCAGGCCGCAGGTTGCGCTCCGATCGTGCGCGCGTTCAAGGAAGGGAATCGATTCGCAGACGAGTTTCCGAATGCGGCGACGACGGCATCCGGCCTGCGCGTGCCGAAAGCGATCGGCGACTTTTTGATCCTTGATGCGTTGCGGCAGTCGGGCGGAACGGCAGTCGCCGTGACTGACGAAGAGTTGATAGCGGCGACGCGCGAGATTGGTGCTGCCGAAGGCGTCTTTTGCGCCCCTGAAGGCGCGGCTTGTCTCCCGGCGTTGAGGAAGTTGCTCGAGACGGGCGAGGTGAGCCCCAGCGATCGAGTCGTATTGTTCAATACCGGTTCCGGTGTGAAGTATATGGAGTCGTTCGGAGGAACTTAGAGTGAAGTACTTAATCGGTGTTTTGTTGTTACTCGCGATGGCGGTCAGCGCTTCTGCGCAAAGCGTTGCGGCGCAAAAGCCATGGTTGACCGACGCTGAACGCGAACGGTTCGAAACACTGCGGCGTAGCGGTCTCGACGCGCTCTACAACATCGATTACGACAAAGCGGAGCGCGACTTCAAAGAGATCGTCAAGTTGCTGCCAAACCATCCGGGCGGTTACCAGTTGCTCGCCGCCCGCGTTTGGATCAAGACGCTTTACGAATCGCGCCGCTTGCAGTCGTCGCTCTACAACTCCGATGCTTTCTATTCAAACGGCGACGATAAAGTCGATCCGAAGATCGTGACCGAGTTTCGCAACCTCACGCGCGAATCAAAGCGGCTCGCGGAAGCGAAACTCAAAGAAGACCCGAAGAACATCGAAGCACTCGACTTCCTCGCCAACACTGAAGGTCTGAAAGCATCGTTCGAAGAAGCGGTCGAACGAAGGCACTTCGCGGCGCTGCGCGACGGCAACGACGCCGTCGATCATCATCGCGAGGTGCTGAAACTCGATCCGAAATACATCGACGCGCAGATCACCATCGGACTTTACGAGTACGTTGTCGGCTCGTTGCCGTTGCCGGTCAAGATCCTCGCTGGCGCGACCGGATATCGCGGTTCGAAGAAGCGCGGCCTGGCGATGCTCGAACAGGTCGCGAAAGAAGGGCGCTGGGCGCAGGACGACGCGAAGAGCGTCCTCATCCTGCTTTACACTCGCGAGAAGCGCTACGAAGACGTGCTCAAACTGACGCGCGATCTGAGTGCGAAGTATCCGCGCAATTACCTGCTGCGTCTCGAAACTGCCGACGCCCTCGTTGCGCTCGCCGGCGTGAAACGAAAACAGAAGGACCTGGCGGGTGCGGTCCAGTCTGAGAAGGAAGCGTTCGCCACGTTTGACGAACTGCTGCGCGATCGCAACGTGCGCGACGCGGCGGCGCGGGCGCTCGATCTGATTCATTTCAAGTACGGCGAAGTTCTCCTGATGGCCGGCTATCACGAGCGCGCCGCGAAGGAGTTCCTGGCCGCGACGAAAGTCGAACGAGCCGAACAAGGGATGGTGACGATGGCGTACCTTTACGCCGGGCGTGCTTACGACGCCGGCGGAAAACGCGACGACGCGCTGGCGCAGTACAAGACAGTGCTCGCCCGTCCAAACGTCTACGACTCGCACGACGCCGCGAAGCGCGGACTACGCCAGGCGTACAGATCGGAGGCTCTTTGACCCGGCGAAATGACAAACCCGTGGTCCAGACGCGACCACGCCGGCTACTGCTGTGCCTCGACGGCGTTCCTCACAAGCTGATCCTCGCCGCGAAGGAGCGAGGGCTGTTCGACCGCTTTGGTCCACCGACGCGTTTGCTGTCGCCGTTTCCGACGATGACCAACGTCGCGCTCTCGGCGATGTTCGGTGCGTCGCCGCCTGCCGGTTACGAGAGTCTATATTTCGATCGTCGCGCCGGTGAGTTGCGCGGCGGCATCAGGAAGTATCTCGGACGCCGCACGCCCGACAAGATCCCGTCGTCGTACATGGACGACCTTGACTACCAGGAACCGCTCCCGTTCGAGTTTCTCATCTACGTCGCTCCCGATCGCGTCTGGCGCGCCGACATGCAGCGCTTTCGCGAACGGTTCCGCGCCACTCCTCAAAACCGCGATTACTTCGCGTTCCTCAAAGCAACCGACGGTCTGCTCCACGCCCAGGGACCGTCGCGCCTCAACATCGCGCTCGAATCGCTCGACAAGATCCTCACTGAAATTCAGAAGCACTGCGGCAACGAGACCGAGATCGTGATGTTTTCGGATCACGGCATGAACCTCGAAGAGAACCGCCGCGTGGATCTGATGACGCGGCTGCGGCGGCACGGATACCAGATCGTGCCGCGCTTCGCAGAGAAACGGCGGCGCGCGCTTTCGGTCCCGGCGTTTGGGTTGTGCAGTTACGCCGCGGTCTATTGCGGCGATGAAGAGCTGGTGCCCGAGGTGGCGACGAGGATCGTCGAGATACCGGGCGTTGACTTCGTGGTGTATCGCGACGGAAACGAGGTCGCGATCGAAGGTCAAAACGGAAGCGCCCGCATTGAGCGCCGCGAAAATTCTTATCGGTATACGGTCAGGAACGGTAATCCGCTCGAACTGAACGAACATGAATTTGTCGACGACGCGACCTGGTTCGAACAATCCAACGCTAATCGCTATCCGGATGCGGTCGTGAATATTTACAAATCCCTATTCACCCCACGCGTAAAGCACACCGCCGATGTCCTGATAAGTCTGAAAGACGGTTATTACTACGGCTGGTCGCCGTTCGGCCGTTTCGTTCGCCTCGTCGCCACTCACGGCAACGCGCTGCAATCCAGTTCCAACGCCTTCCTCATGAGCACGCACCGAACGCTTCCCGAGTGCGTGCGCGCCGACGACGCGCGGCCATTGCTTGTTGCATAGGTTAACCAGTTAACTAATTAGTCAGCTTGACCGTTCCTCACCAACCACGTACAAGTTCAGCATGTCATTTGCTCCCGCATCGCCGGCGGTCGAAACGTTTTCGTTAGTGAAGCAGTTTGGGGAGTTCGTCGCCGTCGACCACATCGACCTTCAGGTCAGTCGCGGCAGTTTCTTCGGCTTTCTCGGCCCGAACGGCGCCGGCAAATCGACGACTATCAAGATGCTTACCGGACTGCTCGCGCCGACGAGCGGCAAGTTACGCGTGCTCGGTCTCGACGTCGTCCAACAGCCGATCGAGGTCAAACGGCGGATCGGCGTCGTGCCGGAAGACCTGAACCTCTTCGAGCGCCTGACCGGCGCGGAAATGCTGTCGTTCACCGGACGCATGTACGGACTGCGGCGCGACGATATCGCGCAGCGGTCGAAAGAGCTTCTCGAACTGATGGAGCTCCAGGACGAGCCGAAGAAGCTGGTCGTCGAGTACTCGCACGGCATGAAAAAGAAGCTCTCGCTGGCGTGCGCGCTGATTCACCGGCCGGAAATCCTCTTCCTCGACGAGCCGTTCGAAGGCATCGACGCCATCGCCTCACGCACGCTCAAGGACCTGTTGCTGCGATTGACCGCGAGAGGATTGACCGTTTTTCTCACGTCTCACGTCCTGGAGATCGTGGAGCGGCTTTGCAGCGACATAGCCATCATCGCCCAGGGCAGACTGCTCGCTGCGGGCTCGCTCAGCGAGTTGCGAAAGGGAATCAGCATGGAAGGCGACGGCGAGGTACCCGTGTCGCTGGAAGAGTATTTCATCCGCGTCGTCGGCGGAACGCGAACGTCCAGCGAAGAAGAAGTCCTGCAATGGCTGGCGTAAATCCGAATGTTTTAAACTAATACAAATTAATTTAACAAAAGTGTTGGCGGAATGCCCCATGTCGGCTAGAATCGACAGCCGACGGACTCCCGCCCGTCTCAATAGTTCTCGACCCTCGCCTGTCACTGAGCTTCCATATCAACTCGTTGTACCCAGCACGAGGTTACCCATCTATGGATTCGAACTTTGGTTTGGCTTTGCAATGTATTGGAATTGTTCTCCTCACTTCCCTTTCGATTTTTCTGCGGAAGTCGATTAAGCGCGCGTCGCTGAAATACTGGACTGCAACGTGGTCGGGCCTGTCGCTCGCTTTGCTGGTCCTGTTCGTGGCCTTCCATTTCTCGGTCACGACCACGTTTCTGTTTTCAATCTACTTTCTCGGCCAGTACGTCTTCGGGCTCGTGTTTGTCTCAGGCAGCCGGCGCGAAGTCGAGTTGACGACCCGCGAACTGGTTGACGCGCGCGATCAGCTCGAACTGTTGGCGAAGATGGATCCGCTGACGGAGGCGTTGAACCGCCACGCCTTTCACTCGTTACTGCGCCATCCGCAGTCGGGCGAGGAAGCAAAGACGTCCGGCAGCGTCGCCGTGATCGACATCGACAACCTGAAGCCCATCAACGACACGTGGGGCCACGCGGCCGGCGACAAGGCGATTCGCGCGGTCGCGCGGGCCATGCGCTCGCTGATTCGCGCCGACGACATGCTGTTTCGTTGGGGCGGCGACGAGTTTCTCGTCCTGATGTTCAAGCTGCCGGAAGCGGAAGCGAACCGGCGCATGGAAAAGTTGAACCAGATTCTGGAAGACAATTGCGAGCGTTGGACGGGCATGCCCGTTACGGTGACGGTTTCACACGGCGTCGCCGGTTTCGACTCGCTTACGGGACTCGGAGCGGCTATCGAGGCGGCGGACAAGACGATGTACGCGCAGCGCAACCACACGCGCGGCGTTCGACTCGCGAACCCTGAGTTACTTCAAAACGCTTACCGTAATTCTTGAGGAGTTTGGCGCCGACCGATAGACGCGTTGAGTCGCTTTCTGAAAATCCGACTCCGTCGCGCGGTTGATGTCGACGAACTTCTGCGGGTTGCGATCGACCAGCGGAAACCACGAGCTCTGAATCTGGACCATGATCCGGTGCCCGCGTAAAAACGCGTGGTTCACATCAGGCAGCGTGAACTCGACTTTCGTTACTTTCCCCGGCGTCATCGGTTCGGGCTGCGAGTAGCTGTTGCGAAACTTCGCCCGCATGGGCTCTCCGCGCACGAGCATCTGATAGCCGCCCATTCTGACTCCGGCCGGGTTTGGATTCGGATCGGCGGCAGTGTCGGGAAAAACGTCGATCAACTTCACGACAAAGTCTGAATCCGTTCCCGTCGTCGAGACGAAGAGCGTCGCTTTGAGTGGTCCAGCGACTGTGACGGTGCGATCGAGAATCGGAGTCTGGTAAACAAGAACGTCCGGACGGCGCGATGCGAAGCGCTGGTCTTCAACCATGTATTCGCGCGTCATGCCAATGGCCGTGCCGTTGATGTACGGGACCGGATGCGCCGGATCGCTGACGTACTCGTCAAAACCGGCGACGGTCTTGTCAGGAGCGAACGCCAGTCCGCCGTTCGCGGTGAGAAAGAGATCGCGCGATTCGACGTTCTTCGGAGGCCAGCTTTCGTAACGTCGCCAGGTGTTCGAACCGGTCTCGAAAACGACAGCCTCCGCGAGTTGGCCGTCACACTTGTCTTTCAGCAGGCAGTTGAAGAAGGGAAGCTCGACGGTTTCCTGGTAAGCGAGTGACGTTTTGGCGCCGAAGTTGATGTCGCCCAGCACTTCGCCGTCGCCACGCGCCCAGCCGCCGTGGAACCAGGGTCCCATGACGAGCGTGTTGCGAATTCCGGGGTTCGTCTCCTCGATCGTTTTGTAAGTGTTGAGAGCGCCGAATAGATCTTCCGCGTCGAACCAGCCGCCGACGGTCATTACGGCCGGCTTGATGTTCCGCAGGTGAGGACGAATATTGCGCTCCTGCCAGAACGCATCGTAGTTCGGGTGCGCCATCAAGTCGTTCCAGAAGGCGACCTCGCCTTTGAAGTACTTACGGTCTGCGTTCGGAAGCGGTCCCATGTCGAGGAAGAAGCGATAACCGTCGGGAGTGCCGTGTTGAAACCGCGGCGGAAACTCCGTTGTTCGCCTCGGACGCGCTTTGCCGAGAGTCGCATAGAAATTGAACGCGTGCGGCAGGAAAAGCGCGCCGTTGTGGTGCCAGTCGTCGCCGATGAACCAATCGGCGATTGGCGCCTGTGGCGAGGCTGCTTTGAGCGCCGGATGCGCGTCGATCGCGCCCATTGACGTGTAAAAGCCGGGATACGAGATGCCCCACATGCCGACGCGACCGTTATGGTTCGGCACGTTCTTCAACAGCCACTCGATCGTGTCGTAAGTGTCGCTGCTTTCGTCGATGTCCTTTGAACCGCTTTTCTTCGGTTTATAAGGACGCATTTCGACGTACTCGCCTTCGGACATGAACTTCCCGCGCACGTCCTGGTAGACGAAGATGTACTTCTCGTTCTGCATGAAGAGCGACGGACCGAGGGCTGATTTGTACTGGTCAACACCGTACGGAGAAACCGTGTACGGCGTGCGCGTGAGCATGATCGGGTATTTCTGCGACTGGTCCTTCGGCGCGTAAATGGCGGTGAAGAGCTTCACGCCGTCGCGCATCGCGATCATCTGCTCGGTTTTAGTGTAATTGGCTTTTACTTCCGCTTCCGTCTGTGCGGTTGAAAATCCCTGGAGAACAAAGAGGACAAGGCAGATTGCGACGGATCGCGAGAAGTAATGGATCATGGTGCTTCTATCGTTAGTTCCCGGCCGAAGGTGAAGTTTGGACGCTTGCGCCCTTTCATGTACTTCGCGGCCGTTTGTGAAAGTGAAGTGATGAGAATGGGAAGCGCAATCGTCGCGTCGCAGGGAACGTAAGCCGTGTGCGCGCCGCGTGCAAGTCTGCCGTAGATCAGTCCTTCGTCGAACGAGACGGCGTTGGAGCGGCCGCCGGGATGAGCGGAGTCAGTCTGGATCTGGATCGCGTATTTGTGACCGTGATGATGTTCCTTTTGAAGGAAGGATGAGAGCGTTGCCTGCTGAATGAAACTCTTCGTCGTCCCGCCGCCGAGATTGATGATGCCGGAGACGCGCGCCTGGCCCATGACGTTCATCATGTCAAGCACGTCCTGGATGACGTCGAACATGAAGTTGTTCTTCTTCTCGAAGCGAGCGCCGGCGATGCCGACGGCGAGACCGCTGTCCGCAATCGCCGGACAGAAGATCGGCACGCGTGATTTGTAAGCTGACGTCAAGACGCCGTCTTCGGACGCGATCTCGGCGAGCTCGCGTCCCAGCAGGTGGAGAAACTCGCGTGGCGAATACGGGCGTGTTTGATCGAGCTGATTGGTGAAACCGCCGATCCACTCTTTCGCCTCGCGATACTCTTCGTCGCTGGCGAGCAGGTCCCACATGCGGCTGATCTGCGCCGATTCGAGCTCGGCGTCGGTCATTGTCGGATGTGCCTGGAAGTGGTAACGGCCGAGTGTCTCGTGAAGATCGTGAAACAGCATCGCGCCCGAGACGACCAAAACATCGACGAAGCGATTCTTGATGACGTAGGCCAGCAGACGTCGCATGCCGGCTGGGATAAGCGCGCCCGAGGCGGCGACCATGATCGTCGTATTGTCGCCGAGCATGTCGAGCCAGATGCGATGGGCTTCGGCAAGCTGTCGTCCGCCAAAACCCGTGCCTTCCATTTTTTCGAGGAGTCCGGCCACCGAACGATCGCGATCGACCTGAACTGGGCGTGTGGGAGTGGTCAAATACTTCGATGCTTTAGGTTTGCGCTGAGTGACCATGCAGGTTGTCAACCTCTCGAACTGTAGCGTTTCACGGATCGATGTCTTTGGGTATTACATTTTTAATAATCGGTTCGGCGTCGCGAACGAGCTTTGACTCCGTTGACAGCAAGGTATGTATAGGCGTCGTAGCGAGATTCGTAAAACTGGGCCAACTCGGCGCCGTCCGCCTCGCTCAACTCCCCCTCTTTCACGCGACGAGTGATCAAGCGGCGAAACCCATCGTGCAGCAGGCTGCGCTCGTAACGCGCGCGTTCGGCGGCGGCGCCCACGGTGGTCCCTTTGATCACTTTCTTGATTAAAAAACCCTCCTCGTCGATATGAATGTGGGCCTCGTGCGGCGCGCCGAAAAGGTTGTGATTGTTTCCCATCACTTCCTGGTACGCGCCAACGAGCATGAATGCGAGATAATAAGGCTCTTCGGGATTGAGATCGTGTAGTTCCAGCACCTGCTTGACGTCGTGCAGGTCTACAAACTTATCGACAATGCCGTCGGAATCGCACGTGATGTCGCACAGCGTGGTGTATTCGGTGGGCGGCTTGTTCAGGTGGTGGATCGGTACGATCGGAAACAGTTGATCGAGCGCCCAGTGATCGGGCACTGAGCGAAAGACCGAGAAGTTCGTCAGATACTTGGCGCAGAGCAGGCGGCGCAGTTCGCCGAACTCTTCCGAGATGTATTTCGCCTGCTGCGCGTACTTGTCGGCGCGCTCGCAAACGTCCCAGAACAGCACCTCGCCTTTCGCGCGGTCCTCGAGGGAGATCAGTCCCAGGTTGAAGAGCGTGAACAGCTCTTCGCGGTGTTCGAGCGCGTCGTGGTAGTACTCGCGATAGTTCTTGACGCTGATCGACTCGCGCAGGTCGCCGAGCTCGATGACGACTTGCGGATCGTCTTCGCCGATCTCGATCGGCGTGATGTCTTCGACGACGGTTTCGATCTCGTCGAGCACGTTCGTGACGAGGATCGCGTGATAGGCCGACAGAAAACGGCCCGACTCCTGGATGATCGTCGGATGCTGAACGTTTTCGTCGTCGCAGACCTGCTTGATCGTGTAGATGACGTCGTTGGCAAACTCCTGCGCGGTGTAGTTTGCGGACGAGTCGAACGCCGTTTTCGAGCCGTCGTAGTCGACGGCCATGCCGCCGCCGACGTCGAGAAACTCGATCGGGATTTTCATCTGGTAGACCTTGGCGTAGACGCGGGCGGCCTCCTTCATCGCGTTCTTGATGCGCTTGATGTCGGTGAGCTGCGAGCCGATGTGGAAGTGAAGCAGCTTCAACATGTCTGTCCGATCGGCTTCTTCGAGCCGGCGGATGACTTCGAGCAGCTCCGTTGTCGTCAGACCGAATTTCGCGGCCTCGCCGCCGGATTTCTCCCAGCGTCCGGAGCCCTTCGAGTAGAGTTTCACGCGCATGCCGATCGAAGGCAGGATGCCTTCGTGACGTTGCGCGACGTTGAGCACGTGATCGAGCTCGTTCAGTTTCTCGATCACGATCACGACCTTCTTTCCGACCTTCGCGCCGGCGAACGCGAGTTCGATAAACTCTTCGTCTTTGAACCCGTTCAGGACCAGCAAGCTGTCGCCGGCTTGTTCCATTGCGAGTGCCGCGTAGAGTTCCGCCTTGGATCCGGCTTCGAGGCCGAAATCGTAGCGCGAACCTTCGCGCAGGTACTCCTCGACGACGGCGCGCTGCTGGTTCACCTTCATCGGGTACACGCACATGTGCGCGCCCTGGTATTCAAATTCGCGGATGGAGCGGCTGAACGCGCGCTGAAGTTTTCGTACCTGGGCGGCCACCAACTGTGGAAACCGCAATAGCACGGGCGCGGTGATGCCGCGTTTGGCGAGGTCGTCGATAATCTCTTTGAGGTCCGCTGAACGGGGGTCGCCCTCTACGGGGCGGACGATCAGATTTCCCTTCCGGTTTACGTCAAAGTAGCCAGCACCCCAGTTTTCGATTCCATAAGTTTCGAGCGTTTGCTCGATTGCAGTGGTCAATTAGCGGTCTCCTGCCTTCTAAGTAAGACTTAAACGAGATTCGATTCCCTCAACTAGCACATAGATGTACATTTTTCCGATTCGAGTTGCGGAGTTTGTTGTTGGGTGGAACGCTTTAGCGCGCAATGTAACAGAAAACAACCACGGCGGTCTATAACTTTTTTGTTGCGTAAGCCCTAGAAAATATACTGATTTGCGCGAAAACATTGAGCATTTCGCCAACGATTTATTCCTTAGAGTCGCGCGTGCGACGCGGAAGTTGGCTCTTGACATCATTCGACTCGCGTCTATAATGGCAGTTTTTTACGCGCCGTCGTTCTATGACGCTCGCCCGTTTTCCGAGAGTCGCTAACAGCTCCAAAATACTTCGCACCACAATCCACGCCGGGCGAAGAGAACCCCCGACACTCCCCAAATTCAGGAGATCACATGAACCCGAAGACTGTCTTGAAGTACGCAACTGATCAGGGCGCCAAATTCGTTTCTGTTCGCTTCACGGATTTGCCCGGCTCCTGGCAACACCTAACCTTTCCAATCGCGGAACTCGGCGAAGACCAGTTTGAAGACGGCTTTGGCTTCGATGCGTCTTCGATTCGCGGTTGGGCGGCAATCCACGAGTCAGACATGTTGCTCGTGCCCGACGCCACCCGTTACTGGATGGATCCGTTTGCCGAACAGCCGACGCTCTGCCTGATCGGCAGTGCCGTCGATCCGATTACCAAGGAGGGTTACGCTTTCGATCCGCGGTCGGTCGCGCAGCGCGCCGAAAGTTATCTCAAGTTTACGGGCATCGCCGACACCGCTTTCTTCGGTCCGGAAGCCGAGTTTTTCGTGTTCGATTCAGTCAAGTTTCACTGCGATCCGCAGTCCGCGGGCTACTCGCTCGACTCCGACGAAGCACACTGGAACAGCGGCCGCGACGCGAATGAGTTTTCAGGATCGAATCTCGGCTACCGCATTCGGGCGAAGGAAGGCTACGTGCCGGTTCCCCCGACCGATTCGCTCAGCGACCTGCGGTCCGAGATATCGCTGACGTTGGGTAAGTGCGGTGTGACTGTCGAGTGTCATCACCATGAAGTGGCGACCGCCGGCCAGTGCGAGATCGACTTCCGCTACTCGACGTTGTTGGGGACCGCCGACAATCTTCAGATCTTTAAATACGTAGTTCGCAATACTGCTCATCAGTTCGGGAAGACGGCGACGTTCATGCCGAAGCCGCTTTACGGCGACAACGGTTCGGGAATGCACTGTCACCAGTCGTTGTGGAAAGGCGAGAAGCCGCTGTTTGCCGGCGATGGTTACGCGGGACTGTCAGAGATGGCGCGTCATTACATCGGCGGGTTGTTGAAGCACGCCGCGTCGATCATCGCGTTTGCCGCGCCGACGACGAATAGTTACAAACGTCTGGTGCCGGGGTTTGAAGCGCCGGTGAATCTGGCGTATTCGGCGCGCAATCGTTCGGCGGCGATTCGCATTCCGATGTTCTCGACGAATCCGAAGCTGAAGCGGTTGGAGTTTCGTCCGCCCGATCCGTCGTGCAACGCGTACCTGGCGTTTTCGGCGATGGTGTTGGCGGGATTGGATGGCGTGCAGAACCGGATCGATCCGGGTGATCCGCTGGAGAAGGATATTTACGATCTCTCGCCGGAGGAGTTGAAGGACGTGCCGACGCTGCCGGGATCGCTGGACGACGCGTTGAAGGCGTTGGAGAACGATCACGAGTTTCTGTTGAAGGGCGACGTCTTCAGTCCGCAGTTGATTGAAAGGTGGATCGGGTACAAGCGTGATCGCGAGATCAACCCGCTGCGCATGCGTCCGCATCCGCTGGAGTTTTCGTTGTACTACGACATTTAGTGTTTGCTGCTGGTCCGGCAGGGTTGCTGGTCCTGGTTCGAGCTTCGAATTTCGATTGAGTTTGGTTCGAGTTTCGATTGAGTTTGGTTTTCGGCGGCCGTTGTTATTTCACGGCCGCCGCTTTTTTGTTTTACGTCCACGTGGTCCTGTGTCATACTCCCGGCGCCTCGCATTCAAATAACTAGCCCACCGCTAGATCAACCAGCCCCCGATTGCACTGGAGCCGTGACATGCATCCTTACGTGTACCGTCCTCTGATTATCGCGATCTGCATTTCGTTATTGTTTTCTGCTAACCCTTGGTTCTGG
>DASURS010000111.1:0-5173 GCA_036279935.1 Pyrinomonadaceae bacterium
TGTCGCGAGGAGTATTCTCCCCGGAAACTCTTCGGGCGTGGGATCGTAGCCGCCCTGCGGGAAACCTCTTAGCGCCTCGTAGTATTTGGCCTCGGGAATGAAATAGAGCTGATAAGAGAGTTCCCAATAGCTCCGTTTGTTCTGCGCTCCGGGCAGATCCACCAGCGTCGCCAACAACTCGAGCTGATCGGCGTAAAGATGCGGAGCGTAGACGTTGTTTTGCCGCGTCTTGAACGTTTGCGACGGCGCCGCGACAGCCGAGCACGTGCAGACGAGGATCGTCAGCAGATATTTAACCATTTGCTTTCCTGGCATCAGGCTCAGTTGATGCACTTCGGACTGTCGCCCAGTATAAATCCTGCTTCCAGGAGTACGTCATCGCAGGTATACCCGGGAAACAGATTGCCGCACGTGCACTCGTAGTAACACCAGCCGTCGCAAAATGTTGAAAAACGGCAGTCGTAGCTTCCGTATGCGTTGCCGCCGGTCAGTATTTTTGTACACGCCTGTGCCGCCGTGTGGGCCAGACCGAGTGTTAGAACGGTGGCGATGCACAGCACGCTCACTCGCAGTTTGAGATTTCTCATTTAGTTCGTCCTCCTCGCGAGAGTGAAGGCCCCGAAGGAATGAATTTTGGGAGGGTACGCCGCGGCACTATACGCGCGTGTAAAATCCAGTGTCAATGATTTGATTCTCAACTGGTCTGATTTGGGTACCTTCGCCGCAGTTATGACCTGTCGATTCCGGCTTCTCCCGTTCGACTAACCAATGGGAGCGGGCGCTGGGCAGTGATATTATTTCCCTGAACCTTTAGCCGGGCGGTGCGTACTTCGCTCTTAGTCAACACCCCGGCAGCCCGCTTTATAAAAAACCAGGTGAAACGCACATGAAATTCGCGAAGCTTGTTTTCAAGAACATTCTGCGGAATAAAAGGCGCACACTGCTGACCGTTTCCAGTCTCGTGGTCTCGCTCTTCCTGATCATCACGCTTTCCACGATCCTGACCGAGTTTGACCGCGGCAGCAACGAGAGCAACCCTTTGCGGCTGGTCACGCGTCACTCGGTTTCGCTCGGGTTCCTGCTGCCGGTCGGCCATCTGCAAAAGATCCGGCAAGTGCCGGGAGTGAAGTCGGCGATGGTCTTCAGCTGGTTCGGCGGGATATACAAGGACGAGCAAAACTTCTTCGCCAACTTCGCCGTCGACGCCGACAAACTCCACGAGATCCTGACAGAATTGAAGATGTCTGACGCGGAGTGGCAGGCGTTCGTCAGCGATCGTCAGGGCGCGGTGGTAGGAAAGAAGCTCGCGACGCTGTACGGCTTCACGCCCGGCCAGCGAATCACGCTGAAGAGCCCGATTTACAACCAGAGCGTTGAGTTTATCGTTCGCGGCATCTGCACCGGCGGCGATGAAAAGACGATGTTCTTCCACAACGACTATCTCAACGAGCTGCTGCCGCAATGGGCCAGAGACCAGGCCAGCACGCTCAGCATACTCGCCAACTCCGCCGACGATGTGCCGCGCATCGCGCAAACCATCGACTCGATGTTCGTGAACACTGACGCGCCCACGAAGACGGAGAGTGAACGCGAGTTCGCGCTCAGTTTTCAGACGATGATGGGCGGCATGAAGCAGTTCATGTACGGCATCATGGCGGCGATCACGTTCTCAGTCTTGCTCGTGATGGGAAATACCATGGCGATGACCGTTCGGGAACGCACGAAAGAGGTCGGAACATTGAAAGCCATCGGCTTCAAACGCGGCACGATTACGGCGCTGTTTCTTGGCGAGTCGTTGCTGGTCGCGACGATCGGCGCCGCCATCGGCATCGGCGGCGCGGTGTTGCTTTACAGCTCGGTCGACTTCGGCATGATCGTGCCGTTCTTTAGTGCGTTCGTTCCGACGATGCAGACGCTGGTCGCCGCGTTTTTGCTGGCGATAGTCGTCGGAGTCGTCAGCGTGGTCTATTCAGCCTACCGCGTTTCCGGACTGACGATCGCGGAAGCGCTGCGGAGCACCGAGTGAAATGGCGCTACCTTTAAAGTACAACTTGCGAAACATCGTCGTTCGAAAGGGAAGCACGCTGGCGACGGCCTTCACCATCGGCTTGACCGTGGCGGTTTTTCTGATGGTGATGGCGCTTGCTCGCGGCATCGACCTGACGTTGTCGACGAGTGGCGAGCCGCTGAACCTGATCGTCCTGCGCGAGGGCAGCACGGCGGAGCTGAACAGCACCGTCACGCGCGAGCAGTTCAACGATCTGATGTACCTCGACGGTGTGCAACGCGAAGATGACAAGCCACTCGCGTCGGCGGAGATCATCACGTTGATTTACAAAGCGCGGAAAGGTATGACGCAGGGCTCGAACGTTACCGTCCGTGGCGTTGGGCCAATGTCGTTCAAACTGCGCTCCGGCTTTCAGACTGTCGCCGGCAGAGTGTTTCAACCGGGGTTGACCGAGGCCGTCGTCTCCAAACGCATTGCGGAACGTTTTCAGGGTCTCGACATCGGCGACAAGTTTCGCATTCAAACGACGGAGTACACCGTCGTCGGACTGTTTGATTCAGCCGGCAAAGCGTTCGAGTCGGAGATCTGGGTCGACATCAACTCGCTCGCCAGCACCACGAAGCGCTCCGAAGCGTTCTCTTCCGTGCTGATGCGAGTAAAAGATCAGAACGCCTTGAGGGCGCTGGCGAAAAGGATCACTGATGATCCGAAGTTGCACCTGAAAGCGACGGCCGAGCGCGCGTTCTACGAAGACCAGCAGGGGACCGCGTCCGGAGCGCTCAAAGGACTCGCCGTTTTCATCTCGTTCATCATGGCCGTCGGAGCGGGTTTCGCCGGCATGAACACGATGTACGCGGCGGTCGCGCGGCGCACGAAAGAGATCGGAACGCTGCGAGTGCTCGGGTTTAGCCGCGGCAGCATTCTCGTTTCGTTCCTGTTGGAGTCCGTATCGATCGCGCTGATCGGCGCGGCGATCGGGATCCTACTGGCGCTGCCGTTGAATTTCGTCTCGACCGGCACTTCGAACTGGGTGACGTTCAGCGAGATCGCTTTCAACTTCCGCGTCACGTCCGATTTGGTTCTCTGGGCGCTGATCTTCGGCGCGATTATCGGTTTAGTCGGGTCTTTGCTACCGTCAATACGCGCTTCCCGCTTCAAGATCGTCGACGCGCTTCGTGCATGAGTAAATCCAGGTACAAATGGTAACGAACCCCAAGTCAAAAGAAGATCAAGATGATCTCAATCAACGTCTGCGGAGCTTGAAGATCGATCGCAGTCCGGCGCCGGCGGTAGCGGCCCGGAACCCCTCGCCAAAGTTGTTGTTATTGGTAGTGGCGGCAATCCTGGCACTCGCGGCGTTTGCTTACTTGTTTCTGTTCTCGGGCGCGAAGACGATCTCCGTGGCCGCGGTGAAAATTGAAACCGGCGGCGCGCCGGCAGGCGAGAGCGTGCTGACTGCATCAGGGTACGTCGTCGCCCATCACAAGATCGCCGTTGGCGCAAAAGTGATGGGACGCGTCGACTGGATCGGCGTCGAGAAGGGCGACAACGTTCAGACCGGACAGGTGCTCGTGAGGCTCGAAGATACCGAGTTTCGCGCGCAGGTGAACCAGGCGAAAGCGAACCTGTCGGCGGCGCAGGCGCGGTTGGACCAGTTGCGCACCGGCTCGCGGCCGCAGGAGAAATACAGAGATCGCGCGGCCGTGTTGCAGGCCGAAGCGAACCTCAAGATTGCCGAAGCGGAGTATCAACGCAGCGAGAAACTCTACCGCGACGGCGTCGCTTCGAAAGCAGAGCTGGACAACGCCATTGCCCGGCGAGATACGGCGGCCGCGTTGCTGGAAGCCGCGCGCCAGTCGAGTGCGATGACTGACATTGGCCCGCGCGCCGAAGAGATTCGCGCCGCCGAAGCGCAGGTGCAACAGATGCGGGCGGCGCTCGATTACGCGCAGACGCAGCTTGCGGCGACCGAGATTAAAGCGCCCGTCTCCGGAACGGTGTTGCAGCGAATCGTCGAACGCGGCGAGATGGTGTCGCCTTCCGCTTTCGGCGGTTCGGGCGCGCGCACGTCCGTAGTCGATCTCGCCGATCTGACGGACTTGCAGATCGAGCTCGACATCAGTCAGGTCGATTTCGCTCGGTTGAAGATGGGCCAGCGAGCGGAGATCATTCCCGAAGCCTTTCCAAACCTTCGCTACACGGGTTACATCGAGGAGATCGCGCCGGAAGCGAACCGCGCGAAGTCGACCGTGCAGATCAAGGTCAAAGTCGAGAACCCGAATGAACAGTTGCGGCCGGAAATGAACGCGCGAGTGAATTTTCTGTCTGACAAAGCGCCGAGCAATCCCAATCAGTCGAGCGGAAGAGTGCTGGTGCCGAAGGAAGCAGTGGTGCGAAAGGACGGCGGCGCGTTTGTTTTTGTTGTGAAGGGCAACAAGGTCGAGCAACGAACGATCAGGCCGGGTGAAGAGACGGCCGATGCGTACTACGTTTTGGACGGATTGAGTGGAAACGAGTCCGTGGCAATCGCCGGAGTCGATAAACTGCGCGACGGAGATCGCGTGAAGATTCAGTAGCTAAGAGGACAGAAGAATCATGGCCGCACCGATAGTGAGAGTTCGCGACGTCAGCAAGCGTTTTTCACGCGACGGGTTTGAAGTCGTCGCCCTGGACCACGTCGATCTCGAGATCCCGGAAGGGGATTTCTTCGCGTTGATGGGGCCGAGCGGCTCGGGCAAGTCGACGCTGCTGAACCTGCTCGCCGGCATCGATCGAGTGACCGAAGGCGAGGTCGAAGTGCTCGGGACGCCACTGTCGCGGCTGAGCGAGAGCCAGTTAGCAAGCTGGCGCAACGCTCACATCGGGTACATCTTTCAAACGTTCAACCTCGTGCCCGTGCTGACGGCGTTTGAGAACGTCGAGTTGCCGTTGCTGCTGACGAAGCTCAGCAAGGCCGAGCGGCGGAAGAACGTCGAAACGGCGCTCGAGCTGGTCGGACTATCCGATCGCATGGGCCATCAACCGAAACAGTTGTCCGGCGGACAGGAACAACGCGTGGCCATCGCGCGGGCCATCGTGACCGATCCGGATCTGATTCTCGCCGACGAGCCGACGGGCAACCTCGACGCTCGTTCCGGAGAGGAGATCATGCAGATACTCTCCACT
>DASURS010000112.1:0-19552 GCA_036279935.1 Pyrinomonadaceae bacterium
GGCACGCCGAACGGTCCGTACTGATAGTTCAGATGAAGATCGCGCACGTTGTAAGCGGCTTCTGAAATGCCCCACGGCACGCGGCGCTCCTCGCCGTACTCGATCTGCCGGTGGACGACCGTGCGATAAGTCTCGGCCAGCAACGTGTTCGGATAGTTGCGCATGACCAGCAGCGGCATCAGGTACTCGAACATCGTGCCGGTCCAGGAGATCAGCGCGCGTCCGCCGTCGACCTTCGTGAGCGCGCGGCCCATGCGGAACCAGTGTTGTTGCGGCACGTCGCCTTTCGCGACGCCGACGAAGCTGGCGAGACGGGCTTCGGAGGCGAGCAGGTCGTAGTAAGAGTCGTCGGGTTTCGAAACGGTCACGTTGTAACCGATCGTGAACAGCTTGCGTTCGACGTCGAAGAGGAACGAGAAGTCCATCTCGTCGCTCGTCTGATCGCAGCGACGCGCGAGCCGGCTCAGTCGCGACAGCATATCGGCGGAAGCACTCGCGGATTGTTCGAGTGTTTTCGTCAAACGCGCGACAGTTTCCGGCGCGCCGTGATGTTCGAGCGCGGCGAGCTGGACCAGCACGCGATCGCAGAGTTGTGGCACCTCCGCAAGGGTCGGAACTATTCGGAGCGTTTCGAAGATCGATTGCCAGTCTTCACTCGCCGTCGGTTGTGTTTGTGAGCTGAACGAGGGAAGGATGCGTCCCCAGCCGGCGAGCGCGTCGGCGTCTCTGCGATACGAGCTGACCTGATGGTGCAGCGCCCCGACCCACGCGCGAAGCTCTTTGAACGTGGCTTCGCCGTGCTCGTGCGCGAGTGCGTTGACGATGTCCTCGATGTCCGACACGCGGCGGAACACTGAGTCGAGCAGCACGAACCATGACGCGAGATCGTCGACGATGTCGGCGTTCAGGAGTTTGCGGCAAGCGGCGATCTCGTCTTCGAGATGCCGCACTGTCACCACCTCGGTCCTTTGCCTGACGCTGCCCAGTCTCGACGCCTCCTGAACGACGCCGTCGATCGTGTCGGAGAGTCCCTCGACCACACGATGATCGAACAGTCTCTTGTCGGGAAACTCGATGCACGCCTGTTTTACGGCGATCAGGTGCCCGGCGAGATTGCCGCTATCGACGGTCGAGATGTACTGCGGCAGGAGCGGTTCGAGTGTCTTCGTGTCGTACCAGTTGAAGAAGTGACCGTGCAGGCGTCCCAGCTTCGCCATGGTCGCGAACGTCAGCTCCTGGCGTTCGACAAATTCGAGTGAACCGACGTAACCGAGATCGTGCGCCGACGAAGTCGCCAGCAACAGCAGTCCCATGTTTGTCGGCGACGTGCGATGGGCCAGCACGGGCGCAGGATCGTCCTGATAGTTGTCCGGTGGCAGCCAGTTGTCGTCAGGCCCGACGAACGTTTCGAAAAAGCGCCACGTCCGTCGCGCGACGAGTCTTGCGAAGCGAGCATCTTCCTCGCTCAGCATTTCGCGCTGCATCAAGCGCGGCTTGCTGACCAGGTAGGCAATGAGCGGCGAGAGCAGCCAGATCGCGGAGAGTGCGCCCATCACCGGCAGACCCGCCGGCCGCATCGCGGCCGTCAAACCGAGCGCAAGTAAAGTCAGGACGACGGCGCCAAGCATGAAGCGCACGAATGAACTGAAGTCTCCGCGCGTCTTGCTTTCAGTCTCGGCCGCTGAAACCCATTCGAGCAGCTTCTTGCGCGAGACGATCTGCCGGTACAGCGTGCGGACGATGGCGTCGCACATCAGGTACGCCTGATGCGGCAACAGAACGAACGACAGCGCGATCTGCAACGTGTTGGTCCGGAAGTCGCCCCATAGACTCCAGAAGTGGCTGGTCCATGGAATGCCTTTCGGATGTATCAGCAGCGCGGTCGAGACGTGGAGATAGACCGGGAACGCGATCGTCAGAAAAACGAAGAGACACCAGAGCAGCGCCGAGCCCGGGAAGAACGCGCACGAAGCGACGAGCCACACGAACAACGCCGGCGCGACCATGCTGCGGCGCAGGTTGTCGAGAATCTTCCAGCGCGCGATCAACGGCAGCACGTTCCGAACTGGTTTGCCGCCGCCGTCCGGCACGCGTGGAAACATCCAGCGCGCGATCTGCCAGTCGCCGCGCGCCCAGCGATGCGCGCGTTTCGCGTAAGCTTCGTACGATGCCGGGTAGTCGTCGAGCAGCTCGATGTCAGTTGTTAACGCCGCGCGTGCAAACAGGCCTTCAAATAGGTCGTGACTGAGTAACGAGTTTTCC
Organism: Pyrinomonadaceae bacterium; assembly: GCA_036279935.1. GTDB lineage: Bacteria > Acidobacteriota > Blastocatellia > Pyrinomonadales > Pyrinomonadaceae > PSRF01. Next base: position 2,263 of record DASURS010000112.1, read on the forward strand.
GGAACGCGGTTTTCGAGCGTGCGTTGAAAAGCGTCGACTTCGTAGAGGCCTTTTCCCGTGAAGCTTCCTTCGCCGAAGAAGTCCTGGTAGACGTCTGACACGGCGGTCGTGTAGGGATCGATGCCGGTGTAGCCCGAAAAGATCTGGACGAACGTCGATCGCGATGCGCTCGATAGTGCGATGCTGACGCGCGGCTGCAGGATTCCGTAACCGCGAGTCACGCGATTGACTCGCTCGTCGATGCGCGCCTTGTTGAGCGGATGAATTGCGGCGCCGACGAGTTTGCGTGCAACGTCGCGCGGGAGTTGAGTGTCGGAGTCGAGGGTGATCACGTAGCGGACGGAGTTGAGCACGCTGTCGTCCGCGGTGCGGACCACGAAGCTCGTTTCGGCGGCGCCGCGCAGCAGATGGTTGAACTCCTCGAGCTTGCCTCGCTTTCGTTCCCAACCCATCCACTTTTCTTCGCCGGGATTCCAGAGACGTTTGCGGTGAAACAGGTGGAAACGAGCTTCGCCGTGATTTCGATTTAACGCCTCGATTCCGCTTTGAGCGACGTCGAGCAGCGCGGCGTCGTTTGGCGTCGCTTCCGTTTGTGCGTCAGGGAAGTCGCCGAGCAGCGCGAAGTAGATATTCGGATCCTGGTTGGCGAGGAAGTGAACCTGGAGTCGTTCAACCAGTTCCTGGACCTGTTCTTCGTTGATGAAGATCGTCGGCACGACGACGAACGTGCGCGCGTCTTCGGGAATGCCGGCGGCCGTGTCCATTCGCGGAAGCAGACGCGGTGGGAAGAAGTGCGTGAGGTCCCAATTCAACACCGTGACGGCGAGATCGCTCGCCGGAAGCAGCGCGAGAAATGCCGTCAGGACCATGAACTCCCAACTGACGCCAAACTGTCGCATCGCGACGAGGATGAAGATCAGCACCAGCAACGTCAGCAGCGTCAGCGTGCCGAGGTATGAACCAGTTGGATGTCGCAACAGCCAGCGCCGGAGTCGTTCGACCGTGCGCGGTTGATAGCGAAACTGTTTTTCGAGGCGGTCCAGTCCGTCGTCGATCAGGTAGAAGCCGACGTGTCTTTCCGCTTCCTGTTTTCCTTCGTCCGCGAAGGTGAGAGCAGCCTGAGCCACGTCGATCTCGCTCGCTCGCGTCCGTTTGCTGATTCTTTCGATGACGTGGCGATAGCGATCGCGCGTCGCAAACTCCATCCGCGAATAGACGCCGGCCGGATCGTTTCCGAGCAGCGGCTCGATCAGGCTGACTTTCTCGAAGAAGTCGTTCCAGTCGAGCGTCGAGAGGAGACGCATGCTGGTGATGATGTTGCCGACGGTGACTTGTGCGGCGGCCTGGCGCTGGTGTTCGGCGTGAATGATCTGTTCGATGCTGGAGCCTTCGCCGGCGAGCCGTTTTTCGATCCAGTCGACAACGGGCATCACGGCGGGATGCTGCTCGCGCAGGCGTTGAACGAGTTGGACCAGAAACGTTTGCTGGAGCTCTTCGCGCTTGCTGAGACGTTCGTTGACGGACGTCGCGACTGCGGTGGGTTGTCGCGAGGCGAGCTCGAGTAGTCTGTCGGCGAGTCTGTCTGCGTCGTCCCGTTCTTCGCGCGCGCGTGTGATCGTTATCGCGAGGCGTCGCAGGTTCTCGACGAGTGCGAGGCGAAGGGTGATGGCCACGGCCCAGAGTTCGCCGATCGACAGCGGCGCCGCCTGTTGATACGCGACGATGAAGCGGCGTAGCGTGTTTGTGTCGAGACGCGAGTCGGTATGGGCGATCAGCGCGAGTGCGACGGCGTAGATGCGCGGATAGCCTTCGAGTGGGCCGGAAGCGAGCTTCGGAAGTTCGTGGTAGTAACTTCGCGGCAAATCCTGGCGAATCTCGCGCAGTTGCTCTTCGACGATGTGATAGTTATCGACCAGCCATTCAGCCGCGGGTGAGATCGGGCGGCCGTTGCGAATCGCTTCGACGAGTGCTTTGTAAACGGCTTCGAGTCTGCGTCCGTTGTCTTCGGCACGCGGCAGGAGTTGGGCGCGGCCCTTCCTGGTGACGGTCTTGTGGTCCGTTGCGAGTGTTTGAGCGTACTGTTCGAGACGTTCGACGCTGAAGAACTCCGCTTGAAATGGCTTTTCGTCGTCGTCGGTTTTTTGTTTACCGAACGTGTACGCGATGGATTCGATGAGTGCAGGCATGACTCCGCAGGGTTCTCTTGATTGGGGGCATTCTCCAGGGGGAAGTTCAGAATATCATTTGTGCTTAGTTCTTGGTAATTAGAGCTTTGTTTTTGTGTAACTGGTGAAGTACAAAGTACCAAGCACAAAGAACAAAGATCCATGTATACTCACACGCTATGCGCGTTTTGGGAGTAGATCCCGGGAGTCAGACGATGGGTTGGGGCGTTGTCGAAGGCGACAGCCGTCGTTACTCGCTCGTTGGCTTTGGCGCAGTGCGCGCGCCGTCGACGACGAGGTTTTCAGCGAGGCTGTTGCGGATGTGCAATGGGCTCGAGGAAGTGATTGCCGAGTATCGACCGGATGCGTGCGTGCTGGAAGATGCGTTTCTGGCGACGAACGTCAAGGTCAGTATGAAGCTCGGGCAAGTGCGTGGCGTGGTCCTGTTGGTTGCCGAGCGTGCGGCGGTCGAGATTTATGAGTATTCGCCGCGGCTGATCAAGCAGACTATCGTTGGATATGGAAACGCGGAGAAGCATCAGGTGCAGGAGATGGTGCGATTGCTGTTGAAGCTTCGGACCGTTCCGTCGCCGCATGATGCGGCGGATGCGCTGGCGACAGCGATCTGTCATTTCCATCACGCGCAGTTTAAAGAGAAGATCGTCGCGGCGATCAGTAAGTAAAGCTGTTTTACCTCACAACAAGGAGAAACTCATGCGTCCTCACAACCTCACGGTCCAACTGTGTCTACTTCTGTTCCTTTTGCTCATTCAACACCCTGCATCCGCGCAACAGCGGAAGCCGCCAACAGGCGGACGTATTGCTGTTGTCGTCGACGAGCGTCTTGCGGCCCTACGTTCGACACCTAATCTTTCCGGCAAGCTCGTCCGCCGTTTGGGGCGCGGCCGCCTCGTCGCCATAACCGGCACAAAGACGACCCTCGACGGAATCACTTTCTACCGTGTCAACGTAACGACACGCACGCGTGGCTGGATTCAACGCGAATCCGTGGTTTCACCATCTCGCGCCAGCGACGATCAACGTCTCTTCGATCTAATCCAGCAATCACACGGCTTCGACCGCATCGCGCGCTGCCGCATCTTTCTTGATCACTTCCTGCGCTCGCCCCTGCGTCCCGCAGTCCTATTATTAATAGGAGACACCGCCGAATCCCTTGCCGCAGACCTTTCGAAGAGCATCTCCCGCAAACTCACCGCCACCACTCTCACCGCCCCCGCCTTCACTTACTACCTCAACCACCCCTCGCTCGATCGCTACAACCGCCAAAACATCAACTTCCTCTTCAACCCCACCACCAAACGCCTCCACTACGACGGCCACGCCTGGCGCCTCCTCCTCCGCCAACACCCCCACTCCCCCGAAGCCGCCGAAGCCCGCAAGCGCCTTCTCGAACTGAAACGCAATGCAACAAGCATTGACTAAACCGGTTTCTGTCGGAATGTGCTACACTGCGCAAAATTCAGTGCAGATTTAGCAACGAGGCACAGCGATGAAACTTACGCGCGATATTCAGAGCCTGAGTACGTTCAAACGCGACACCGCGAAGCTCGTGCGGCAGATGAAGAAGACGGGACAGCCCGTCGTCTTGACGGTCAACGGCAAGGCCGAGCTCGTCGTCCAGGACGCCGCGAGCTATCAGAAACTTTTGGAAGCTCAGGACAGAATCGAAGCAATCGAGGGCATAAGACGTGGACTGGAGAGCATGAAACGGAACGCAGGCAAGCCCGCCGAGCAGTTCTTCAGGGAGTTTTTCGCTGAGAAAGGCATCTCTGAACACGAATGAAGCGGTACGCGGTTGTCTTCGAAGATTCGGCTCAATCAGACGTCAGGGAGTCTTACGATTGGGGTTGTCGGGCGTGGGGCAAGAAGGAAGCGCGCCGTTGGGCTCGTCAATTACGGACCGCAATCTTCACGCAACTCACACTGATCCCGAAAGGATTTCCAATCGCACCCGAAGACGACGAATTTGAGGTGGAGATTCGCAAGATGATTGTTGGCCGTTATCGTGTGCTCTTTACTATCAAAGGACGCCGAGTTCACGTCCTCCACGTTCGCCGGCCCTATCTCGGAGACAACCAGCCGTGAACGCTTCCTCATTACAGAACTATAGACCGCGGAACTCACCCGATATAGACTGACGCCGCCGAAAAATCGCTCAAGCGCCCAAAAACGCCCGATTTTCTGCCCGCGCGCTGTTAATAATTCCCAAAACTCCCCGTCTTCACGGTGGAGACGAAGGAGAAACACCGTGCAGGCAGCACTTAAAACCTTGCGATTAGTGAACGACGAACCTGTCGCCGTGAATCAAGAACAGGTCAATAGCCATCCCACGAGTCGCGACGCCGGCCATGAGGCCACGGAGTTGGAGGGGCTCTTCCACGCGCACCACGGACGCGTCTTCCGCACTGCCCAACGCATCACCGGCAGCGCTGCCGACGCCGAAGACGTCCTGCAAACCGTCTTCCTGCGCCTCGTCAAAGGCCAGGAGGAGTACGACCTCTCCCGCAACCCGGAAGCTTATCTGTCCCGCGCCGCTATCAACGCTTCGCTCGACCTGTTGCGCAGCCGCACCCGGTCTAAAGTCGTTGGCCTCGACGACGTCAACACCGACGTCCTCGTGAGCGGTTTCCGCAACCCCGAGACAGCCCACGCCGACAAGGAGCTTCAAACGCTGGTCCGCCAGGCCGTCTCACGGCTCGGCAAGACTGCCGGCGAGATGTTTGTCCTCCGTTACTACGAAGGTTTCGATAACAAGGAGATCGCCGGGTTGCTGAACACGTCGCCGCTGGTAGTGGGCGTCGTTCTTCATCGCGCTCGAACGAAACTGAGAAAAGAGATTGGGCACTATCTGGAGAAGCATCATGAAAAGTAATCGTGACGAGGAACTCCTCGACAAAATCACTGCTGAAATTCGCAACCAAAAGGTTGACGAGTCGACGGTATCAGCGGCGGCAGACCGTGTTTGGGCGCGTGTCTCCGCCGCAGCCGGCGAAACTGAAGTTCAGGTGCCGGCCATCGAGCACATCGAAGGCTGCCGGGATTTTCAGTCACTGATTCCGGCTTACCTCGCGGGCAGGCTTTCCGAAGCACGCTCGCTGTTACTCGTCGATCACACACACGAGTGCATCCCCTGCCGCAAGGCAATGAACGAAGCGCGCCGTCCGACGGTCCGGAAGGCGACGGCGCAGCCGAGCCGTTTCGCCGTTCCGCCGGCCGTCATGCGCTGGGCTGTCGCAGCCGCTATCGTCATCGGTATCGGACTGCTGGCGATTCCGTTTGCACAGCGCTTCTGGCCGTTCGGTGAATTCGAAGCGACGGTCCAGGCCGCGGAAGGACAGGTATTTCAGATTGACGACACGCAGACAGCGTCAGTCGCAGCCGGAGCGAAACTTCAAAAGGGCGAGAAAGTTCGTACGGCGAAAGACGCTCGCGCGGTTGTTCAGTTGGGCGATGGCTCGACGATCGAAATGCGCGATCGTTCCGAGTTGTACCTGACGAAGAACGGGCAGGGAACGACCATTCACCTGAGCCGCGGCAGCATCGTCGTGGAAGCGGCAAAGCAACGCGACGGCAAACTGTTCGTCGAGAGTGGTGATTCACTCGTGTCAGTTACCGGAACGGTGTTCTCGGTCAACAACGGCACAAAGGGTTCGCGAGTCTCCGTCATCGAAGGCGAAGTGAATCTGAGCCACGCCGGCAGCGATCACATGTTGCGCGCGGGCGAACAAGCCACGACCAACCCGGCGATCTCGATGATTCCGGTGAAAGACGAAGTCGCGTGGAGCCGCAATGCCACTCGTTACGCGGAAGTGCTTTCGGCACTCGCTTCGGTCAACGCCGATTTGAGAAACGTCGACCAACCAGGTGCTCGCTATTCGACGCACCTGCTCGATCTGATGCCGGAGAATACGGTCGTTTACGCGGCATTGCCAAACCTCGCCGAGTCGATCGCCGAGTCGCATCGCATCATCCAGGAGCGCATGAGCCATAACGAGGCGCTGCGCCAGTGGTGGGAGAAAGAACAGGCCGGCAAACGCCAGAACATGGACGAGGTCGTTCAGACGATTCGCCAGTTCGGTTCGTACCTGGGCGACGAGATTGCCGTGTCCGTACCGATGAACGCGAAGACTGAACCCGGTGAGCCGCTGGTGTTGGCGGAGTTGAAGAACTCGGCCGGCCTCCGCGAGCTTATCGAACAGCAGATCACGAAGTACTCCGGCGATCAGAACGCGACAGCCAGGCTGAGCTTCGTCGAAGACCCGAAGAGCTTCGTGCCGACATGGGGTGAGGGCGAAGACCGGCTTTACATTTGGATTCAGGACAACCTGTTCGCAGCCAGTCCGAAACTCGAATCGCTTCAGAGTCTGCAAACGGTGATCGCAGGTGGGAGCAAGAGCAGTTTCACGACGACGCCGTTCCGCGATCGTATCGCACAGGTGTACCAGGAAGGCGCCGGCCTGCTCGTAGCCGCGAACCTTGAAAACATCCTCGAGCGAAGCAAGGCTGAACGGACGAAAGCACCCGACGGTCAGAAGAACGAAAACGCGTTGCAGCAGTTGGGCGTCCTGAGTGTGAAGTACTTCGTGTTTGACCAGAAAGACACCAACGGCAAGACCAACACGCAGGCCTCAATCTCGTTCAGCGATACGCAACGCGGCATTCCCGCGTGGCTCGCGGCGCCGGGACCGATGGGCTCGCTCGAGTACATCTCGCCTGACGCAAACGTCGTCGCCGGCTTCGTAGTCAAGAACCCGGTCTCGATGGTTGACGATCTGCTCGGCGTGCTGGAAACAGTCTCGCCGGATCTGCGCAAGACGCTCGATCAGCAGCAGGCGGCTCGCGGCGTCGATATTCGCAACGACATCGCCGCGCCACTTGGCGGTGAGTTTGCCTTCGCGATTGACGGCCCGATCCTGCCGACGCCGTCGTGGAAGCTGGTGTTCGAAGTCAACGACCCGACGCACTTGCAGCAGGCGCTCGAGCACGTCGTGAGTGAAGCGAACAAGGAAGTCGCGAAGTTCGGCCGCAAGGGATTGACAATGGAGCAGACCGACCTCGGCGGGCGCAAGTACTACACGTTGAAATCGTCAGACTTCGGTCTGGTCGAAGTGAACTACACGTACGCCAATGGCTACCTGATTGTTGGTCCAAGCCGCGCGTTGGTCGAACGAGCTTTGACGATTCAGGAGAGCGGTTTCTCGCTCCTGCGTTCGGCGAAGTTCACGGCGGGCTTGCCGGCTGACGGTAACGCCAACTTCTCGGCAGTCTTCTATCACAACATCGCCGGGCTCGTTCCCGCGGGGTTGGCAAGCACGGCCGAGAAACTTCCGAGTGGACCACAAGAGGCAATGAAAGCAATCGCGGGCAACATGCCGCCGACGCTGGCCTATGCGTACGCTCAGGGTGACAGCATCACTTTCAATGCCAACACCGATGGCGGCCCGTTTGGCCTCGGTCCGGCGACGATCCTGGGAATGCCGAATGCTCTCGAAATGCAGAACATCATTCAACGAGGCATGGGCGGCAAGCATTAGGAGGTTAGGTCTTGGGTCTTGGGTCCGGATCATTTTCCGTTTGTCATTTTCCATTCGTCATTTTCCATTAAGAACTCGCGAAGGCGTGCAGCTGACAAATGGAAAACGACAAATGACAAATGGAAAATGGTCCGACCGAGCTAGAGGTAGTAAGTGAAGTTGTTGTCAATCTCCATGGGTTCATGGTTGTTGGGTTTGCTGTTGCTCCTGACAACCAGCACTGACTTGAACGGCGCCACGATCATTTCGATGATCGTGGCGGCGCTCTTGTTCTCACTCGCCTACGCGCCGTCGCTCTTCTGGCTGCGACAGCGTCTCGGTGGTTGCCGGCCAGCGCTACTCTTTCCTCTCGCTTCAGCCGTTGTCCTCAACCTTCCTGTTTTTCTGATCGAAATCCTGGCGATAGGCAGAACTTTAGCGCCCTCGGAAGCGTTAGCTTGCATCGGCGCATTTCTACTAATGGGCACTGTCTTCGGACTCGGATTCGTTTGGAATTATCAGGACGCAGCGCTATAAAGATGAGCATGGCACTTCCCGCGACCGCACACGAACAGGGAATCAAAACTCAAACGACCTACGACGAACCAGCCGTCGTCGATCTTCACGGTCTCAGCGTCACGTTCGGACGCCGCCAGATACTGAAGAACCTCCGCGGCGATCTTCGCGGGAAAGCGATCGGCTTGCTCGGACCAAACGGCGCCGGCAAAACGACGCTCATTCACACGCTGCTCGGCTTTCACGAACCGTCCGCGGGCACAGCACAGATCTTCGGTCACGACATCGTCGACGACGCAAAGAAGATCAAGTCGCTGATCGGCTACATGCCCGAGCGCGATTCGTTCATCGCGAAGATGAGCGCCGTTCACTTCGTGCGGCTGATGGGCGAGCTCTCTGGTCTGCCTCCGGAAGCGGCACTCGAACGCGCGCACGAAGCGTTGTTCTACGTCGGCCTCGGCGAAGCGCGTTATCGCAGGTTGGAAACTTACTCACTCGGCATGAAGCAGCTCGCGAAACTGGCCCAGGCGATCGTGCACGGGCCGCGACTGATCTTCCTCGACGAACCGACAAACGGTCTCGATCCGCCGGCGCGGCTACGCATGATCAAGCTCATACGCGAAATTCGCGACAGCGGGAAAGCGCACATCGTCTTGTCGTCGCACCTGCTGCTCGACGTCGAGGAATGCTGCGACGAGATCCTGATCCTGCGCGACGGACAGATCGCCGTCTACTGCAATCTCGAAGAGGAACGAAAGTCGAACCGAAAGTTCCTGATGCTAGAAACGCGCGGCGATCAGAAGCGATTCGTCGATGCGCTGGGGAAGCTCGGCTGCGAGTACGCGATCACCAACCCGACACGCATGAAAGTGGTACTGCAGGACGGCGTGGAAGTTCGCGACTTGTACCGTTTGGCTGCCGAGGAGCAGGTGCAGCTTCGACGCCTGAGTTACAAGCGCGACTCACTCGAAGACATTTTCTTGAAAGCGATGGAGAACGGCCATGGCGGTCTATGAGCAGAGTTATAAACCCTACACCGGCCGGCTGACTCCCGAGTGGAGCCGCTTCCTGATCATTCCGCGGCACGCGTATCGGGCAGTTTTCAATTCCAAACTCTTCATCGCATTCTTCGCCATCTGCTTCCTGCCGCTGCTGATCGAAGCAATCATGATCTACCTGCGCTACAACTTCGGCGCACTGGCGGCAATGAAGGTCAATGTCCTCGAACTCTTCCCGGTCGACGCGACTTTCTTCGAGACATTTGTCGACATCCAGTTCGGGTTCGCCTTCATCATGGCGTTGCTGATTGGTCCGCCGCTCGTATCGCGTGATTTGAGGAACAACGCGCTCCCGCTCTACCTCTGCCGCCCGTTTACGCGCACCGAGTACGTCATGGGAAAGATGTCGGTGCTGCTGATCCTGCTGTCGGCGATCACGTGGATCCCGCAGTTGCTGCTCTTCTTGTTTCAATCGTACCTGGAAGGCTTCACGTGGTTCAGGGCGAACTTGTCGATGGCATTTGCGATCGTGATCTCCGGCGTTGTCTGGATACTTTTGCTGGCGCTGCTTTCGCAAACGATCTCCGCGCTGGTGAAGTGGCGCGTTGTCGCGAGCGGCGCGATGCTCGGGTTGCTGCTGTTTCCGTGGGTGTTTGGCGAGTTCATCAACGAGATCTTCCGGACGCGCATGGGTAACCTGCTCGGCCTGCCGACGCTGATCAGAAACGTGACCGCCGGCCTCTTTGGCACGTTTGACCGGCTCACCGAAGTGAGACGCATGAGCGACTTTGACGGCACGCTGCTGCGCGAATTCGTATTCAATCAACCGCCGTTGTGGGCATCGTGGACGATGCTGTTCCTGATCTGCGTGGTCTGTCTCGCGTTGCTGTCGTGGAAAGTAAAAGCTTACGAGGTCGTAAAGTGAGCACGCCGGCCAATCAACTCATCGTCTTCGACAACGTCTCCAAGTTTTACGGCGAGATACTTGGCGTGAATCGCGTCAACCTCCAGATCGCGCCGGGCATCACGAGTCTCGTCGGTCCAAACGGCGCCGGGAAGTCGACGTTGATGAACTTGATGACCGGACTGCTGCGCCCGACGCGCGGATCGATCACGTTGCTCGGGATTCCGACGGATCAACCGGAGCGTCTGTTTCGGAAAGTCGGCTACTGCACGCAGTTTGATTCGTTTCCGCGAGGCGTGACCGGTCGCGAGTTCATTAACTCGTTCCTGTCGGTACATGGTTACACCAGCAAGCGCGCGAACGAGTTGAGTCAAGTTGCGCTCGAGCGGGTCAATCTCGTCGACGCCGCCGATCGAAAAGTGGCGGCGTACAGCAAGGGAATGCGGCAACGCATTCGCCTGGCGCAATCGATCGCGCACCAACCGGTCGTTCTGATCCTCGACGAGCCGCTCAATGGTCTCGATCCCATGGTTCGCGCCGAAACGATCGCCCTTTTTCGCAGACTCGCCGCGGAAGGTCTGCACCTGATCATCTCGTCGCACATCCTGCACGAAGTCGACATGATGTCGGATCGCGTGGTGCTGCTGAACAATGGCTACGTGGTCGCCGAAGGAAACATTCACGGCGTGCGCGACGAAATGGAAGAGCATCCGATGCAGATCCTGATTCGTTGCGATCAACCGGCGAAACTCGCGGCGTACGTTTTCTCGCAGGACCACGTCGTCGAGGCTCGGTTGCACGAAGATCGTCGTGGCTTGTTCGTCAAGACGCGCGATGCGGACCGTTTTTATCTGCTGCTAAATCGCGCGGTGAGCGAAGGACAGGTGAACGTCGAATCAGTCGCGCCCGTTGACGACGATCTCAGCGCCGTTTACCAGTATCTGATCGGCACTTCGGGTGGTAGTGAATAGGAGCCTACTTGCATGAGTTCTGCTGTTGACGTGATGACTACGCCCGAGAAGAGCTCGCCGTCCTGGCCACTTTGGCTGCGGCAGATACGAGCGATCCTGAGTCTGGAGCTGCACAAAAACTTTCTGAGCCGGCGGTCGCTGCTGATCTACCTGGTCGCCGCACTGCCGTTGCTTCCGCTGATCGCCCTGGCGCTGTTTCGTCCGCCCGGTAACGAATTTCGCGACTTCAGCAATTACGGAAAGGTTTACGCCGTTCTCTATCACGGCTTCATCATGCGCACGGTCGTGTTTTTCGGCTGCGCGTGGATCTTCATGAACCTGTTTCGCGGCGAGCTCGTCGATCGCAGTCTGCACTACTACTTCCTGAGCGCTGTGCGAAGGGAAGTGCTCGTCGTCGGCAAGTACCTGTCGGGTTTGTTTACGTCGATGGTGATGTTCACGGCCACGACCGTGCTCGCCATGTTGTTGCTTTACGTTCCTTTTTACTCGCAGAACGTGCGGTATTTCAGCGATGGTCAAGGCTTGAGCCACATGCTCGGCTACGCCGGAATCACGATGCTGGCGTGTGTCGGGTATGGCGCGTTCTTTCTGGTGGTTGGATTGTTCATTCGCAACCCGATCATTCCCGCGTTATTGCTTTACGGTTGGGAGTGGCTTAACTTCCTGCTGCCGCCGTTGCTGAAGAAGATCAGCGTTGTTCACTATCTCAACTCACTGATGCCCGTGCCGTTGTCGACGGCGATTTCGGAAGGGCCGTTGGCGGTCGTTGCCGAACCAACGCCGGCATGGATTGCGGTTCCGAGCATGTTGCTCGTGACGCTATTGGTACTAGTCCTCGCCGCCTACCGGACCAGACACATGGAGATCCGGTACGGAAGCGAATGAAAACTCTTTTCGATGACGTCTCCTCCGTCGAACGCGCCAAACTCGAATCCTCAGTGCGTTGATTTCAAACGTTCCAACGGCGCCTGTCTCGGTGAAGTCCAAAAATTTGACAGCGTGAACTATTGCGCGCTCCATTCTGCAAGCGACGATAGGATGCCTGACTTTCTCGATGCCTTTGACCAGAAAGTCGCGCAGGGAGATTTCAATTTCGCCTGGGCGCGGGTTCCAATCACGATCGTTTGGCGCGATATGAACATTACTAGCGCCGTCGATTTCTCTCACGCTAAATTCCTTAGCCAGATCGTTCTCGATGTAACGTTCGAAGAGCGTGTGACTTTTAACGGCGCCGAGTTTAACGAGAGTGTGGTTGTCGGCTCTCACTTCAAAGGTCCCGTAGATTTTTCGGTTTGCACGTTCAATGCTGAGACAAACTTTTTTCGATCGAAGTTCAGCGAATCCGTGACATTTTCAGCAGCAACGTTTGTTGGTGAAGCCAGGTTCAATCTCGCGGTTTTTGAGAAGGATGTTAATTTTAGTGCGACCTTTCGAGACTCAGTACAGTTTTCCGGAACTGAGGAGCAATCTACGTTTTCACTGAAACACCGGGTCTCATTTGATAGCATCAGACTCGACCATCCTGAGCTTTTAGCCATTATGAACACGGCGTGCCGGCCGTGGTGGTTCATCAACAGCTCGCCCACGAAGTTCAAATTCATCGACGTTGAATGGCCGAAGGATCATCGTGACGAGATCACGAAGGCAGTGGAAAGATACGACGCGCGAGGATATGGACGGCTGTCCGAAGCGTATCGGGATCTCGCCGTCAACAGTGAAGAAGAGCACCGCTATCGTGACGCTTCAGACTTTCGCTACGCGTCGATGGAAGCGCAGCGCTTCGCGAAAAAGGATGGTCGCGCGTTCTGGACCTTGCACTGGTGGTACTGGGCGGCGAGCGGCTACGGCGAACGCATCCGGCGAGCCGCGTTATGTCTGGTCGGGCTGTGGCTGATCTTCGGTTTCATCTACATGCTAGCCGGGTTTGCGCGGACCGATGTGGTGGTCTCACCCGTTGCGACTCAACAGGTCGCGATTCCCGCAGATGAAGTCGGGAAACCTCTGCCTCTGAAGAAAGCGTTGATGTACAGTCTCGGTGTGCTCTCGTTGCAGAAACCGGATCCCAAACCCGTGACTGATGCTGCTACGTTCAGCGTGATACTGGAATCGGTGGTTGGGCCACTGCAGGCCGCGCTGCTGATCCTCGCCATCCGCCGCAAGTTCATGCGCTGATCACTTCAACCGGCTCACGAACGGATTATTTCGCACCCAGAAGCGCCACGGCTTTTCGATCCAGGCCTCGGCGTAGTCGATACCAATGCGCGGGCCTCTCGCGATCTGGCGCGGCGAGACTTTTCGAAACTCTTCCAGCCAAACACGATCGCCGAGCAGGTCTGCTTTATCCAATTCGCGATCGATTCCCATCGCGAGACACAGTTTGCCCGGGCCGTTGGTGAGGTTGCGATCGGGATGCGAGTGACGGCGTTCGCGCATCAACTCGATTCCCTCGACCGGTTCTAGTGCGCGCACCAGAATCGCGTGCGGAACGTCCGTAACGTTGCTGACCACATTGAACTGGTAGTACATCCCGTAAACAAAATAGACGTACGCAATGCCGCCTTTCTGGTACATCGTCTCCGTCCGCTTCGTCCTCCGGCCGCCGTACGCGTGCGAAGCTCGATCCTCCGGGCCGCGATACGCTTCGACTTCCACGATCATTCCCGCCACGCGTTGACCGTCAGCCGCAGGAACGACTAACAGCTTGCCGAGCAGATCGCGAGCGACGGTGAGGACGTTGGGACGAGTGTAAAACTCACGCGGCAACTTCACCGGTAGCGCAGCCTCCACAACATGACGACAAAGATGACGAGCCCGATCACGATGATGCCGCGTCGTACCCAAACCTGACCGACGCGCACCGCCATACGCGCGCCGAAATATCCCCCAATCAGCGCGCCGCAAGCCATTACCAACGCGTCCGGCCACACCACGAGACCCGCAAACGCGAAGCTCACGACGGCGATGCTGTTGATGCAGATGCCGAGGAAGTTCTTGATGCCGTTGGCGCGATGCAGTTCGTTCAATCCGAGGAGGCCGAGCGCGGCGAGCATCAGAATGCCGTTGCCGGCGCCGAAGTAGCCGCCGTACATGGCCGAGAAGAACTGGAAAACTATGGCGCCGGCCCACCAAACACCCGTTGGCCTTTCGTCGATCGAACCGAGGCGGAGGCGCCTGTTGATCTCGCCGTGGGCCATGAAAAGGATGGTCGCGAAGAGGATCAGAAACGGCACGAGGCTGGCGAAGACTGGCGACGGCGTCCAGATCAGCAACCATGCGCCCAGCGCGCCGCCAATCACGCTCGTCAATCCGAGACGGAAGAGTATCGACGAACTGTTTTCAAGCTCCTTGCGATAGCCGAACAGACCGCCGAACAGTCCAGGCCAGAGCGCGACCGTGCTGGTGCCGTTCGCAACCTTGGCGTCAAGTCCGAGCCAGATGAGGATGGGGAATGTGATCAGCGTCCCACCCCCGGCAATGGCATTTATCGCGCCCGCTGAGAACGCGGCGCAGAACATGACGAGCCAGGGGAAGAGACGCATGAAGCGCCCATGTTAAGATGCGCATCGCACTTATGCCAACTCAGATCTTACGAATAGCCTTATTCGTCCTTCTCGCAGTTGCGACTTTTTGGCCTGCCAAACAAACGATCCGTGTGATGACGTACAACATTCACGTCGGCGTCGGCATGGACAAGAAACTCGATCTCCAGCGCATCGCCGACGTCATCAATGCGGCTCGTCCCGATCTCGTTGGCTTGCAGGAAGTCGATCGCGGTGTGAAACGAACGGAAGGGAAGGACGAGCTCGCCGAGCTCGCCGCGCTGACGCGAATGGAGTACGCCTTCGCGCCGAATCTCGATTACCAGGGCGGCAAATACGGAGTCGCGATTCTGTCGCGGCTGCCGATCAAAAACACCGAGCACCGCATGTTCGAGAACAAGCGCGAAGCGGAACGGCGCGGCATGTTGCGAGTCGAAGTCGAAGTCGACGGCAAGCGGCTCAACTTTGTGACGACGCACCTCGACTACCAGTATGAAGTCGGGCGCTTGTTTGAAACTGAACAGATGCTAAAGTTTCTTGAAAACACGAAAGGACCGCTGATCGTCGTCGCCGATTTGAACGACACGCCGGCAGGCAGCGCTTACCAGCTTATGCGCACCAAATTCGACGACGCGTGGGTCGCCGGCCGCGCAGAAGGAGATGGATTTAGTTACCCGGCCGACAAACCCATGAAACGCATCGACCACATCTTCTACAACGCGCGTGCGGGCGCTCGCGCGAAGAAGACGTGGGTGATACAGACGTTAGCGTCGGATCATATTCCGGTAATGGCTGAGATTGAGATCAAATGACAGAGCAAACAGGACCAAAAGATGCTTACGACATGAGCGACAACGAGATTCGCTCGCGCATCATCACGCTCGGCTTCGGCGGCGATGAACGTCTTTTCATCGCGTTCTACCGGAAGCTGCAACAAGGGTTGCCGGAAGGCACCGGCATAGTTCTGCGCGGCAGCGTCATCACCAACAAGCGTCACGAGGACGGCGCACCGTTCGACTCCAAAGGTCGCGGCACGAGCGATCTCGACGTCACGCTCGTCGGCAGCAAAGTCATGGAAGCATGGTCGTCTGACGGATACTACATTCCCAGTTTGCACACGAAGCCACTCGGCGACAAAGACCCCAACATCGCCCCCAGCCTGAACCCTCTGCGCGAGTCGTTGCAGAAGCTCGTCGGCCGGCCCGTTAACTTTCAGGCCACGTCGAGCCTCGTGCTCTACGGCCGCGACGTACTCTTCGGTGAACCGTATTTCGTCGTCGTCGAGCCTGGGACAGAGGCGTGACGCTGAGACTGCTCAGTTACAACATCAGGTTTGGCGGACTCGGACGTGAGCACGCGCTTGCGGAAACGATCAAAGCGCTGGCGCCCGATCTCGTCGTCTTTCAGGAAGCAACTCGTCCGGAAGTGATCGAGCGGGTCGCGAAGGAAGCTGGTTTTCCGTTCTGGGCCGCGCGCCGCAACCATTCAATCGGCTTTTTGAGCCGTCAGGAAGTCGCATATCACGAGTGGCATTATCCCGCCGACGCGCGTCACTCGTTTCTCGAGATCGTTCCCGCGGGCAGTGAGGCGCGCGTGTTTGGCTTGCACTTGAGCGCGCGCTTCTCGAAGTGGGATGAACGACGGCGCACGCGCGAGATTCGCTCGCTGCTGCAGGGAATCGAGCGACACCAGCACGGTTTTCACGTCCTCGTCGGCGACTTCAACACGCTCGCGCCGGGCGAGATTCTCGAGCTCGGTAAACTTCCCGCCTGGATTCGAGCGCTGATCTGGATCAGCGGGCGCAAGCTGCAACGCGAGAGTATTCAGCTCATGCTCGATGCCGGGTATGCGGACGGCTACCGAATGCTGCATCCCGACGACAAGGGGTACACGTTCCCGACCTGGGATCCACACGTCAGGCTGGATTACGTGTTTCTGCCGAAATCGTTTGCAGATCGTCTTGTAAGCTGTGCAGTGACTACGGAGCCGCGCGATCTGATCAAAGCTGCGTCGGATCACTGCCCACTGCTTGCAGAGTTAAGGCTTGATTAGGTTGGATGGTTTCGGGAAGTTGAATCGGATTCATGCTGTGGATGACGAACTCAGTGGTTGGCCCAAGCGTCATCTGGCGCTGCCACAAAGCGATACCCGGGATCGCTTCTAACGTCGAATAAAAATCCGCGTAAGACATCCCGTCGGGCTTCGAGAGCCACGTGGCATAACGCGTCTCGCCAATCGCTCCGAACCGCACACGATACAAACCTGCGGTCCCACCGGCAGCTTCTCTCGCTACGAGATTATGCGGCGCTTCGCAAACGCCCGACACGGCCGCGTGGTTGATCACGTCCAGCGCGGCCGAATCGTCGAGCAGATACCAGTCTTCGTAAGCGTCGCCGTTCGTCTCCAGCCAACTCGGATTGTGAATGCGAAAGACTCGCGAGCCCTGGAAGCCAACGGGCTTGTTTTCACCAAGCGTGCGATGAAACGTCACCAGATGATCGACGTACGTTTCCGCGTCGACGCCCGCTTGCGGCCAGTGCCAGAAGACGTAGGCTAGCATTTCAGCCATTCGCCTGCATGGCTTTGATGTCGTCCAGCAACACCTGCTCGTGTCCTTCCGGATTCACCTTGCGATAGATCTTGCGCAGGTTGCCTTCCGGATC